>JAFUWD010000097.1 GCA_017483645.1 Muribaculaceae bacterium | reverse complement strand
TTCGTCAAGCCACGATTTCGCTATTGCTTCTTCTCTCCCAAGCGTCACCGCTTGAAACTTGCAAGTCGCTATAGGGTTCGTCGGTGACTACGCCCCGGGTGGACTTTCACCACAGATGTATAACATGCCCGTCATACCAACAAAACGGCGCCGGTGGCAGAGCCATCGGCGCCGTTTTATTTTAATTTTGCAAGCTATTAGAAATCAATCGGTTTAATCACGCGAACCAAAGATGCGCAGCAGGTGAATAAACAGGTTCACAAAGTCAAGATAGAGCGACAAGGCGCCCAGCGTGGCCACTTTTCCGGCATTGGTGGTGTCGGTCATGGCAGCCATTTGTTTGATTTTCTGCGTATCCCATGCCGTAAGTCCCACGAAAATCGCCACACCGGCAATGCTTATCAGCCAGTCGAGCGCGCTGCTGGCCAGAAAAATATTGACCACGGCACACACAATAAGCCCCAACAAAGCCATTATCAAGAAGGAACCTATTTTGGTGAGGTCTTGCTTGGTGAAATATCCATAGACACTCATTGCCCCGAAGGTACCCGCAGTGATGCAGAAAGTGAGGAAGATGGATTGAGGGGAATAAATTGCGAAGATGTAGCTCAGGGTCACACCATTCAGTGCCGAATAAAGGAAAAACAGCAAAGTGGCCATGCCTGTGCTCAACTTGTTGATAGCGGCACTCAGACCGAACACGAGGGCCAACTCGGCGATGATGATGCCGAAGAACACGGCCTTGTTGCCATAGACCAGTGCCAGGAACGACTCGCTGCCTAATGTGAAGAACGACGCTGCCGCAGTGACCAGCAGTCCCAGGAACATCTTGAAATATACACCGCGCATCACGCGAGCCACATAGGCCTGGAGCGACATTTCACTCTCAAGCTGTGCCACGCTGCTATATCCGGCATTCTGATTGAAATCGTTGTAACTGTTCATTGTTGTAATTTTTATGATAACTGTGATGATTCTTTGCAAAAACCATGCCAAATCACATGCGCTGGGGCATCTCGATGCCCAGCAGCGACATGGCCTGCCCGATGATGGTGGCCACCGTGGCCGACAACTTCAACCGGAACACCCGCCGTGCGGAGTCCTCCTCGCGCAGGATGCTGTAGTCGTGATAGAACTGGTTGTATTCCTTTGCCAAGTCGTAGACGTAGTTGGCTATCAAGGCAGGGCTGTAGCTGCGACCGGCCTCAGTCACCGCGGCGGCAAAGTCGGCCAGGCGCTGAATCAGGGCGGTTTCTTTGTCGTTAGGCTCCACGGAGTTAATGTCGAAGGCCTGCACATCATCAGTTGCCTTACGCAGAAGCGACTGAATGCGCGCATAGGTGTACTGGATGAAAGGGCCGGTATTGCCATTGAAGTCGATGGACTCCTGAGGGTTGAACGTCATGTTCTTGCGCGGGTCGACCTTGAGGATGAAGTATTTCAAAGCGCCCAGACCAATCATTCGCAGCACGTCTTCACGCTCCTCCTCGGCTACACCTTGCAAGCGCCCCGGCTCATTGCTCATGCGACGGGCGGTGTCAATCATCTCGTCCATCAGGTCGTCGGCGTCAACCACTGTTCCCTCGCGCGATTTCATCTTGCCGTTGGGCAGTTCCACCATACCATAAGAGAAATGAATCAGGTCCTTGCCCCACTTGAAGCCTAATTTGTCGAGCAGGAGCGACAACACCTGGAAGTGATAATTCTGCTCATTGCCCACCACATAAATCATCTTGTCAATGGGATAGTCCTGATAGCGCAGTTTAGCGGTGCCGATATCCTGTGTCAGATAGACCGATGTGCCGTCGCTGCGCAGCAGCAACGTGTGGTCGAGTCCATCCGGCGTGAGGTCGGCCCAAACGCTACCATCGTCCTTGCGATAGAACAAACCTTTCTCCAAGCCTTCGAGCACTTTTCCCTTGCCCTCAAGGTAGGTGTTGCTCTCGTAATAGATTTTATCAAAATCCACACCCAGGCGCTTATAGGTCTCGTCGAAGCCGGCATACACCCATTCGTTCATTGTGCGCCACAGCGAGCGCACCTGCTCGTCGCCATCCTCCCAGCGGCGGAGCATGTCGTGGGCTTCCTGCATGAGCGGGCTGGCTTTTTCGGCTTCTTCCTTGGATAGTCCCTCATCAGCCATGAGCTGCGCCACCTCGGCCTTGTAATGCTTGTCGAACTCCACATAGAAGTCGCCAATCAGGTGGTCGCCCTTCTTGCCGGCTTTCTCAGGAGTAATGCCGTCACCCCATTTGAGCCACGCGAGCATCGACTTGCAGATGTGGATGCCGCGGTCGTTCACGATATTGGTTTTTACCACGCGATTGCCATTGGCCTGCATGATGCACGCCAAGCTATATCCCAGCAGATTGTTGCGCACATGACCCAAATGCAGCGGCTTGTTGGTGTTAGGCGAGGAGTACTCTATCATCACCAGCGGACTGTCCTCACCGGGCTCCACGATGCCGTAATGTGGCTGCGAGGCAATGTGTTGCAGCACACCTGTCCAGTAGGTGGGCTTGATAGTGATGTTCAAAAAGCCCTTGATGACGT
Source organism: Muribaculaceae bacterium (assembly GCA_017483645.1). Lineage (GTDB taxonomy): Bacteria > Bacteroidota > Bacteroidia > Bacteroidales > Muribaculaceae > Sodaliphilus. The sequence goes on along the minus strand of JAFUWD010000097.1, from coordinate 29,832 downwards.
TAAACTTTTCCACAGCGGGCTGGTGTGCCACCAAGTAATCGCCTATCTCCTGGGCTGTGGCGTCGGGAGCCTTGTGCGATGCCTTGAGAAACGGGAACACCACAATGGTCTCATTTCCCTCAAACTCCTTTTTAGTGGTCTGCGGAACTATTTGACTGGCAGGAAAATCCACGCCATACAGAGCCTTGACGGCCTCGGCGGTTGCCTGCGAAAGAATGTTGTCAATCGACATAATGTATGGTTTTAATCGGTTTTGTGAATAAGCTGAATTGTGTCCTTTCTTATTGCCCCAGTTGCCAGGTTCCCAGCTTCTTGAGGTCGCCCTTGGGCAAGCGCGTCCAAACGCTTCGGGGGGTCACCGAGCGGTCAAACTCGTTGCCGGTTGTCGTGCAACGCTTGCCGGTGAGATAGTTGGTGCTGGTGTCTACTTTTTTGCCCGTATTGCGCATCAAGCTGCTTTCTTCCTTGCCAATCAAGAAAAAATCGCCATTCTGATAACGCAGCACATTGGTCTCTTGCCACGTTTCCCAGCTGCCTGCAGTGGCAAAACTCGACACCCCGATGTTGAGCACCCCGCGAGGGGTGATGTCCACCGTCCACTCAAGCACCACGTCGTCGCCATAGCTGACAGGCATCACGTCGCGGTATTGTCGGAAAATCGTAAAACTGCCGTCACCGTTTCCCCAGCAAATAGTAAGAACAGGCTGGCTGTATTCATCGCCATCTTCGTCTTTCATCTTATAAGGCGGATGGGAAATCATCACCCAGTCGTTGATACCGTCCTTGTTCAGGTCGCCTTTCGCCTCAATATTGTTCCAAGAGGCCAAAGTTTCCAAACTATAGTCCTGTGATGCCGCATTTTGCGCATAAACCGTCGCCGCAGTCAGCAGTAGCAATATGAAAAGAGAATTTTTCATTTTCGATTCGCTAAAAAGTCAAACAACCCTCTCTGAAACGGCAAAGTTACGAATAAGCGAGCGCAAAACCAAATTTATTTGAGTTTTGCCGAGCGAGAGTAACTTCGGCGAATGCCAACGTTACGAATAAGCGAGCGCAAAATATATGACACCTCACTTAGAATCACTCCATCATGATTCCCGAGAAGATACGTCCGGAATGAATGCCCAAGCGCCGTGCCGAAAAGAAATCGTCGTGCTGCTCGTAGGTGCAGATACCCGCTATCTGGATGCAGGCTTGGGGAATACCAACATCAACGAGTTGCAGCCGATTACACTCCCACAAGTCGATGTGCCATTTCCGATATCTGCGTGCTATGCGAGCCATGTCGAAATGAGCCTTTTCGAACTCCTGGTAGACCTCATCGCCCACCTCGAAAGCTTGGAGCGATATACCCGGGCCAATGACCGCCCTAAGTTTCATGGCGTCAGAACCATAGTGACCCGCCATCGCCTCGACCGCCTTTTGCGCTATTCGTTTCACAGTGCCTCTCCATCCCGCGTGCACGGCACAGCTGGCATGGTGCGCGGCGTCGTAGAGCAGTATGGGAATACAGTCGGCTGTGCCGACGCCTATGCATACCCCACTAAGGTTGGTCATCACGGCGTCGACGCCATCAAGACTGATTCTCTTCTCAATTGGACTGAGCGACTCCATCCACTGGCTGTCGATGACTCCCACCACATCACCATGTACCTGATGAGGATACACCAAATGCCATTCGTCAATACCAAGCATCTGGCACAATAACTCGCGGTTGGCTACGACGTCGGCGTCATTGTCGCCACAATAATAGTTGATGTTAAACGAAGCATAGTTTCCCGTCCCCACCCCTCCGTGACGTGTGGAACTGAAAGCTTTCACTCCAGGCCCCAAGTCATATTGATGAAGTACGGGCTGCATCATGATTGAATTTCAATAACATAGTCAATTATTTGATGGCCGATGAGCAAGTGGCACATGAGAAATTGGCGTCTGCGGGTCAGACCACCTGCTCGATTTTGTGGCGCAGAGGGTACCACAGGAAGCCTGTCACGGGCTGGCCGGTGGCAACATGCAGCGCGCTGACATAACCTTTCACCTGCGCAGTATAACTGTCTTCGGGCGCACCAAACTTATAGTCTACCACCACCAATGAGCCATCGGGACGCTGCACCACCCTGTCGGGGCGTCTGATTTCCGCTCCCTGTCGGCCACGGATGGCCAGCGATTGCTCGTTAAAAACCTTGTTTTGAGCATCAAACCATCCCAATGGGGCGGCTTCCTTCATCATGTCGGTGAGCAGCGTCTGAACTTCGTCGGGCGTCAGCACAGCATCGCCGGGGGCGGCAAGTCCCTTGCCTTGTGCGTAACGCACGGCATACTCCACATCGTTTTCATCACGCAGCAAGCTGAGCAAGCGATGCAGCCGATTACCACGGTCGCGCACGTCTTCCACTTCTTTGTCGAGTCTAACTTGTACCCTGCCAGTGGCAGGCTCCACATCATACCGCTTCATGGGCACAGTGCTGGTCTTCGATGCACCCTTGCGCTCATTCTTCCTTTCTTCTTCAATCAAGCCTATTGTGGGTTCCTCACCATATTGCCACCAACCCGTAGCGCCATTTTCTTCAAGATTCTTTTGCGTTTGCGGGTCATCGGCCTGCAACAGGGGAACCTTGTCGGAAGACATGGGGCGCAAGCCCTCGACCTGCGCCATGGCACGGGCCAGCAACGCACCCGCCGAATCCTTGGAATCGGAATAAAGAAACAGGTGCATCTCCATTCGCGGCCGGGTGAGCGCCACATAGGTTTTGTTGATATTGTCGAGCAAGGTTTCATCGAGCTGCCTATCCATAAATTCCTTGAAGCGCCCACAATGCATCCTGAGCTTGAGTGCCGTGGATTTGTCGACCGGCAGCAGGGGTGGAACAATATCCTCGATATCGTGTTCATCACCATCCTGAAGTTGACTGAACACATCGGCACACCCCTTCAGAAAATCACCTTTTTCAATCCAATATTCCCCCTTCCGCTCAGTGTCTTCAATGGCCCAGTTGACAAATGGCACCACCTGGCACCAAAACTCCAGTCCCTTGGCCTTGTGGATGGTCATCACGCGGATGGCATTCTCATTGGCCGCGGCCCCCACAGTGATGGAAGCCCCCTTGGTGTCCCAAAACCGCAGAAACTCGCGCACGGTGCCGCCGTTGTTCTTCCTTGCGAAATCGGCCACCACATCTTGGAAAGCGAGGATATAGGCTGTTTCGGGCATGGTGTCGGCGAGCAGATAGCGTGCGATGATTTTCTCAACCACATTCACCAGGTTCAGCAGTTCGGTTCTTGCGTCGGGAAGAATTTCTTTAAGCAAAGCGGCGTAGCGCTCTTGTTGCTCCTCGCTTGATTTTTGCGCAAACTGCGCCTCGTCGTCAAAGCAGCGTTGCAACAGCTCGCCCGCCCTTTCGGCCGACACCTCATCCTCGGCCGCCAAGGCATCCACAAAGTTGCCCATCACGCTGTGCTTGCGTTGCTCCTTGAGGCGGTTTCTCATCATTCGCCGGCGCATGGCATCGTCATCATGAGATTCCTTTGACTCTTCATCATCGGCAGCCTCCTCGTCCGAAGCATACTGAGTGAGGTCGATGAAGCGCAGCACGCTCACGATGCGGCGCACACTGGCTGCGCTGGCAATTTTCATCGACTCGTCACTCACCACATCAATAACCAGTTCAGGATGGGTTTCTCTCACCCGCCGGTTATGGTCAAGCAAAGAGCGCACCACGGCTGTCCCCTCGCTATTGGTGTTGACCAAAATACCAATCTCGCCCCATTGATAGCGCTCATGCAATTTGAGCAGATATTGTGGCAACATGTCGAGCACCTGCACATACTTCTGTTCCTCGCCACTGCCCGATGCTTTCAACGGCTCAAGATGGCTGTCGGTGGTGGTGATGCGCACCATTCCCTGGCCGTCGGCGCCGGATTTCACATGCTGCACATAGGAGTCGTCCGGCGAATCGAGATAGGTGGTATCTACCACATGCCTATCGGCATATTGTGCCACGATGGCACGCAGCAGCTTGTTGTTGAACGTGACCACATTGCCCAGACTGCGGAAGTTGGTGCCGAGCGGCTCCAACTGCACATGGCCGGCAAAATCAGACTGCACCTGCTCTCTGAAGAGCGATGGGTCGGCATTTCGGAAACGATATATCGACTGCTTGGAATCTCCAATCACCAGATTGAAACGATGGTTGGCCAAGCTCTCTTTCAGCAATGGTTTGAAATTGTCGTACTGCTTGCGGCTGGTGTCCTGAAACTCATCAATCATGTAGTGGTTAATCCAAGTCCCCACACGCTCATAGATAAAATCAACACCACCCTCAATCACTTTTCCTATCAGGTCGTTGGTGTCGGCCAGCAGAATAGAGTTTGTTTCCCGGCGGTATTCCTCGAGTTTTTCGTCAATTTGTCCCACAAGACCCAGTTGGGCGAGGTTGTCGGCCAGTTTGTTGAAAAGAGCACTGAAGTAATAGATACCCACGGTGGTTTTCTTAAAAGCCACCAAGTCGTCCACGGCCTGCGCACCGAGGTTTGTTCCTTTCTTGAAACAGCCGGCCAAGCCGTCACCGTCGAGGGAAAGAAACTTTTCGCTCAGTTTTTTATCGACGCTCATTTCTTTGACATATAGCGCCGCGGTGCTGTTCCCTTTCACCATCCCGGTGTCAAGGCCATGTTTTTGGAGCAGTTGGGCAAACTCTTGCGACAGGCCCGCATATCGCTCGGCCAACGATTTCGACACATCCTGAGCCAATTTCCTAAACCGGGCGATTCGCATCAGGGTGGGACGACGCACTCCATGTCCGTCGTCACTCGACAGATATTCGCGCAATTCGCCCATGTGTTGACGGAACAATTCGGTTTCCATGATTTTAGCAAAGCCGACGAGCGTGCTGCTTTTGTTGAAGAATGCCCAGTCACCGCTCATGCTCACCCGCTCACCGATGTAGTTCTTCACCCATTTGTCGACTTCGCTTTCACGACCACCTATGCGATGTGCGTCGTTGCCGAGCGACAACAAGAAGTTGTGCACCGCCATTTGCATGGCATATTGCGCGTCGATTTGAACCTCGTAGTTGTAATCACGGTCGAGCTCGCGCGCAAAGGCTCTCATCACCGTCTGGAAAAACGAGTCGATGGTGCTGACATTGAATGCCGAGTAAGCAAACAAAACATCGTTGAGTGCCTGAGCGGCATGCTCATGAATTTTGGCAAACGCCTCGGGAGTGCAGTTTTGCTTGAAATAAGGCAAATAGCCACTTCCGCCATCAGGCAGGCTCAGTGTGTACAACTCCCTGATGATGCGAAGCTTCATCTCGTCGGTGGCCTTGTTGGTGAAAGTGATGGCCAGGATGTGACGATGATACTGCCGCTGCCCGGCCGAGCGCAATTCAAGTCGGCCGTCATGACGGCGGTCAAAAAGCAGTTGTTCAATGTATCGTAGAGCCAGATTGTAGGTCTTGCCCGAGCCGGCCGATGCTTTTATCATCAGCATATTATGTGGTGTGTCGTCCATTGTCTCGTTTTGGTATTTCAATGATTGTCAAATAATACGAGCCTTGAACCCTCGCTCTCGCAGCCACTCCAGGGCTTTGTCCCGGCAGTCGCCTTGCAGCAATATCTCACCGCCTCGAGCGCTGCCACCGGTGCTGCAGTGCTGCTTGAGCTCGCTGGCCAAACGCTTGAGTGCCTCGTCATCGGCGAGCAGGTCGGTGATGATGGTGGCCTGCTTGCCCGCGCGGCCTTTCTTCTCAAACACGATGTTTACCATGGACTTTCCCTGTTGCGCGAGAGCGTCGGCAGGCCGTTCGTCGTTGTGAGTTTCATCGGGCTGCGCGGTTTCGGGGTCGATGCCGAAAGCTTGACCAAGGAGTTGTTTCCAGTCTTCCATTATACTATGCGATTAAGGAGTCGAAAATGATTATTGACAAAGATAGGTTATTTTTTCTACATCGCAGTGCATTTGGCACAGATTTTGCCCGTCAGCGCAAAGAATTTTGGTCAAACATGGTGTTTTTTTCAACAAAAAGCATTACATTTGCCCCAAGATTACTACTATTAACATTATTCATTTTTTAATTACTTACTACAATGGCTTACGTAATTGACGATAATTGTGTTGCTTGCGGCACCTGTATGTCGGTTTGCCCCACGGGCGCTATCAGCGAAGGCGACATCTATGTGATTGACCCCGACACCTGCATCAGCTGCGGAACTTGCGCCGAGGCCTGCCCCAACGAGGCTATCAGCGAGGGCTAATCGCATTTGCCTGACACAAAGAGCAATTTATTCAATCAAGCGACATCTCCACCAATGTGGGGATGTCGTTTTTACTCCCTATGCGCCCGCTGCTCAGAAGGCATGGCGCAATCCCAGCGTGGTGATGGCTTGTGACTCGTGCGAAACCAGTTGCAGGCGTTCTTCCACCACCAGCGCCCAGCGCTTGCCCAGCCAAAACTCTGCACCTCCGCCTGCCATGAAACCCACTCGGCTCTCGTCGGGGCCATCATAGCCCCAATGAGTGTAGCAGATGCCGGCTGTGGGATATACGCGCAGTGCGCCAGTGACAGGCACCAAATAATGCAGGTTAAGCCCCAAGTCGAGGGTCGAAACGCCCTTGTGGGTGGTGAAATAAATCATTTCGGGCTGCAAGCGGAACCGCTTGAATATGTCAAAAGTCAAGTTAAAGCCAAAGCCGTTCTGGCGATGCTTGGTGGCGTAGTCATAGTTGACTGCCACCGACTTGCTGCCGGCGGGCTGCGCCGTGGCACACAGCGCAACGGCCAACGTGAGCACCACCAGCCACAAGCACCGGCACAGGCGTGTTGATATAAGGCGAGAGAGGGTCATGACGGGTCGGTGGACGAAGGCCGCTCGGTGGTTTCGTCGGCCATCTTGGGTTTGTACTTGTGCATGCGCACTTTCACCTCATCAAATCCCAGTCCGTACACTCCGTTCATGTTCGATTGCGAAATGAGCGCCTGGTCATCAACAGCTTTGATGATTCGGAAGATGTGGACGCTTTCCATCTTTCGGCACATCACCAGTAAAATTTTCACGTCGCGCTTGGTGTACCACCCGGTTCCATGCAGCAATGTGCACCCGCGGCGAGCCTCATTGTTGATGGCATTGGCTATATCTTCCCATTTTTCCGAGAAAATCATGAACTGCACTGCCTGACGGTTATTGTTAATCACCATATCGGCCACAAAGGAGTTGATAATCATAAAAATAAGACCATACACAATCTTGTCGATGCTCTGAAAAATAATGTAGGACGATGAAATGATGAACAGGTCCATATAGAGCATCATGCGTCCGAAGGAAATATTGGTGTACTTGGTGACCATGGCCGCCACAATGTCGGTGCCGGCACTGCTGCCGTTATGGACAAACACCGTTCCGATTCCCACTCCGCAAAAGATGGCGCCGATGATGACATTCATGAATGGCTGTTGCGCCACTATGGGTTCAGTGAACAGCGGTTCCATGAAGCCTATAAGCAGGGTGGCGGCACTGGCACCGATAATCGTGCGAATGACAAACTGCTTGCCCACGGTTCGGAACGCTATGGCCAGCAAAATCACATTGATGATGAAATAGGTCACAGCCACATTCCATCCCAGCCCGAAGAACAAGAGCGATGCCACACCCGTGACACCACCCGTAACCACCTTCTCGGGCAAGATGAATGCCGTGAAACCAAAGGCATAGGAGGCCAGCCCAAGAAATATCATCACATAATCTTGCGCTTGCTTAAGCAGTTTTTTATTGATTTCGGTCATGGCGGTTTGAGTTAGATTTGGCTTTTAATGATGCGAAATTAGTCATTTCGGCCGACAAAACTGCGCTTTTTTCGTTTTTTTTGCTCTTAGCGAGGGAAAAATCGCTATCTTTGAAGTCAACAACTCAAATATCAGTAACAAACATGATTCTTCGACTCATTATTTCGGCCTTGGCCGTCGGAATCACCGCATGGGTGCTCGACGGTGTCACCGTGCAGCCGTGGTGGGCCACCCTTTTGGTGGCCGTGGTGCTGGGTGTTATCAACACGCTAATTCGCCCCATTATCAAATTCTTGTCGCTTCCCATCAACCTGCTCACACTGGGATTGTTCACCCTGGTCATCAATGCCCTGATGGTGATGCTGGCCGACTGGTGCATGGGTGACTATTTCAAGGTGGAAAACTTCTGGTGGGCTCTGGCATTCAGCATCGCATTGTGCATCGTGGGCTGGCTGCTGCACCTGCTGCTGGGCAAAAAGAAATAAGACGCCTCACTCGCTCTCAAATTTCAATGCGTTGCGATTGGTACTCTCAATGCGGCGGTTGCGCCAGCAACTGCGGCAGAGTGCCACGTATTTGTCGTCGCCGCCTATCTCCACTTGATCACCATCGGTGACGATGTTGCCCGAGCTGTCGATACGCGCGTTGATAATCGTCTTTCGGCCACATGAGCAGGTGGATTTCACCTCGTCGATGGTGTCGGCTATCTCAAGCAGGCGTCGGGAGCCCTCGAACAGATGTGACTGGAAGTCGGTGCGTAGGCCATAGCACACCACATTCACTCCGTAGTCATCAACCACGCGGGCCAACTGGTCGATTTGCTGGGCCTTCAGGAACTGTGACTCATCCACCAGAATCCAATCTTTCACAACCAGAGTGCGCTCAAATAATTCTTTGAGCATCTCATAGAGGTCGGTGTCGGGATAAATCCATGTGCATTTGCGCTCGATGCCGATGCGCGAACGGATAACGTTGTCATTCTCGCGGTCATCGATGATGGGTTTCATGCACAGGTACTCCATGCCGCGCTCTTCAAAGTTATAGGCCTGGGTGAGCAGCATGGCGGTTTTGGCCGAGCCCATGGTGCCGTATCTGAAATAAAGTTTGCCTTGTCCGTTCATTTTTGTAAGTGCACCGACGAGATGGTGAGCGCCAGCGTTGCAACAAAGATAACAATAAATTTGCTATATGAGCCTGATAACAAAAAAAAATTATTAACAAGCAACGTTGCCGGCCACAAAAAAGGGCACTATACATGGCACAAAAAAATCATGTAATCGCAATAATTTTCCATTTTTGCCACATCATTATATTGATTTCTCTGCAAAATGAACTATTTTTGTAGTGAGGACTTACTGATTATCCAGTTCAGCGATAGTAATCCTCATAAACCATTTGGAGTTTTATTGTTGTCTACATTATTATTTCTTATGATGAAAAGAGTTGTCTTGTCAGCAGCGTTATTGTCGGCAATGTTTTTTGCACAGGCGCAGAATTACACGCTTAACGGAGTTGAGCATGAAACTGAGATTGTACCTATAGCGGTGTCCAATTTCAACGGGCAGACGCTCACCACCGCCCCAAAAGGGAAGAAAAAGACCGTCACCCTCGTTAGAACGAAATACATAAAGCCAATGGACGACTATAACGCACTGGCTTTGCCTGAGTTGAAAGTTGGAAATATCATCGGGCACCCGACTCTTGGGTGGGACGACACCGATTACCGTATTCCCGACATCGTGCCGGAAATCTACAGCGATGAATGGATTCTGAACGATGTGTTCTATGACGGCGATTATCCCGTGGCCACTTACGGAAGGGCTCCGAAAACGGAGCTTCTGCCATGGGGAAAATCAGAGCTGGACATCTCACGACGCGGAAGAGACCCGCACTTGATTATGCTCGTTGACCCTTCTAAAGAGGTGAAGAAAGTTTATAACACTTCGGCGATGACTTTCCCACCCAAAAACCGTGCGGCCGACATCGACCGACAGTCGGTTAACTGGGCTGTCGTGAAGGACGGGATACTCTACTTCAGCATTTCGGGCTTGCTGGGCTTCGACAATGGAAAAAATGCCTACCTCGTGGCCATTGACACCGCCACCGACAAGACCCTATGGGTCAGCAAGCCAAACACTTGCAACTCCGACAACTTCCTAATCATTGACAATTCCATTGTCTGTGGATTTGGCGAGTCGGGCAAACCTGATTATGTTTACGTTCTGAACAGGTTTACGGGTGTCAGGAAACAGCAGCTCTGGGTTGCTTCTTCTCCGCAGTGGTTTGCCCTCGGCAGCGACGGCCGGCTCTATCTTTCCATCTACGACAAACACATTGCCTTTAAAGTTAATCGGTAAAGATTGCCTTCACAACAATCTTTTGGCCAGACTTTTAAATGCCACAAAAAAACAACCGGCTCTCCTGCTTTCTGCCGCAGGTAGTGCCGGTTGTTTTATTCGGGGGAAAAACGCGATTTAATCGTCGATGTCGATAACTTGGAATGCCCTGTTAAACTCCACCTCCATACCGTTGTTGAGCTTCACCTCATAACCACGGCGGTTCCTGTCAATCTTGACAATTGAGGCAGCGGGGAACGTAGTCTTCACGGCAGCCTTGATTTGCTCGGGGACGAGGACAGACGGAACAACCGACATACGGCAATCAATATCTTTCCACTCGCCATTCCTGTCAAATTCCACTTTCTCACCGCTCTCATAGACAATGGTATAGTCATCCCAGTCCATTGTCACAACCAAAGGAACATTTTTGCTGAAGTGTGCCTTGTGGAATGCCTGGGCAGCTGCCGGCAGCTGCTGGAAAGTAATAACTCGGTCGTCGTCGGCCTTTGCCGCAAAACTCATCCCTACGACCATCATGGCCATCATTAAAATCTTAATGTTTTTCATAATCGATTATAATATATAGTGTTAATAATTTGGTTCTCAATCATCCATCTCCATGAGCGCACCTTGTTTGTTGAATTTCAACTCCAGGCCACTCGAAAGCTCTATCTCATAGCCGTAGCGCTCTTGGTCAATCTTGGTTATCATGACACCGGGGAAAGTTGTGGTGACGTAGGTGCTGATGGGAGCAGGCACCAATGCCTGAGGCACAGCTTTCATCTTGGCATCTACTTTGTCGCACTTTTCGCCATCAAAGTCAATCTCTGTACCGTCGTTCAACACAAGTGAGTAGTTTGCCCCAAACAATTCAATATCCTTTTGGGCGAAAGCAATCTGCGACTGAGGAAAATATTGTTTCACAAATGATTGTATCGCAACTGGCAACTCGGCAGGAGCCACAGGACGGTCGTCACACGAGCAGACCATCAGTGTCATCACAGCCGCCACACAGGGCAAAATAAATTTGATTGATTTCATAGTAATCGTTCTTACAAAATTATTTATGCAATTAACGCAACAAAAGTACAAAAAAAAACATTAGAGAATGACACTTTTTTTGGTTTTTCAATAATCGTCGTTCTGCAAAGGATAAAAATGATTACCTTTGTATCGACATTAACTAACCGTACTAAAAAAGACCCATGAATCGTTTATCCGCATTTTTTCTTATCTTTGCATGCTGTGCGCTGGCTTGTGCAGCACAGTCATCAAGTCATCAATACATCACCGTTGTAGCCGAGCCCGACCACTCCGACTGGACTTATCATGTGGGTGAAGAGGCACACATCACGGTCTACGCCATCAAGGAAAACGCGCGCATGGCAGGCACCACCATCAGTTACAGTTACGGTCCCGACAAACTCGATGCCGTATATAGCGGCGCCGTCACCACCGACGCCTCGGGTGTGGCACACTTCACCGTGCCGGGAGCAAGGGAACCGGGCTTCACCAGCGTCAGGGTGAAAGTGGAGCACAACGGGCGCACCTATTCGTCAATGACCAATCTGGCCGCCGACCCCTTCAGCATCGTGCCCACCACCACCATGCCCTCCGATTTCGAGCAATTCTGGAGCGATGCCATGGCCAAAGCCGCGCAAGTGCCCATGACGCCCACCCTGCGCCACAATGCGGAACAAAGCAACGACCGTGTGGACGTATACTATCTGCGCCTGCAGTCTTACAGGCGCGGCAACTATGTCTACGGCGTGCTCACCGTGCCCAAGACGCCCGGACGCAAGCCGGCCATTCTGCGTCTGCCCGGTGCCGCCGTACGCTCGTTCACCGGTCCCAACGAACTGGCTTATCAAGGTTATGTGGTGCTGGAAATCGGCGTTCACGGCATCCCGGTGGACCAGTCACAAGAAATTTACCGGCAGCTTGAGCAGGGCGCTTTGTCGGGCTACACCACCATCGGCATCGACAACCGCGACACTTACTACTACAAACGCGCCATTTTGGGATGTGTGCGCGCTGTGGACTATTTGTGCACCCGGCCCGACGTGGACAGCACCCGCATCGCCACCTATGGCGGCAGCCAGGGCGGCATGCTCTCTATCATGACTGCGGCACTAAGTCCGAAAGTGAGTGCATTGTTTGCCTATTTCCCCGCATTCTGTGAACTCACCGGTTACCATCACGGCCGCGGCGGCGGTTGGCCGCACCTGTTCCGCAACCCTGCCGAGCCCAACCTTGAGGCACGCATGGCCGTGTCGCGCTACTACGACACCGTGAACTTTGCCCGTCTGCTCAAGGTTCCAGGGTTTTACGCATGGGGCTACAACGACCCTGCATGCTGTCCTACTTCCACTTTCAGCGCCTACAATGTCATCACCGCCCCCAAGACACTGGAAGTGGGCCGCGACACCGGCCACTGGCTCTACCCTTGGCAATTGGACGACGCGCACGCTTGGCTCAAGAAACAACTGAGAGTGGAATAAAAACCATTCGTTTTTGCACCCATCAAACCATATTCAAGGGCGCGCATGAAAGCCGTTACACAATAAAAGACTGTGATGTGCGTTATTTATTAAGGTAAAGACTACATAACTCTATGATGAAATATCGCACAAAATTATTCATAAAGCACTGTGCCACTGCATTCTTGTTATTCTTGACAGGATACTCGACGGCTTTGGCCTACGACGCCGGGCGCTATGCCTCACATTCAAAACTGGCCGAGGGCAGATGGGTAAAAATTGCCGTTGACCATAGCGGCATTTTCCAAATCACTGCCGCCGACGCACGGAACTGGGGTTTTCCCGACCTCAGCAAAGTGCATGTGTACGGCTTCGGTGGCGCGCCATTGTCGGAAGTGCTCAGTGACGACGCCCCCGACGACCTGCCGCCGGTGCCGGTGGTGAGGCGTGATGACCGCATCTTGTTCTATGCGCAAGGTCCCATCACATGGCAGACAGGGTCCACCCTTGTGCCACATATTCAGGTGCAGCACCCCTACTCCACGCTGGCCTATTATTTCGTAAGCGACCAGGGCGAGGACATCGAAGTTCCTGCAGCCGGAACAGTGGCCGAGTCAGACAGCCCGATTCGCACATTCACCGAGCGCGCCTTCCACGAAGAGGAATACACCAATCCAGGCGAGACTGGCCGTGTGTTTCTGGGTGAGGATTTCCGCTACACCAAGTCGCAATCATTCAAATTCGACCTGCCCGGCCTGCAGGGCGGCACATCGGTGAACGTTGTCACCAACTTTGCCGCACGATCCACATCGGGTGTCAATTACCTCACATTCCAGTGCAACGGCAACAGCCTGAACCCCAACAACCGACGCGACTCCATCGGCTCGACAACCGACGCACATTGCCTGTACTTGTTCAAATCTTTCACCAAGAGCATCGCAATGGAGAACGGTGCCACTCCTGAAATCACCTATACCGTCAATTTCTCGAACAACAACGCCACATTGGCCAGGCTCGACTATATCACGGTGAACTACCAGCGCGCCCTCGACATGAGCAACAACTCGCAGCTGTGCGTGGGACTCGCCCAAGCCTCCACCTCCCAAACCTATCTTGTCACCGGTGGAGGACAATCAACCAAGGTGTGGGATGTGACACAACCCTGGGCCATCAAGCAGGTAACCACCAGCCTAAATGGCACCGACTTGCTTTTTTCGCCCATTGCCAACGGCCGGCGCGAACTGGTGGTGTGGGATGAGAGCGACAATGCCTTTGACCGCCCCACGCTGGCCAGTGACAAGGTAAAAACACAAGACCTGCATGGTCAGCCCATCCCCGACTTGATTATCATCAGCCCCACTCAGTACCTGACCCAGGCCGAGCGCGTGGCCGCCATGCACCGCAAGGTGGACAAGATGCGGGTGCTCGTTGTGGACCAAGAAGCAGTATTTAACGAGTTCTCATCGGGCACACCCGATTTCATTGCCTATCGGCATTTGGCCAAAATGATGTGGGACCGTGGAACCGACAGCACCTCCCACCGACTGGGCTACATGTTGCTGCTGGGATGCGGCAACTATAACAACCGCTCCATTGGCGACAGCAAGCAGTCCCTGAGCTATCCCAAGCTGCTCACATGGCAAACGCCCGCAAGCAATTACGAAAACAGCTCATACACCAGCGATGACTACTGCAGCGCGCTGGCCGACGGCTCGGGAGCCGTACTGGCCGATGCCAACCACGACATTGCCGTGGGGCGTTTCCCTGTGCGCAGCCTTGACGAGGCACGCACAGCCGTCGACAAACTCATCAAATACACCTCACAGCCCGATTTTGGCTCGTGGAAAGCATCGGTGCTCAATGTTGCCGACGACGAGGACCAAGCCGCCCACATGGAACAAGCCGAGAACTTGATACAGATAGCTAAAGCCAATGGTGGCAGTGACTACCAGTTCAATCATGTGTTCATCGACGCTTTTGACGACGTGAGCAATGGCGGTAACCGAGAATATCCCGAGGCCCGCGACAAATTGTACAACACGCTGCGCGAGGGTGTGGTATGGTGGAACTATACGGGCCACGCCAGCCCGAACGCCATGACAGCCAACAACTTGCTCCGCAGGGGCGATGTGGCTCAGAATTTATTTTATCACCACCTTCCTGTGCTCTATGCCGCCACCTGCGAGTTCACGCGATTCGACGGCACCAACCCGTCGTGCGGCGAGCAAGTGTTTCTCAACGCCAACGGAGGCGCCATCGCCGTCATTTCCCCGCCACGACTGGTTTACTCGGGCAGCAACGGCTTCTTGAACGCCGCCGTGGGACGATACATTTTCAGCCGTGACGAGAACAATCTGCCCCGCCGTGTAGGCGACATCTTGCGACTGGGCAAGAACCGCGGCCTGGGCAACGGCAACTCACTACGCTACTTCCTGCTGGGCGACCCGGCCATGCGCATTGCCATGCCCAGCCATCGCGCAGTGATTGAGAGCATCAACGGCACATCGGTCGACTCCGACACCCTGCTTGTGCTGCAAGCCCGCCAAACGGTGACTTTCTCAGGCTCCATAGTTGCCCCCAACGGCCAAGTGGCCACAGGCTTTAACGGCACAATCACTTCCACCTTGTTCGACCGCGCCGACTCCACGCTCACTCATGGCAACGGCAATGGCAAACCATTCCTGTTCTACGACCGCGAGAACAAACTTGCCGTCTCGGTCGACTCGGTGACCAATGGAAAATTCAACGTCAAAATCACGCTGCCCAGCGAAATGCTCGTACCCAACTACGACACCGACTTGTCGGCACGCATCAATCTATACGCCTACTCCACCCGCGATTCCATCGAAGCCATCGGTTCATCGGAGGACTTCTGTATCTTGGGTTACGACCATACGGTGAAACCCGACACCGTGGGGCCCGTCATTGAAACCATGGCACTGAACACCGCAGCTTTCAACGACGGGGATGAGGTGAACGAGAGCCCGCAACTGCTGGCCACCGTGAGTGATGCCAACGGCATCAATTTGGCCACAAGCGGCATCGGACACGCCATTTCCCTTACCCTTGACGAAAAAACCAGTTTCAACAACATCACCACCTACTATACCCCGCTGATGGCCACGCAGGGCTCACGCGGTAATATCAATTACCCGCTCACCAATTTGTCTGAAGGGCCGCACACACTACGGCTCAAGGTGTGGGACGTCTATAACAATTCCAGCCAACGCACCATCACGTTCAATGTAGTAAATGGACTTAAACCCGAAATTGCCGATGTATATGCATTGGGCAACCCGGCATCGGTGGAAACAAAATTCTATGTAAAGCACAACCGTCCCGACGCCATGGTCACCGTGACCATCGAAGTGTTTGACCTGATGGGGCGCCGAATTTGGAACACAGTCCAGACTGGACGGAGCGATTCCTACACCACCGTGCCCGTTACCTGGACGCTCCAGGACAACGGTGGCAGGCGGGTTCAGCGCGGCATTTACATCTACCGTGCCATCATTTCCACCGACGGAGTCCATGAGGCCACCAAGAGCAAAAAACTGGCTGTCACCTCCGAGTGATTTACAATATCTTACGCGTTTTAACCATTTTTAAAACAAAAAATGATTATATTTGCACTTTGGTAAAGACATGAAATCAGGCATGAACGACAATAAAAACACAACTCTCCGCCCCATCCTTCCCGAGCCTACGCTGCGGCGACTGCCGTGGTACTTGGCTTATGTGAAAATGCTGGACAACCAGCAGGTGGATTATGTGTCGTCGACTCAAATCTCAAAAGAACTCAACGTCGACGCTTCCCAAATAGCCAAAGACCTGTCATTTCTCAATATCAAGGGCAAAACACGCATTGGCTACGAAGTAAAAACACTGGTGAAAGAACTGGTGGACTTTTTAGGATTCAAGAGAAAGCATAATGCCGTGGTGATTGGCGCTGGCTCACTGGGAGGAGCGCTGATGCAGGATGTGGGTCTGGCACAGTACGGACTAAACATCGTGGCGGGATTCGATGTAAGCAACACCCTGATAGGCAGCAGTATCTGCGGGGTGCCCATATACGACATCGGCGAGCTCGATCAACGGCAAAAAGAATATAACGTGTCGATTGCTATCCTCACCGTGCCTGTGGAGCACTCACAGGAAGCTGCCGACATGGCCATCAAGGCTGGCATCAAAGCGATTTGGAATTTCACCCCATTCCGCATCAAGGCGCCGGCCAACATTGTGATAGCCAACACTTCAATCTACGCCCATCTGGCCATCATCTACAACAGGATGCTCAACAACCTGTGAGCCGATTGGAATGAAGGTTATTGCGGTAGAACATAATTGGGATGAAAATTACTGCCCGCCAAGCGTGGCGGCACACTTGATGGCCGATTCGGCCATTATGCGAACCGACAAGCCCTTTTTCATCCCCGATGTGACCCCACGGCTGGTGGGGCGCTTGGCAGTGGCCATGCGCATCAGCCGTCTTGGCAAATTTGTGGCAAGCAAATTTGTACACCGCTATTGTAACGAGTTCACAGCAGCCATTGTGGCCACTGCCGAGAACGACGAGGAGCGGTTGCGCCAGTCATTGGTTGACGCCATCGACGGCAGCCTGATGCTTGGTGACTGGATTGTTGATGACCGGCAGCTGGAGCATCTGAATGATGCACAACTCACCATGATGTGCGACGGCAAGGCAGTATGCCAAGCCTCCACACAGCACTTGGCATTCAATGCTGCTACCGTGGTGGAAAGCGTGAGCCGGTACTGCACGCTGAAAACGGGCGACATCATCGTTCTGGCAATGCATCCCTATGGATTGCCATTGACCATCGGGCAACGCCTGCATGCCGCCATCGACGACAAAACGGTGCTCGACATCCGAATCAGGTGACTTGACCATCTACCATCGAGCACCACCTGAGCCAAAACGGATAAACACTATTGAACAAAACGCAACTAAAACACTCACCGAATATGCAAAACTCAGCTATCCACCGCCTGCTCTCGCTCGCACTTGGCACCCTGCTTGCCATGAACGCTTGGGCTTTCAACGCTTCTCATTTCACAACCCAGTCACAACTGGCAACCGGCAAATGGGTGAAAATATCCATTCCTGAAACCGGTATATACGAAATCACTTACGACGAACTGGCTCAAATGGGATTTTCCGCACCCGAGAATGTACGCCTTTTCGGACGCGGAGGTGACATGATGGACGAAATTCTGAGTGGTCACCCCGATGACCTGAGTGCTGTGCCTATTGCATATGAGAACGATAAAATCGTTTTCTACGCGCAAGGCGCCGTGAATTTCACACTCAGCGACCCGTTAAACAACCCCAACTACACACGGCGAATGAACGCCTACGACAGGCAAGGCTACTATTTCTTGACCGAGAGAACCGATGCGCCCACCACGATCGAAACAGTTACCCCGGCAAGCATTCCCTTCACCTTATATCCGCACACCAGCAGTCTCGACTACTACTGGCACGAGCAGGAACTGTGCAGCGTGGCACTGATGGGAAAGCAATTGCTGGGTGAAACCATTCCTAAGGGTTATCTCATGGTGGACTATTTTTTGCGCAATCTGAGCGATCCAACCATTACCGTACTTACATCGGGCGCAGCTAAAGTCACTGCCACCGCCTACTTGGAAACCTTCGTGCACAGTGGAGATAACCGGCAGGATATGACTTATTCTCTGGCTTCTTCAAAAGTCGCTCCGCCCAGAAACGATTTTCAGTACTATAGATGTATCAGTCCCTGTAAATCCATCAACCTCATCACTCCCACTGAGAGAGGGCAGCTTGAAATTGGATTTTGGTCACCTAACGGAGTGGTAAACAAAGCTTATCTCGACTATTTTATCATTACCTACAAGCACCACAACACCATCATTGCCGAGGAAGGCAATCAGGTGCGCATGGGGTTTGCCCATCCCTCCGACACCGATGTGGTGAAGTTGCCTCAAGTGGCACCCACGGTGATGGTGTGGGATGTAACTAACCCAACAACTCCTAAAAAGATGCAATTGAGTGACCCTGATGAAGACGGTAGCCGTACTTTTGTTCCTGGTGTCAACTCTCGTTATGCGCAATATGTGGCTTTTGACCCGGCCCTCACCCTCAAGAAAATTTCGGGCTACAAAGATGTCGACAACCAGAACCTTCATGGCATGGAAGTGCCGGAACTGCTCATCGTCACCAACAAGTCTTTTGTGGAGCAAGCACATCGTTTGGCCCAGCTGCATGAACAAGTCGATGGCATTACCGTGGCCGTTGTGGAACAGGAACAAGTATTCAACGAGTTTTCATCGGGCGGCATGGACGCAATGGCTGTGCGTCTGTTCTGCAAGATGCTCTACGACCGTGACCCCGACAAGTTCAAAAACCTTCTCATGTTTGGCCCTGGCACATTCGATAACCGTGGCATGCTTGGCGGCAAAGTCGATGACATGCTCGTCAATTTCGAGACCGACAATAGTGAGGAAGAAGACTCTTCGTTTACCGCGGATGATTTTTTCGGACAGTTGATTGATAATGCAGGATCAAACGTGACCTCAAACAAACTCTGCATTGGCGTGGGACGCATCACCAGTCGTGACTTAGAAGAAGCCAAGTCTGATGTCGACAAACTCGTGAAATATATTGGCAACCCTGATTACGGCACTTGGCGCAACAACATGATGATCATCTGTGACCAATTTGACCAAGAACTGCACATGTTCCAAGCCGAGCGTGTGGCCTATACGCTTGAAAACGACTTGAACACTCAGATGAACGTCAACAAGGTTTACTGCTCACTTTTCCCACGCGCAGCTGACGAGACGGAAATCAAAGCCGACGAACGCACCGCCAAGGAAGGCCGCCGTTACTGGGAAAAGATGTCGAAACAAGGACAATATTTTGCCTCATACATTGGCCATGCAGGCCATGCAGGATTCACCAAGGTGGCCCACATGTGGACAATGGAGGATGTGAAAAAGACCTCTTACGAGCACATGCCCATTTGGACCACTGCCTGCTGTGACGTGGCTCGGTACGACGGTCCCAACCGTGGAGTGGCCGAGGTGATGTTTCACAAGCCCGATGGCGGGGGCATTGCCATGCTCACATCGTCGCGACAAGCCTATGCTTCGGACAACGATGTGCTGAACCGAGCATTTATCAACGCCATGTTCAGTTTCCAAGAAAAAGGCTCCATGCCCACACTGGGCGAAGCCTACAAAAATTGTAAACAGTACTATTCCGGATCCAATTCCAACAAGATGTCCTTCTACTTGCTGGGAGACCCTGCCATCCAGGTCAATTACCCCAAGCCCTATTTCAAAATCACCAGCATCAACGGCACCGAACTGGGAACCGACACCGTACCGGTATACCCCCTGCAGGAGGTCACAGTCAAAGCACAAGTGATGACTGACGACGGCACCTCGGTCAACACCGAATTCACCGGTGACGCCTACGTCACGCTCTATGACTATAAAGCCTTCTACGACACTGTGCGCAATGAGTACTCGTCAACCGACATCCTACCTCGTGCCGTATTTTACGACCGTGCACGACTGGCCGAGGTCAAGGGACGGGTGGAGAACGGTTTGTTCACAGGCAAATTCATTGTCCCGCGCAACACCACTGCCAATGGCCGCACAGGAATGCTGAGGGTCTATGCACATCAAGACTACACACCTAATATGGTGAACGGACAGACTGAGCAGGTGCGCATTTGCACCTTCATGCCCGAGCAAGCCATCAACGATGAACAGGCACCGGTCATCGAAAGCATGTTTATCAATGACGAGCAAACCTTTGCAAGCAACACCATCGTCCAACCCGACGGTGTGCTTTACATCCATGCCACCGACGACTTTGCATTTAACACACAAAGCAACTCGGTGGGCAACGGATTATCGTTGATACTCGATGAAGGCAGCACCACCTATCTGAATATTAACAGCTACATGGAGTGCACCGACGACGGCAAGACCATCGACGTGGCCATGCCGCTCTCAGCGCTGAGCGAAGGCATGCACACACTGCTGTTCAGCGTCTACGACGCAGTCGGGAACAAAGCATCGAGGTCCATTTCGTTTGTTGTGACCAAAACGGCTGATGCCCAGCTCACCGCCAACGACATGATGACCATATCGGGGCAGGCCACAACTTTCGATTTCACGACCGAACTGCGCTCGGCACCCGAGGTAACTGTGAAAGTCACCGATAACAACGGGCGGCTGGTGTGGAGCGACACCACAACATCCTTCCCCCTGACTTGGGATTTGAAAGACAACACAGGCAATAACGTTCCGGCGGGGGCCTATCGGTATTTCGCCACATTCAACGACGGTTCGACCTACGGCGGAACCGCTCCGCAGCGTCTCATCGTGCTCGCGCCTGTCAAGACCAATAAATAATTTCCACCATTAAGTGTTATAAAGATGAAAAAACTCGGATTTCTTCGATGGACCATAGGACTGGCGGTTGCCATCTGTGCGACCGGTAGCGCCCAAGCATATAATGCAGCGCATTTCACCACCACCTCGCTGCTGTCGACGGGCAACTGGGTGAAAATCGCCGTTCCCGATTGCGGAATCTATGAAATCACCTTCGACGAACTGCGTGAAATGGGATTTGACAATCCCGAGCAGGTGCGGCTCTACGGCAAGGGTGGCATCGGGTGGTCCGAGACGCTCGACGGCAGCCACGACGACGACATCAAGCCGGCACCCATGATGCGCTTGGACGACAAACTCGTCTTTTACGGGCAGGGACCTGAGTTATTCACCCTCAACAATCCCCTCACCACACCCTACTTCAGCCGTCGGTTCAATGGTTACACTTCCTACGGTTACTACTTCTTGTCCGACAGCGAAACGGGATTAGCCGAAATCAACATTCCCGTTGTTGCCCCGTCGAGCACGGTGAGTTCTACCCCGATTACCACCAGTTACGACTACTTTTGGCACGAGAGAGAAATGTCAACTCTCAGTAACTCAGGTCGCGGGCTTTTGGGCGAGGACATTGCCGACAACAACGTCTTTATCGACTTCTACCTGCCCCATCTGTCGAGCCCAGAAATAACGCTTCAGACCACGGCGGCCGGCAAGGTGACGGCATCGAGCTACATCGAAACGTACATCCACACGGGCGACATTCGCCAAGACGTGGGCTATACAATGGCGTCTTCAGCTATCCAAAAGCCATCTGACCAGGTGTATTATCACACAGCATCGCCCCGCACCACTCTGACCCTTGACCAGCCCGAAGAGCGGGGCCAGATTGAGGTAGGCATGTATTCTCCCTCGGGAATCATCAATTCGGCCAAACTCGACTACATAATAGCCACCTATCAACACAGTAATATCATCCCGGAAGACGCCAACAACCAACTGCGGATGACCGTTGTGCAGCTGGCCGATACCACCCGGCTGGTACTTCCCGGAGCCTCTGCCACTACTATGGTATGGGATGTCACCGACGCCTATCAACCAAAAGCAATGACCATGCTTCCGTGGCAAACCGACGACCAATCATTCTCACCGGGCATCAACGCCCGCTACGCCTCGTATATTGCCTTCGACCCTGCGCAGACACTCAAAAAAGTGGCAAGCCACGAGGCGGTCCCCAACCAGAATCTACATGGATTGGAGGTTCCCAATCTGCTCATTGTCACCAACCAGATGTTCATGGAACAAGCCCAACGAATGGCGCGCATGCACGAAGTGATAGATGGCCTGAAAGTGGCCGTTATCGACCAAGAAGAGGTGTTTAATGAGTTTTCGTCGGGTCGGCGCGACCCTATGGCGCTGCGACTGTTGTGCAAAATGTTCTATGACCGTGGTGGCACAACGTTCCAAAACCTTCTTTTGTTCGGAGGTGCGTCATTCGACAACCGCAACATCTTGCAAACTCATGGATTTGCGCTAATTAACTACGAGATGGATGAAGCCAACATTTCGACCACAGCCGTTTCGGAGAGTGCCACCTATACCACCGACGACTTTTTCGCCCATCTCACCGACGGCGACAGCAACAAGCTCTCATCGAGCAAGCAAAAAATGGTTATCGGTGTGGGGCGCATCACTTGCCGCGATGCGATGGAGGCCAAACGATGCGCCGACAAGCAAATCGGTTATTACGCCAATCCTGACTATGGAACCTGGCGAAACAACCTGATGATTACTTGCGATGCCATGGACGACGGGCTGCACATGTTTCAGGCCGAAGGTATTGCCAATATCATCAAGACGGAGCTGCAACCCAAGATGCAAATGAACAAAGTGTATTGCCCCATCTATCCGCGTGCCGTGGACGAGCCACGCATCGGTGCCAATGAGAAAACGGCTACCGAAGGCAAACGTCACTGGGCCGAGCTTTCTCAAAGGGGGCAGTTCTTTGCCACTTATGTGGGACACGCCGGCCCTACAGGCTTCACCAAGGTGGCCCACATGTGGACCATGACCGACGTGCAGAACACCAGTTTCAACCACTTCCCCATCTGGTCGACAGCTTGCTGCGATGTGGCACGCTACGACAGTGACCAACGGGGCGTGGCTGAAGTGATGTTCCACAAACCCGACGGCGGCGCCATTGCCATGCTCACCTCGTCACGCATGGCATTTGCCAGCAGCAACGACTTGCTCAACCGCGCATTCATCCGCGCGCTGTTCCCCTACCAGACCACCCACAGCACCACCACGCTGGGCGAGGCTTACCGCCAAGCCAAGAACTGGTTCACCAGCGACAATTCCAACAAGCTCACATTCTTTTTGCTGGGTGACCCGGCAATGGAAGTGAATTACCCCAAACCACTGTTCCAAATCACCAAAGTCAACAACAAATCGATTGAATCAGACATAGTAACCGTTTATCCGGCTCATGCTGTAAAGATTGAGGCACAGGTGATGCTTGAAGACGGAACGGCTATCGACTCGCTCTTCACCGGCGATGCCTATGCGTCGATTTACAGTAACGAGCGCACCTATGGCACCGTCAAAGGCAAAAACAGTTCCACCAATGTGGAGGAATCGCTCACCGTCTATCACGAGCGGGAACTGCTGGGCGAGGTCAAAGGACGCGTGGTGAATGGAATTTTCACCGGCACAGTGGTACTGCCTCGCTACCTCAGCGCTTACGGTGTCTCGGCCCTGGTGCGCGTCTATGCCCATCAAGACGGCACACGCAACATGGTGAACGGACATGCCGCTTGCTTAAAAATCAACGCACTCAACGCACAAAACGCCCCCACCGACAAGGAGCCGCCCGTGATTGAGTCGATGTATTTCAACGACAACGACAATATGGGCGACGGCGCCATTGTTCCGTCAAACTCGACACTTTATATCCTGGCAACCGACAACTTCGGCATGGCCACGCAGGGAAGCCGCTCGGTAGGCACCACGGTTTCATTGATTCTCGACCAAGGAAAAACTACCTACTCGAATGTCATGGCTTACGCCACTTGCCTCGACGATGGCCGCACCCTGTCCATCGCCTATCCTGTCACCAACCTGGCCGACGGGCACCACACGCTCACGCTCACGCTCAAAGATGCCGTGGGCAATTCCTCCAAGCGCTCCATCTCGTTTGTTGTCACGCAGGACCACGAGGCCCAGCTCACTGTCGACGACATCATGAAAATTCGCGGCCAGCAAGCAGATTTTTCGTTTGATTGCAACCTGAAAGAGACACCCGAGGTGCAGGTGAAGGTAACCGACGCATTAGGCAAGCTGGTGTGGAACACCACGACCAAGACGTTCCCTGTTGCATGGCCTCTGACCGACAATGACGGAGCCAACGTGGCACCGGGCGCCTACCGCTTCTTCGCCACCTATTCCGACGGAACCAATTTTGGCGGCACACCCATCGGTCATCTTGTGGTGCTGGATCCAATAACCACAGGGGAATAACTCCCAAAACACGAATACACATAATCAATCAACCATTATCCCGATAAAAAATGACAAAATCATCTGTCTTCAAAACCGTTCTCGCAATATTGTGCGCCATGGGCGCCGCTTTGGGTGCACAGGCTTTGCCCGCCACTGCTTTTGCCACATCGTCCAAACTTGCCAGCGGACGATGGGTAAAAATCTCGATACCCGACAATGGGGTGTATCAAATCACCTACAACGAGCTTCAGGCCATGGGCTTCACTGCTCCACAAAATGTCAGAATTTTCGGACAGGGCGGCGGACTGCTGAGCGAACTGCTCGACGGCACGCATATCGACGACTTGCAACCCGTTCCGGTGATGAGGCAGAACAACAAAATTATTTTTTACGGCAAGGGACCGGTGAGTTTCACCTACGACAACACTTATTCACGCAATGATAATGGTTACGACAATGCTGGATATTATTTCTTGACCGAAGCCACATCGGCCGAGCCGACCATCACTGTGGCTCCGGCTTCCACCGCAACCACAGGCACACCGGTGAGCACCAGCGTCGACTACTTCTGGCACGAGAGCGACCTGTGCACGCTCAGCTATTCGGGACGCCAGCTACTGGGCGAGGACATCACCGTGAACAATGCTGTCATCGACTTTTATCTGCCCCAGTTGGCCAGCACGGTCATCAATGTGCGCACCGTCTACGCGGCGCAAGTGTCGGAATCGGCCAAGGTGAACGCCGCCATCACATCCGGCACCAGCCGCCTGGAACTCCCCTACTCGTCCACCATCGCCGCACCGGGCAGCAACTACATCTTCTACCGCATCGCTTCGCCGGCGGCCGACATCGAGCTGCCCAGTCTGCAACAGCGCGGACAGATGGAAGCGGGCATCACAGCCGTTTCAGGAGTAATCAACAGTGCAAAACTGGATTATTTCATCATCACCTACGAGCACAACAACATCCTGCCCACCGACAACGACAACCAACTGCGCATGGGATTTTCGGCGGCAAGCACCTCACAATCGGTCATGCTGCCGGGTGCCGGAAGCAATGTGGTGGTGTGGAACATCGACAAGCCGCTGGCTCCTGTGTCGATGACCCTCACGCAGGCCACAGGCGGGCGCACATTCAGCCACAAGGCCAATTCCGGCTACTCTCAGTATGTGATGTTCGACCCCACCAAAGAATTGAAGCATATCGGCGGCTACCATGCGGTCGAGAATCAAGACCTCCATGCCATGGAAATCCCCGAACTGCTTATTGTCACCAGCAAGACCTTCTATGAGCAGGCTTTAAGAGTGGCCCGGCTGCACGAACAGGTCGACGGCATCAAGGTGGCTGTGGTCGAGCAGGAACACATATTTAACGAGTTTTCTTCAGGAGCCAAAGACCCGATGGCCGTGCGCCTGCTGTGCAAGATGCTCTACGACCGCTGCAACGGCATCTTCAAGAATTTGCTGATGCTGGGCAATGGCACCTACGACAACCGCAACGTCATGGGAAATCATGGCAGCCTGGTGGTGAACTACGAAACTCCGGGCAGCGACTCTGAACGCGACTCGTACACAACCGACGACTTTTTCGGCTTCCTGCTCGACAATTCTGGACGCGACATCGCCAGCGACAAATTGTGCATCGGTGTGGGACGTTTCACTTGCAACAACGAGAACGAGGCTCGCAGCAATGTCGACAAACTCATCAAATACGTTGCCGAACCCGATTACGGCTCTTGGCGAAACAACATCATGCTCACCTGCGACGACTATGACGACGGACTGCACATGTCGCAAACCGAGGGCGTTGCAAACATTCTCAAGGACAATCTGCTGACGCAAATGAACATCAACAAGGTGTACTGCCCCATGTTCCCCAGAGCCATCGACGAGCCGGCTGTGGACGAGCGCAACCGCACTTCAAAGGAGGGCAAGCGGCACTGGGTGGAATTGTCGCAGCAGGGACAATATTTTGCCACCTATGTAGGACATGCCGGACCCAATATGTTCACCAAGCAAGCGCACATGTGGACCAAGAACGACGCCCTGAACACATCGTTCACCCACTTGCCCATCTGGACCACCGCTTGCTGTGACGTGGCGCGGTACGACAGCGATCAGCGCGGAGTGGCCGATGCCATGTTCCACAAACCCGACGGCGGATGCATCGCCGTGCTGGGATCGACCCGCGCGGCCTACGCCAGCAGCAACGACGAGTTGAACCGAGCCTTCGTCAACGCCATGTTCACCTATCAAGCCAAGGGCACCATGCCCACACTGGGCGAGGCCTACAAGAACAGCAAGCTGCACTTCACCGGGTCGAACAGCAACAAGCTGGTGTTTGCCCTTTTGGGCGACCCAGCCATCAACATCAACTATCCCAAGCCCAACGTCACCATCACA
Source organism: Muribaculaceae bacterium (assembly GCA_017483645.1). Taxonomy (GTDB): domain Bacteria; phylum Bacteroidota; class Bacteroidia; order Bacteroidales; family Muribaculaceae; genus Sodaliphilus. The sequence goes on along the minus strand of JAFUWD010000097.1, from coordinate 2,929 downwards.
CGCATCAATGGCAAAGCGGTGACGGCCGCCGGCATCGACATCTATCCCTTGCAGGAAATCAACATCGAGGCCGATGTCACCCTCGACGGCTCCACTACCGTCAACTCCAACTTCACAGGCGAGGCCTACGCCTCGCTCTACGGCCACGAGGAACTTTTCGACAGCATCCGTGTCATCAGTGCGGGCGGAATAGCCAACTATCGTAAAATCTACAAGGAGCGCGAACTGCTGGCCGAGGTCAAAGGCACTGTGAACCGTGGACACTTCACCGCAAAGATTGTTGTGCCGCGCTACACACAAAGCAGCACATCGCCCGGCATACTGCGCATCTATGCGCACCAGCAAGGCACCCACAACATGGTGAACGGCGAACTGCGCAATGTGCGCATCAAGGACTACGACCCGGCCAAGGCTATCAACGACACCCAGGCACCCGTGGTCGAAAGCCTCTATTTCAACGACGAGAACAGCTTTGGTGACGGCTCCATTGTGGCATCGAACTCCACGCTCTACGTCCGCGCCACCGACGACCATGCCATCAACACACAATCGCAATCGGTGGGCAACAGCATGAAAGTGCTGCTCGACGACGGCCAAGCCTCCGACTTCAACATCAAGGCTTTTGCCACTTGCTCCAACGACGGCAAGCAGGTGGATGTGGCCATGCCGATTACCGGCATGAGCGACGGTTTGCACCGACTCACGTTCACCGTCTTCGACGTGGCCGGCAACGCCACATCGCGCACCATCAACTTCATGGTCGGTCAGGACAACGGTGCCAAACTCTCCACGCCCGACATCATGGCCACCAAGGGACAACCGGTCACCATCGGCTTCTCAAGCAATCTGGGCTCGACACCGCAGGTCGATGTCAAGGTCACCGACACCGCCGGACGCTTGGTGTGGAACACAACCACCAGTTCATTCCCCGTCACATGGAACCAGCGCTCCAACAGCGGACAAGCCGTCGCCAACGGTCACTACCGCCTCTTCGGCACCTATAACGACGGAACAAACTTTGGCGGCACACCCATCGAAGATATCATCATCGTGGACCCAGTGAAAAATTGACACCTTAACATAACACCAAAATGAAAAATTGTCTCTCAATTACCGCTTGGCTGATGGCACTGGCACTGAATGTTCATGCGGCCGGCAGCTACACACCGCAGCGAAGTGACTTCTCCTTTAAGTCACAAATATGCACCTCGATTGACGACGACGGGAATTTAGTGGTCGACAGCATCATCACCTTTGTCATCGACAAAAACGGCCCCGTGTATGCCATTACCAGCGAAACGTTGCCACTTGATGTGAATTTCTGGACCGGATTCGGGGACATCGCTGAAGAAGACATCAATTTTGACGGCATTCCCGACCTGCAAATCTGCCTGGGACCGACAAACGCCTACGGAGGCTTCACCTACGATGGATACGTCTGGGACGACAAGCTGCACCGCTTCACTCTGGTGGAGAACTTCTACAACATCATGGATCCTTACTACGACAGCAGCAGCCGACGCATCACGGGCAGATATCGCGTCGACAACGACCTCTATTTCTCGGTCTACCAGTGGCGCGACAACAAACTCGTGCTCATCGAAGAGTCAACCGGGCGCTACGACACCGACAACTGACCTCGCCGGCACAAGATTTCTCGGCACGCTAAACGTGCGGAATGAAAAAAATCTTGAAAATTGCGCTACGATAATTGTTAATTGTCAATTTTTTATTACCTTTGCACCCGCTATTATTCCGAAAGGCACAAATAAGTGTCGGCGCACAGCACCGACCGCCGTACGGACCAACTTGTAATACAATTTATTAAATGTACGCAATTGTAGAAATTCAGGGACAGCAGTTCCGCGCCGAAGCCGGCAAGAAATTGTTTGTCCACTTCCTCGGAAACGACAAGAAGGAAGGCGACGCTGTCGAGTTCGACAAAGTTCTCCTCGTCGATGCCGATGGAGCAGTGACTGTGGGCGCTCCCACCGTCGAAGGAGCCAAAGTGGTTTGCGAAGTGATGAATCCGCTCGTCAAGGGTGAGCACGTCATCGTCTTCAAGAAAAAACGCCGCAAAGGCTATCGTCGTCTTAACGGACACCGTCAGCAGTTCACACAACTCGAGATCAAACAAGTTATTGCTTAACCCATTAAAAACGTATCGATTATGGCACATAAAAAAGGTGTAGGTAGTTCGAAGAACGGTCGCGAGTCCGAAAGCAAACGACTCGGCGTGAAACTTTTTGGTGGGCAATTTGCAAAGGCTGGCAACATCATTCGCCGCCAGCGTGGCACCCAGCACCGCCCCGGTCTGAACGTGGGTATGGGCAAGGACCACACGCTTTATGCATTGGTCGACGGAACCGTCGAGTTCCAGCACAGGGCAGGGCACACCTATATCAATGTGGTGGCCGCTCCCGAGCAAACCGAGCAAAACTGACCACTTGATCGCACAAACCGCGCACACGCCGGTTTTTACAGCATTGAGAATGCGGACACTCAATCATGAGCGCCCGCATCTTTTTTACACACCATTCCAAAGTTATTGCAACTCGGAAGACCTTAGATTCCTTTGACAGATTTTCAACAATGCACACGTTTCTCCATTTTGCGTTTGAAACGGTTCTTTTTTCAAAAAAACCATGTTTTTCCTTGAATAATTGTTATTTTTGCGTGTGATGAACGGTTGCCGGAACATAGTGCATGTGATAACCGGGGTGGTGGCGGCGCTGCTGGCGCTGGCCGCCTGCGGCCACGGCGGCATGACTGAGCGGGCCGCGCGGGCCGCCGTCGACACCGTCGAGGCCCGCTACAAGGCCTACACCACCACCGAGGCCGACCTGCCGCTCATCGCCGAGGCCGACCGCCGGCTCGACAGTCGCGGCGTGGACCGCCGCACCCGCGTGCGGGCCGCCCTCTACCACGG
>JAFUWD010000096.1 GCA_017483645.1 Muribaculaceae bacterium | reverse complement strand
TTACCTCAAGTCGCATCGTGGGGTAAGGGGATGGTGGCTACATATTGATGTTGTGCTGTTGCTTTTTACTGAAAGCTGCTACTAACGACTCATAAATCTACCCTTAATCGTGTATTGGATGATAGTTGCGGATTTTAGGGTTAATTATTAGTAATTTTAATTCAGTTTCAAGCAAATGATAGTATAAACAACCTATTGATTGGCAAATTTACACAAAAGTTAACAATTTACCCCCCAATTTGTTAAATTGCTTTAAATTTAGCAGAAAGTATTCACTTTGACCGGCAAAATAGCACACCCCGACAGACAGCCTCTACGAGGCATATCATGCGTCTCCGACGCATCACCCAGCACCGGCGCCTTGCCACAGGGCCGTTCATCGAAGACGAACCTTCTCCAGCTCACCACTTTAGGGGAGCAGCTTCAGGTCCCCCTCTAAGTTGAGGGGGTGGCCCAACGGGCCGGGGGCGTGTGTCCACACAGCGAGGGTGGCACCCACTTGGCCCGACACACTCCTCAGTCGCATCGCGCCAGCTCCCCTAACTTAGGGGAGCAGCTTAACTCCCTCTCAGTCAGCCAACGGAGATGCAGGCGGTAAGTGCCTCGTAGGGGAACTTTTACAGTCATGCTGCTCTCACTGTGTTTGATGAAGTTCGTCTTCGACGCACCTTTTTTTCGCTCCTTTGGACCAAGCTGCGTGCATCTTCGATGCACTTGCATGGTCTTTCGTACAAAGCTGGGTCTACGACCCGCTTAGCATCTGCGATGCTCATGTACAGGTAATTAAAGTCGAAATAGTTACAGTTACTCGCACTCGGCATAAAAAAGAATAAATTCTTTTGTTCTGCACTCGTTTTTTCGTAACGCTGGCTTCGCCGAAGTTACTCGCACTCGGCATAAAAAAGAATAAATTCTTTTGTTCTGCACTCGTTTTTTCGTAACTTTGTATGCTCGGCAAAGAAACAATTCTTTCCCGAAATCAACACTTACTATCGCACTACTATGGCTAAGATAACAAAAAAAATGGCGCTTGACTACCACATGGAAGGCAAGCCCGGAAAAATTGAAACAACTCCCACCAAACCCTATCAGTCGCAAACCGACCTTTCGCTGGCCTACTCGCCCGGCGTGGCCTACCCTTGCCTGGAAATCCAGCAAAACGAGGCCGATGCCTACCGCTACACCAACAAGGGCAACCTCATGGCCGTTATCAGCAACGGAACCGCCGTGCTGGGACTGGGCAACATCGGCGCGCTGGCAGGCAAGCCGGTGATGGAGGGGAAAGCATTGCTGTTCAAGATTTTTGCCGGCCTCGACTGCTTCGACATCGAAGTCGACGAGCGCGACCCCGAGAAGTTCATCCACACGGTCAAGGCGATTTCACCCACATTCGGCGGCATCAATCTGGAGGACATCAAGGCACCCGAATGTTTCGAGATAGAACGACGGCTCAAGGCCGAATGCAACATTCCTGTCATGCACGACGACCAGCACGGCACAGCCATCATCAGCGGCGCCGGACTCATCAACGCGCTGGAACTGCAAGGCAAAAAAGCCAAGGACGTGCGCCTCGTGGTGAACGGTGCCGGGGCGGCGGCCATTTGCTGCACCCGGCTCTACATGGCACTGGGCGTGAAGCGCGAGAACATCGTCATGTGCGACAGCAAGGGCGTTATCACCACCAGCCGCGAAGGGCTGAACGAACAAAAACGCGAGTTTGCCACATCCCGCCCCATCACCACGCTGGCACAAGCCATGGAGGGAGCCGACGTGTTCTTGGGTTTGTCGGTCAAGGACGTGGTGACGCGTGAAATGGTGCAGTCGATGGCTCCACGGCCCATCGTCTTCGCGTTGGCCAACCCCGACCCGGAAATTGCCTACGACGAGGCCATTGCGTCGCGCACCGACCTGATTTTCGCCACCGGCCGCAGCGACTATCCCAACCAAATCAACAATGTGCTGGGATTCCCCTACATTTTCCGCGGCGCCATCGACAGCGGTGCCACCGAAATCAACGAGACCATGGAACTGGCTGCCGTACACGCCATCGCCGACCTGGCCAAGCGCACCGTGCCGCCCATCGTCAACGCCGCCTACAAGATGAACAACATCAAGTTCGGCCCGCAATACATCCTGCCCAAAGCACTCGACCCGCGCCTTATCACGGTAGTGTCGAGCGCCGTGGCAAAGGCCGCCATGGACAGCGGTGTGGCCACACGGCCCATCAAGGATCTGGATGCCTACCGTCTGGAATTGCGCAAACTCATGGGCTACGACGACAAGTTGCTGCGTCGCTTCACCGAAGCGGCCAAGCGCCACCCCAAACGTGTTGTCTTTGCCCAGGCCAACACCGACAATATGCTGCAAGCGGCGGTCTACGCGTTCCAGCACGGCACCTGCTACCCCATTTTGCTGGGCAACGAGGAGATGATTGCCAAGCGCGCCAAACGCCTCGACCTGGATTTGAAGGGCATTACCATCGTCAATCCGCGCCACGACCGCGAGGCTGCACGCCGCAAGAAATTCGCGGGATTGCTCGCCGGCAAGCATCAGCGCGACGGAATCAATCTGATGGAGGCCTCCGAAAAGATGTACGACCGCAACTACTTCGGCATGATGATGGTCGAAACGGGCGACGCCGACGCTTTCATCACCGGCACCTATGCCGGAGGCGGAAACACCGTGAAGATTGCCAAGGAGGTAATCGGCATCAAGCCGGGCTATAACCACTTCGCCACCATGCACATCCTCAACACCAAGCGGGGCGCATTCTTCATTGCCGACACCAGCATCAACCACAACAACGACACGGATGAGCTGGTCGACATCGCGCGTCTCACCCACGAGGCCGTGAAGAACTATGCCCACTACCCCGTCATGGCTATGGTGAGCTACAGTAACTTCGGCTCCAACCCCGAGCACGGCCCCATCGAGATTCACGAAGCGGTGAACGTGCTGCATGAGCAGTACCCCAACATTGCCGTGGATGGCGAGATGCAAATCCAGTATGCGCTCAACAAGCAGCTGCGCGACAAGACGTTCCCCTTCAACACCCTCAAGGGAAAGGATGTCAACACGCTGGTGTTCCCCAACCTGAGTGCGGCCAACACCGTGTTCCAGATGCTGCTCGAGATGGGTGCCGCCGAGGTGATTGGTCCCATCCAGATTGGTCTGAACAAGCCCATCCACTTCACCAGCATCCACACCCCCGTGCGCGACATCGTGAATCTGGTGACCATGGCCGTTATCGATGCCGCAGTCTATGAGCGAGTGAACGGCGACAAGCGCTGACATTCACTGCATAGCAAATCGGGTAGGTCGGGGAGCGAGAGTTTTGGTTTTCGCTCCCTTTCCTCCCACACCACCGTACGTGCCGTTCGGCATACGGCGGTTTGGCTTGCTTTCAGGGCATTTCAGCCCCCATCTTCCTTTAACTTCTGCTGCCGA
>JAFUWD010000057.1 GCA_017483645.1 Muribaculaceae bacterium | reverse complement strand
GCACGTCGGTGTCCACCAGCTCGCCACGGGCATTGTAGCCCAGAATGCGCGGACGGTGCGACGAGTAGACAGGCATCGTCACCTTGTAGTCGGCAAAGGCTATCGAAGCCACCACGTTGTCCTCCTCGCCCACGGCCTCCAGCATCCAACCGCAGGCCACGGCGCGGGGCGTTCCCTCGGTGGTGGTGTTGATGATGGTACCATGCACCATCATCTCGGCCGAACCGCCGGCATCGTAATTCACAATCTCGGTCACATCAGGGCACAAGCCTTTCAGAATTTGGCATGCCACTGCTGTGGGGCAACCCGCACTTGCTCCATACAAATTACTGGTAGCCTTGTCGATGACAATCATATAGAGGCGCTTTCCATCGGCGCTCGAGCCATAGCAGGTGCGTGAGTAAACCTGAGAATTATAGGTTTCGTCATAGTTTCGGTTGGTGAGTTCACCGTTATGCATGATGTAGGCATTACCTTCCACCATATTCTCCACATCGATGAAAATTTTCTCGCGGTCGGGGTCGTTCACCATCCAACTCGAACTGATGAGGATTTCATCACCCACCGCCAGCGCTTCCAGCGCAGCTTTTTTGTTGCCGGTGGCCGTGAGGCAGGCATCATAATCACCCAGTTTCTGTCGATCGGCACCCTTGACAATTTCGGCCACCACAAACCGCATATCTTTGCTCACGGCCCAGTTTTCGCCCTCGGCAAAGGTCAAATAATAATTATCGGTCTGATTATCGCCGCGCTCGTTGTGCCCCACCCAATCGTCCTCAAAGGCACGGGTACGGCTGTAAGCTGCGTTCCACAGGGCCAAGTCATTGTTCAGGCAACGGCGGTTCACATTTGAGAAATCCAGTTCACCGGGCAGTTTGTCGCCCTTCACTTTTCCATACCACATGAATCGCCCGTTGTACACCGTCTTGTCGTGTGTAATGGCGGTAGCTCCCGTGCGAGTGGGGCCTCCGTCCCACTGGTCGGCAGTGGTGTTGGTGTTCACATAGGTGGTGTCGTTTCGCACCACAGCACCCATCGGAGTGCCCAGCGCATACACATTCCAGGGAGCTCCGCTGCCTCCCACCACCCAGAAGTTGGCATTGCATGCGGCAAATGGGCGTTTGGTGGCCGTCCTGTTTCGGGTATAGGCTTTCGTCAGCAGTTCGGTACTGCCCACGGTATTGTTTCCCAACGTGGTTTCCACACGGTTGTAAGGATTGTTCAGGTCGGTTTCCAGCACATACACATTGAGCGGGTACTGAGGAAGACGCACCACAGTGTTCATCACGCCTGGTCCTATTTGCCTGTGTATCAGCGTGTCGACCTGATAAGACGTTCCATCAATATCGACAGCTGCAAAAACCGTGGGCACACTCATAACCGCCACGGCAATCATAATCAGAAAGCGTTTCATGTTTTTACATCAGGTTTATGTAACAATAATCTGATGTAAAGTTAGTAATTATTTTTGAAAAACGAATGAATAATGAAGGCAAAACCATCAACGCCCAATCACATATTTACTGAATGGCGTGAGCATGATCACACGGCACAGCGCATAGGTCAGCACTAACACCAGCACAGCGCACACAAGGCCATCGACAATCCATGGCAGCGTTTCCAGCCACGGCCGAGTGGCCGGCCATACCAGAAAACGCAGGGTGAGCATATTCGACAGATAAATACCGTAAGAGCAGTTGGCCACCCGCCCAACAACCGGTGACAATCCTTTTTTCCCCGCCACTGCATAGCTTGCCGGCGCAAAATGCTGCGCCATGATGAACAAAAGCACGCCCATGGCAATCGTATTGATGCTGATGTCGTAGGTGACCGTGTCAAGGTGCTGCTGATAACTAAGGCCAAAATGATTTTGAATAGTGAACTCAAATACCGGGAAAACCACAACCGACACCAGCACAAACAACGCCAAGCCCAACTTCACGCGACGTTCACTCAAGCGCACAGGCCAGCGATGCAGGTAATATCCCATCACCACATAGCCAAGATAGCCCGAGAAACTGGAGAACATGTTGTGCGAGAACTGCTCCCATCCCATGAACACACCGTGCTGATAGGGAATGAACGACGATAGTATCCACAGCGCCAAATACAACTCCACGCCCCGCTTGCCCACGGCTTCGACACAGCGCGACAGTACCGGCATGAACACATAGAACACCACCATCACATAGACAAACCACAACGATGAGTCAATGGGATAGAAAAAGATTGAAATCAATTGCCGAGGGCTTAGATTTCCGGTATAAGCACGCGACAGCAGATATAGAAATGACCATATTATAAGCGGAATGAGCACCACATGCAAGCGGCGTTTCAGGAATTCCCGCCAAGAGCGCCGCACCGGCAGCAACAATGCGCCGGAAATCATAAAAAAAAGCTTGCTGCCAATGGTGACAACCACGATGTAGAACGGATAGAGCCTTGAGGGCGTGTCGCCGTAGTCGGCATAGCGTGCGATGGGTGCGTGCACCAGCAGCACCAGCACGGTGGCGATGACGCGCAAAACATCCAAATATGGAATTCTGTTTTCTAAAGGCAGGCGAGACGATTTCATAACGTCGCCTCGCTTTCAGTCTCTATCAATGCCACCGCATAGGCGGCAATGCCTTCACCGCGGCCCGTAAACCCAAGCCGCTCGGTAGTAGTCGCTTTCACCGACACCTGGTCGGGTCGACACTGCATGCACTGCGCCAGTTGCTCAATCATGGCCGGCACATGCGGATTGATTTTTGGCTGCTCACAACAGATGGTGATGTCACAATTGCCCAATCGGTAGCCTTTCTCGGTAAGCAGCAATGCCACCTGTCGCAGTAGCTTGCGACTGTCGATGCCCTTGTAACGGGGGTCTGAATCAGGGAAATGGTAACCGATGTCGCGCAAACTGGCCGCTCCCAGCAGGGCATCGCACAAGGCATGAATGGCCACGTCGGCATCACTGTGCCCCAGCAACCCCTTGTCGTGCTCAATCTTCACCCCGCCGAGCCACAAGTCGCGGCCTTCGACCAAGCGGTGGACGTCAAATCCCAATCCTATGCGCGCCATCTTTTACTTGCGGCCAAAGAGATTCTTGATGCCGTCCATATCGAAAGTGAGGGTAAAACGCAGCGTTTGGTCCAGAGGACTATTTTGCGCAGTGGCAATCATGTAGGCCGCGTCAAGACGCACCACATTGAGCGAGAATCCGGCTCCCAAGCCAAAATACTGACGGTTTCCGTTAAATTTACTCTCGTGATAATATCCACCGCGCAGGAAGAACTGCTGGTTGTAGGCATACTCGGCACCCACCGAAAATGTGATTCTTTTCAGGGCGTTGTCCTTGAACGAATCAAAAATACCGCTAATCGACGATTTGTCTTTCCATTTTTGCAATGCATCCTCATAGTCGGCCGTATCTTCATAATCTTGCACGCGGGGCCTTGCCGGCACCAGCAGCTTATTGGCATCGACCGCGATGGTGAGATTGTGATAGTCGGCCAAGGGGAAGGTGAAGGAGGTACCCAGCTTCAAGTTTGCGGGCAGGAAAGCGGGGTCATTGCCACTGTTATACGACACTTTGGAACCAATGTTCGAGATATTGAAGCCCAGCGACCACTGGCACTCGTTGCGGCCAATGATGGGATAAGTGGTGTAGTAGCCCGAAATATCGGCCGAGAAAGCCGACGAGCCCGAGGTTTTATCGCTCGTTCCGGCCGTGTTGCCACCGCCATAGCCCAAGTCACTGTAAATGTAACGAAGCACCACACCCATAGCGAATTTCTCACTCAACTTGCGTGAGTAGCCAGCGTCTACCGCCATTTCAAACGGGCTGATGCTTCCCAATGAAGCCCCGCCCTCTTCGGTGCTGTTGATTTCACCCAACGAAAAATAACGCAGCGATGCGCTCACGGCCTGGTTGTCGCCGCTACCGATTTTATAGTAACCGGTAAGATTGGCCAGATAAATATCGTTCACAATCTTGCGCAGCCACGGCGTGTAGCTGATTGACACGGCAGCGCTGCTGTAGGCAAAGGCATACTTCGACGGATTCCAGAACTGGGAGTTGACATCAGGGTCGGAAGCGGCACCCAGGTCGCCCATCGACGCGCCTCGGGCATCGGGGGTGATGCTGAGCGAGGTCACACCTGTGGTGATGGGGTTGAACTCAGTGTCCTTGATATCGCTCTTGGCCCATGACGGCAGGGCCATCGCCACTGCGGCCAATGCCACTATGCATGATTTCATTATTCTCATTATCGTAAGAAAAAATTTTAGTCACTACTTAATAAACTCATTTGTGTCCGTTTTATTGTATCAGCCCCATTTTTTTAGTACACCGCAATCCACTACAATCGGGTAGGTCGGGGAGCGAGAGTTTTGGTTTTCGCT
>JAFUWD010000021.1 GCA_017483645.1 Muribaculaceae bacterium | reverse complement strand
TCAAGCCACGATTTCGCTATTGCTTCTTCTCTCCCAAGCGTCACCGCTTGAAACTTGCAAGTCGCTATAGGGTTCGTCGGTGACTACGCCCCGTGTGGACTTTCACCACAGATGTATAACATGCCCGTCATACCAAAAAAAGCCCCGACAGGAGTCGGGACTTTTGCGGAGTGACCGAGATTCGAACTCGGGATACGCTTTTGACGTATACACGCTTTCCAGGCGTGCCTCTTCAGCCACTCGAGCATCACTCCATTGCCTAAAAGCGGGGCAAAGTTACAAAAATGATTGTCAAACGGCAACAAAAAAAAGCGATTTTCTTCGGTTTTACCCAAAATGTGGTGTGTTTCATCGGATTTTGTGACCGAGTTTGGCGAATATTTGCTAAATTTGTAGGTTGCAAGAAATATCAAAACAAAAGCAAAATAAGATGAAACACTTATCCACCCTACTCTCCATGCTGATGCTGTGTGCCGGCACATGCTGGGCCGAAACGTCGACGCTGACGTTTACCGCGGCCTGCCGCGGCAGCGGCACAGCCGATGACGGCGTGGCATGGACGGTGACCAGCGATGCCGCAGAGTCGACTTTCGAAAGCAATAGAGGCATCCACTATGGCACCGGCAGTGCTGCCGTGAGTCACCTCACGCTCACCACCAACGGTATCAGCGGCACCATCACCGAAATCAAGGTCAATGCCGCAGGGGCCTCGGGCACCTCGGCCAAGCTCAACGTCACCGTGGGCGGAGCGGCCTTTGGCTCGGAGCAATCGCTGACAGCGACCGCCACCCCTTACACCCTCACGGGCAGTGCCAGCGGCACGATTGTGGTGACCCTGTCGCAGACGAGCGCCAAAAGGGCTTTGTACGTGAAATCCATCGCAGTGACTTACAGCACCTCGGGCAGTGGCGGCGGTGGCGACGACCCGATTGACGACCCCACTGGCGATGGCACCTATGAGCTGGTGACCAACGCAAGCACGCTGGCCGATGGCGACCTGATTATCATCACCAGCAGCAAGAACGACGGCGACGCCTACGCCATGGGGCCACAGACCAACGCTAACTACCGCGACCAAGCACCCATCACCATCGCCGACAAGACGACAACTCCCGGCAGCGGGGTACAAATCCTAACTCTGGAGGGAACCTCCGGCGCTTGGTATTTCAACACCGGCAGCGGCTACCTCTACGCGTCGTCCAACAGCAGCAATTATCTGGGCACCGAAACCACCAAGGACGACAATGCAAAAGCCACTATCGTCATCGACAGCGACACACATGAGGCCACTATTGTTTTCCAAGGCAACAACTCGCGCAATAATATCCGTTATAATGCACAAAACACCCGCTTCTCTTGCTATGACGGAGAAACCACCAACTTGCCATTGGTGTATATCTTCCGCAAGAAAACCGAGCAACCGCTGACCACCGTGACGGGTTTGAGCGAGCTCAAGCAGCAGGAGCCGGGCACCACGGTGCGCCTGTCGCTGCCCGACGGCTGCAACGCCCGCGTGCTGACTGTGCACGGCACCGACACTTATGTGCGCGACAACTCAGGTGCCATCGTTTTCCACGGCGACATGTTGCCCACGCGCAACCTGAAGTACAACCAGCACTTGGCAGGATGGATAGTGGGCAAATACAGCGTTAACGAAACCACGGGGATGCCCCAGTTCGAGCCGGTGGAAGGAAAGACCAACACCGCGTTCCTGGTGATTGCCGACCCCGTGACCGAGGCAACCACCGAGGCAACAGCCATCACGGCCGATGAATACGACAGTCACCTGGCCGACTGGGTGGCGGTGAACGATGTGCGAGTGGGTGGTGGCGTGGCTATCACCGACGGACTGGAGAAAGGTTACGCCACGCCCTACGACGGGGCGCTGGTCGACTTGAGCGCCATCGTGGCCGGCACGGCCATCGACGGCAAAGACACGTACTTCCCGCTTGAGCAGAACGGCTTGGCCGATGTCACCTATGTGGTGGATGCCAAGAAGGAGTTTGTGAAACCCGACGACGACCTGAACGATGTGGCCGTGCGCTACAAACGCACTTTCGCCGCCAACGTGTGGACACCGCTCACCCTGCCGTTCGACCTCGATGACTTCGACGGCAAGGTGATGGAATTCAGCGGCCTGGAGCAGGGAGAGCCTGTCACCAGCCCCATGAGCGGCTCGCTGTACGCAGCCGGCAACATGCTTTTCACCCAGGCATCCGGCATCGAGGCAGGAAAGCCCTATCTGGTGAAGCCCAACAACGACATCACCGTGATGACCTTCGGGGCCACCACCCTGAGCAGCGCCGAGCCGCAACGCATCACGCACACCATTGCCGGCACGCGGGCCAACGGCCCCAAGCGCATCGGCCAAGTGGGTGAATACGATGAGTATTCATTTGTGGGTGTCTATACCCCCACCACCCTGAACACCGACCGCTCGCAGCGTTTCATGGACGAGGCCGGCGGTGTGGACTGGGTGGATGGCTCAAGCGTCACCGTGGACGGCACCACAGCCTACTTTGAGGTGCCGACCACACAGGGCGTGCATCTGAAATTCGCCGACGACACCAGCGAGCCCATCATCACCGTGGTCGACGACCTCACGCGCGACAGCATGGCCCAGCGCCCCACCGGCATCTACAACCTGCTGGGTGTGAAGATGCGCCAGTCGTGGAGCGACCTGCCCCGTGGCATCTACATCGTGAACGGAAAGAAAGTTGTTAAATAACGATAGGAGGACGAGCAATGAAAAAGTTAGCATTACTGAGCCTCCTCGTTATGGTGGCAACCGTGAACGCCATGGCCTCCGACCCCGTGTCGATGACCATCACCCTGAAAAACGGCGTCGTCAAGACTTACGATGCCGATGGCATGGATAGCGTGCGCTACGTGGGCGGAGCCTTTGGCTCGGCCGACGGCGTGGGTCTGAAAATCTACCTCAAGAACAGCGACCAGAGCGTCGACTACCTCTACTCGCAGATTGAGAGCATCACCACCACCGTGGAGCTGACCACTCCCGTGATTTCGCCGGCCGGCGGCAACATCAGCAGTGCCACCCGGGTGACCATCACCGGCACCGGCGGCAGCACGATTTACTACACCACCGACGACACCGACCCTGCCACGTCGGCTACACGCATGAGCGGCCCCAGCCCGGTGACACTGACGGTGAGCAGCAGCCTGACGCTGCGCGCCGTGAGCGTGTTCGGCGACCAAGTGAGCGACGAGGCCTCGGCCACGTTCACCATGAGCGCTACCTTCGACAACAACGTGAACCGCAACAGCCTCATCAGTGGCTGGCGCTCGAAGTGCAACGAGTCGTGGAGGCTTGAGTTCCCGCACCTGAGCGAGAGCGGCAACAACGCCTGGTCGGTGAAGAGCACCAGCAACTATGGCATCACCTACTCCATAGAGTGGGACAACAGCAAAGTGGCCAACCGCTGGTCGTGCTACGAGATGCATGCCGGCAACATGGCGCAAAACGTGGATCGTACCAACAATTTTGCCGCCGACCCCGACATTTCCAACAGCCCCGGAAAAAACGATTACTCGGGCAGCGGGTTCTCACGCGGCCACCTTTGCCCCAGCGCCGACCGCCTGTGCTCAACAGAACAAAACGACCAAACATTCTACATGACCAACATGCAACCCCAGTGGCAAAATCATAATGGTGTGCTGTGGGCGAACCTGGAAGCCAAAATCCGTGTGTGGGGACAGGCATGCGACACGCTGTATGTCGTGAAAGCGGCCACCATCGACGACGTGACGCTCAACGGCACCACATCGCAGGGCGTGTATAACCAATTGTGCAACAACCGGTTCTTGGTACCCAAATACTTCTACATGGCCCTCCTTGCCTACAACAAATCCACCGGCACCTACCAGGCGATGGGGTTGTGGACCATTCACCAAGACGTGTCGGACAAGAACAAAAACTATGGCGACTACGCCATCAGCATCGACGAATTGGAGGCACGCACGGGCATTGACTTCTTCTGTAACTTGCCCGACGACATAGAAGCGACGGTGGAAGCGACGTTTGATTTAAATTACTGGGGCATCACCACCTCCAATTAGCACCACTATGGAATTCCGCACCACCATAAAAACTGCCGAGAACCGAGGCTTGATTCACCACAGCGACGCTGTGATGCTGCTGGGGTCGTGCTTCAGCGACAACATCGGCGCCAAAATGCGTGGTGCCATGATGCGGGTGGACGTGAACCCTTTCGGCACCATCTACAACCCCATGAGCATCGCAGCCAGCATGGAGCGGCTCATCAGTGCCGAGCCGGTGGCAGGCATCGACCTGTTTGAGCAGAACGGCGTGTGGAACAGCTATGCCTTCCACTCACGATTCTCCCTGCCCGACAAGCAGGCCACCCTGGACCGCATGAACCGACGCATAGCCGAGGCGCACCGGCATCTGGCCGAGGCCCAGGTGCTGGTCGTCACGCTGGGCACGGCCATGGTCTACCGGCGTCTCGACAATGGCCGGGTGGTGAGCAACTGCCACAAGGTGCCGCAGTACCAATTCCTGCGTGAGATGGCCACCGTGCCCGACATCACCACCACCCTGACCGACGCGCTGGAACGATTGTGGCGCTTCAACCCAGCGGTGCGCGTGATTTTCACCGTGAGCCCCATCCGCCACATTGCCGACGGGCTGGAGGTGAACTCGCTGAGCAAGGCCACGCTGCGGGTGGCGGTGAACAACGTGCTCGCCCGGGCCAACGCCCGGCAGCCGCGGGTGGACTATTTCCCGGCCTACGAAATCGTGATGGACGACCTGCGCGACTACCGCTTCTACACCCCCGACATGGTTCACCCCAGCGACGTGGCGGTGGAATACATCTGGCAGCAGTTCCAGGCCACCTACCTCGACGACCGCAGTGCACAGGCCGTGGCACGCTGCGAGCGTGTGAACAAGCGGCTGCAGCACCGCCCCATGAGTGCCAGCCCCGAGCAGGTGGAGCGCTTCAATGCCGACACGCGCCATGTGCTGCGCAACCTGATAAAAGAATACCCCTATCTTGACGAAATACTACGCGACAAGATACAATAAACATGATTTATCATCTCTAAAAATGAAATACTCTATACTGGAAATTGCCGAGGTACTGCATTGCGACAGCAGACTCATCGACGAGGAGTCGCTGGTGAGCCAGCTGCTCACCGACTCACGCTCGCTGTCCAACCCCGACGAGACCCTGTTCTTCGCACTGCACACCCCAAATGACGACGGTCACAACTACATTGCCGGGCTCTATGAGCGGGGCGTGCGCAACTTTGTGGTGGAGCGTGACTATGCGGCATCGCTGGTGCTGCTCAGCGCCAACTTTCTGATAGTGGACAACACCCTCGACGCACTGCAGTCACTGGCCACCTTCCACCGGCGCCGATTCCGCGACATCCCGGTGATAGGCATCACCGGAAGCCGCGGCAAGACCACCGTCAAGGAATGGCTCTACCAGCTGCTCAAGGACGATTACCACATCGTGCGCTCTCCACGCAGCTACAATTCACAAATCGGGGTGCCGCTCTCTCTGTGGGACATCGATGTGGACACCACGCTCGCCATCATCGAGGCGGGAATCTCCACCACCGGCGAAATGGACAATCTGCAGGCCATGATACGGCCCACCATAGGCGTCATCACCAATCTTGGGGCCGAGCACAACGAAGGCTTTGCATCGATGAAAGAGAAAGCCTCCGAGAAAGCCAAAATCCTCACCAGCTGCGAGTGTGTGGTCTATCCGGCCGACGACACGCTGGTGCGTGCCACCATCAAGCCCCTGCTCGACGAGGACGTGGTGCATGAGGTGGCGTGGTCGCTCATCCTGCCCGGCGCGCCGCTGGCCGTCACAAGCGTCACCCGCGTGAACGACAGCACTGCCATCACCTACCGCTACGACGGCGAGGAGCACCGGTTCAGCGTGCCCTTCCCCGGTGAGCGCGACATCGAGAATGTCATCACCTGCCTGGCGGTGATGCTCTATCTGAACGTGGAGCACAGCGAGATTGAGCGGCGCATGGCCCGGCTCACACCTGTGGGAACCCGGCTCGATGTGATTGAAGGGGTGAACAACTGCACCATCATCGCCGACGGATACACCAGCGATTACAACTCGCTCACACCGGCCATCGACTTCATGACACGGCGCTCGGGAGCCGGAAAAACCACCGTGATTCTGAGCGACCTGGCTGCCGACTCCTTCACCCCCG
The DNA here is from genome assembly GCA_017483645.1 of Muribaculaceae bacterium. GTDB lineage: Bacteria > Bacteroidota > Bacteroidia > Bacteroidales > Muribaculaceae > Sodaliphilus. The sequence continues at coordinate 23,850 of JAFUWD010000021.1, read as the reverse complement.
ACGAGCGCTACATCCGCGTGAGCGAGTGGCTAAAAAACAAGAATGTGGGCCGCTTGCTGGGCATCGGTCCCGACATGTGCCGCCACGGCCACTACTTCGAGAACCTGCCCTACACTCGTTTCTTCGAGAGCACCACGCAGTTCCTTGAGCTCATGGCTCAAGGCGACTTTGAAGACGAGACGGTGCTGGTGAAGGGGGCACCGGAGTTTCACTTCGAGCAAATCGTAGACCTGCTCGAAGCCAAGCAGCACCAAACGGTGGAGGAAGTGGACCTGAACGCGCTGGCTCACAATTTCAAGTTCTTCAAGTCATTTCTCAAGCCCACCACACGCACCGTGGCCATGGTGAAGGCCTCGGGTTACGGAACGGGCAGCTACGAGATTGCCAAGACACTGCAAGACCGCGGGGCCGACTATCTGGCCGTGGCCGTGCAGGACGAGGGCGTGCAGCTGCGGCAGGCAGGCATCACCATGCCCATCATCGTGCTCAACCCGAGCGTGGTGAACTATAAATCGATGTTCATTCATCACCTTGAGCCCGAGGTCTACAGCATGGACGTGTGCCGCCAGCTCATCCGTGAGGGTGCCAAGTACGGTGTCACCCACTTCCCCGTCCATCTGAAGATTGACACGGGCATGCACCGCCTGGGATTCATCAAGGAGCAACTGCCCGAACTCATCGCCGAGCTCCGGAGCCAGCATGTGCTCAAGCCGGCATCGGTGTTCTCGCACCTGTGCGTGGCCGACGAGCCCGACCAAGACGAGTACACCAGGCAGCAGTTTGCCTACTTCGACGACTGCGCCGACGAGCTGCAGCGCCACTTCGACCACCACCTGCTGCGCCACATTCTCAACACCGCCGGCATCGTGCGCTTCCCCGAGCATCAGAACGACATGGTGCGCATCGGCATCGGCCTTTACGGCATCGGCACGGTCGATGGCGAGCAGGCGCTCAAGCCGGTGGCATCGCTGCGCTCGGTCATCATCAGCATCAAGCAGTGGCCGGCCGGCACCACCATCGGCTACGGCCGCCACGGCAAGCTCACCAGGCCGTCGCGCATCGCCACGGTCACCATCGGCTATGCCGACGGTCTGGACCGCCACTACGGCAACGGCCACATCCACATGTGGGTCAACGGAACGCTGTGCCCCACCGTGGGCAACGTGTGCATGGACGCCGTGATGATCGACGTGACCGACGCGCAGTGCCAGGTGGGCGACCGGGTGGAAATCTTCGGGGAGCACATCCCCATCGAGGAGCTGGCACAGGTGCGCGGCACCATCGCCTACGAAGTGCTCACCAGCGTGTCGCCACGGGTGAAACGCGTTTATTATCGTGAATAATGCTCGACAAGGAATGAAAAAATTGCTCTTATACATCACGCTGGCAATGGCCACACCGGTAGCCGGAGCGCAGACGTTCGAATCGGGAGGCCTGGCCTACCGCGTCGACGGCCCCGACCGCGTGACAGTGGTGGCAAAAACCGATGCTGCCGGCCATAACCTCTACGACGGAGTGATGATTATCCCCGAAACGGTCTACTTCGACGAGGCAAACTATGCCGTGACGGCCATTGCCGACAGCGCCTTCTTCGCATCGACAGTGACCGAGGTGCAAGTGGGCAACCAAGTGACCCGCATCGGACGAGCCGCCTTTGCGCAAGCCGCCACACTGCACGACATCACGCTGCCCGTGGGGCTTGAGGCCGTGAGCCCGCACATGCTGCAGGGAACCGCCATCACCACCATTGCCTTGCCCGACGGCACTATCCAGGTGGACGACGGGGCTTTCGACGGCTGCCATTCGCTGCGCTCGGTAATGCTGCCTCAAAGCATGCAGCGCATCGGCCGGGAGGTGTTCAACGACTGCCCCAGCCTTGTGGAAATCTACTGCGCCGCCGCCACGCCTCCGATGACCGAACCCCAAGAGGTTAAGGGCGTTGAACTGGTGGTGACCGACGATGCCAGCGCCGACGCTTATCAACAGCACCCGGTGTGGGGCGATTTCGATGCGTTCTCGCTGTGGACAGCCGATGAACTCGACGTCACACTGCGCCCCACCGATGAACCGGCACTCGACGGCAACTGGCAACGGCTGTCACTGGGAGGCGGAATGGCTTACCGCATCTACGATGAGCAGGGCTATCTGCTGGCACTCACTGCCGCCGACAATTTCTACCTGCCGCCCACTCAGCGTTCCCGGGCACTCACCATTGTGCCCACCAACCTGCTGGCACAGGCACCGGCAGTGGAGCATCACACCCTGCCAACACCGGTAGCCGACCTGGAACAGGAGCGCACCCACCCCATCATCACCGCACACGACGGCACAGTGCATGTACACGGCGACAATTACGGCACCTGGACACAGGTTTACGATGTGTACGGCATGCTGTGGTATCAGCGGCCTTCGGTCGATGGCGTGATTGTGCTGCCCATCAGCCGCTCTTATATCATCATCGTGGGAGATTATGTTAAAAAGATTTGGCTATGACAACAAATAACGACGACGAACGATACATGCGCATGGCGCTCGACGAGGCCCACCGCGCCCTGGCTCGCGACGAGGTGCCCATCGGCGCCGTGATTGTGGCCGGAGGCCGAGTCGTGGGGCGCGGCCACAACCTCACCGAAACGCTGACCGATGTCACCGCCCATGCCGAGATGCAAGCCATCACGGCCGCCGCCGGCTCGTTAGGTGGCAAGTACCTGCCCGACTGCACACTCTACGTCACTGTGGAGCCTTGTCTGATGTGTGCCGGCGCCCTGGCTTGGAGCCAGATAGGCCGCGTGGTTTACGGCGCTTCCGACCCCAAACGCGGCTATCACACCTATCACGAGCACCCGTTTCACAAGAAAACTGTGGTGCAAGGAGGTGTACTGGCCGACGAATGCAGCCTGCTCATGACAGAATTTTTCCAAAAAAAACGCTGAAAATGGCAAGAGATTTGCATAATACCGATTAACAACCATAAAACACTGAAAACAATGGAACCTAACAATCCTCAACCCCCAGTCTTCAATCCTGGACAACAACAGCCGCCTCAGGCGCCCCAGCGTCAGCAACCCATGCCGCAATATCCCTACCCGTACCAAGCACCCATTCGTGAATTGCCGCAAATGTCGTTTATTGATGCCATCAAGACATGCTTTGCCAAGTACGCCGACTTCTCTGGCCGTGCCCGCCGAAGCGAATTCTGGTGGTGGCAATTGTTTCAAGTCATTTGCTCGTGGGCACTGAGTTTTATACTCATGTTCTTGGGCACGAAAACCATGTTGGCGGGCAGCTTGCTGCTGAGTTTGGCGCTGCTGTGCCCACTGCTGGCAGTGCAAACACGCAGGCTGCACGACACTGGCCGCAGCGGTATCATCGTGGGCATCACAGCTTTCTTCTATCTGGTGATGCAAGCGCTTGCAGTCAAAGTCTACTGGCCCTTAATGGATTTGGCCAAAAGTGACCCGATGGCGTTCGCCGACGCTATCCAGGAAAGCGTCGGCCCCTTTGGCATTGCATTGGGTCTTGTCGCACTGGTTTACTCCATCTTGATGTTCATCCTGCTCATCTTCAACTTGCAGGACAGCGATCGCAACGAAAACAAATACGGCCCATCGCCCAAATATCAGTAAATGCGCGGCCTGGTCACATATTGCATGATTGCCGTCATGGCGGCGGTGTGCGCCGTCGCAGGTGGATGCAGCCATTCGCCGGAGCAAGTCGACGAGCCCGCACCGGCAGTCTACTTCTGGCGCACTGTGCTGAAACTCGACAGCGCCGAGCGGCAATTTCTGGCTCAGCATGAAATCAAGAAGATGTACGTCAGGTTCTTTGATGTAGTGCTGCGAGATGGCCGCCCCATGCCTAACGCCACCCTGCGCTTCGACGACTCCATCCCGGCCGACATCGAGGTGATTCCCACGATTTTCATCATGGAGAATTGCCTTCGGCACGGCATCGACAGCGTGGCGCCTTTGCTGGTGAACCGCGTGCTGCAAATGTGTGAAACATGCGATGTGACAGGTGTGCGACAGGTTCAAATCGACTGCGACTGGACAGCAACATCGCAACAATCCTACTTCGGGTTTCTGAACCAAGTGCGCAGCCTTTTGGCCGAGCGGGGCATGCGGCTCAGCGTCACCATCAGGCTGCACCAGCTGCGCATGACACCTCCTCCTGCCGACGAAGGAGTGCTTATGGTCTACAACACCGGCGACGTGAGGAAGAACAATGGACGCAATCCCATTCTCGACCCACGCGATGTACAGCCCTACCTCAACGACCTGAATGGCTACCGCCTGCCGCTGTGCGCGGCCTATCCCGCCTTTGGATGGCAGCTGCTCTACGCACGCAACGGAGAGTTCAAGGCTATTTTATACGAAGAGAATCTGACCGACACCACCGTCTACAGGCCGGCCGGCACCGACAAGTACACGGTTATCCTGTCGCGCGACGTGCCGGTCTTTAACAGCGACGCATCAAGCAACACATGGATAAACGTGGGCGACAGCGTGCTGGTGATGCGCCCCACGGCACACGTCATCGAGTTGGTACACAACCAACTGCAGCAGCAGCGCCCGGGCATCAACGACCAAGTGGTGCTCTACAGTCTCGACAGCAAAAACTTAAAACACTATAACACTAATGATTATGAAACGATTTTTAGCCATTAGCGCCCTTGTGATTGCCGCGGCCAGTGCATGGGCTTGTGGACCCTGGATGAGGCCGCACTATTACACCTTCAGTGCGTTCAACCGCAACCAGATGGGCCAACAATTCACCGAAAGGCTGAATCAGTATTGGAAAATCTACGATTCGTCGATTGACAACTATGCTATGAGCAGTCTGTCCTGGGTGAATCTGGAAGATTTCGACAAGTCGAACAACGACATCATTGTTGCCGCACGCAACAAGGGCGACAACGAAATGCAACTCTACCTGCGACTGCTCGTCACCTATCTGCAAGAATGCAACAATGTGGATGTGGACAATGAGTGGGCCTACCCCACCAAACTGCAGGTAAAGGAGCACAACGCCAAACTGGACTACATCTACAACGCCGCGCGCACCTACGAAGGCACCCGCCTGCGCCCCCAGTACAGCCTGCTTCTCATGCGCAGCCTCATGCTCAAGGGCGACAATCAGGCCATCGTCAAGTACTGGACCTCGACCGGCGTGAAATTGCCCCCCAGCGTCTACCGCGACATGATGCAGGATATCTATGCCGGCGCCCTGTTGCGCACAGGCGACAAGGCCAACGCTTGCCGCATCTATGCTGGCCTGGGCGATATGCAGTCGATTAAGTGGGTGATGCGCAACGACCGCGACCTGGAAGGTATCCAAAAAGAATATGCCGCCGACCCCAACTCTCCCACACTCATCTTTTTGGTGCAAGACTATGTGAACAACGCCGAGGAAACGCTTAAAGCCCTGCCCGAACAGGACGATGCCAAGCAAGATTTAGCCGTCTTCAACCGTCAACTCGAAGAATTCAAGGTACTGGCCCAGCAAGCAACCAAGAACAAGAATTGCAAGAGTCCGGCCCTTTGGCAAAGCGCTTTGGGCTACATCCAGCATCTGCAAGGCGACAATGCCGCCGCCATTGCTTCGCTTGAAAAAGCAGTCAAGATGAATGGCACACAACGCATGCGCGATAATGCCCGCGCCTGCCTCATCGTGGCGCAGACCGATGCCGGCACCGATAATAACAAATTCTACAACCTCACAGCCCAAAACCTCAACTGGCTGGTCGACGCATGCAAGGCCGAGCCCAACGATGCCGATGCCTCATGGACCAAGGCCAACCACTACAGCGAAGTGTTACAAAACGTGGTTTACGACCAACTGGTTCCCAAATTCAAGGAATGGGAAAAGCCCCAACTTGCCACCGCTTTGCTGGGATGGGCACAACGCTACGAGCGCTCGCTCAACAACTATACCGCCGAAGAGGAAGAGTCGGCCACAGCTTGGCTTAGCGGATACTATGGCGAGGCACTCGACGCACTCTCAGCCGAAGAGATGATTGCCTACGGGCAATACATCCTTTCCAAGCCGACCAACGACCTGGAGCGAATGTTGTTCAATGGCACCAAGGCATTAGACGAAACCTGGTTCAACGACATCGTGGGCACCAAGCTCCTTCGTGAAGGGCAATTCACCGCGGCCATCTCCTATCTGGAAAAAGTGCCGACATCCTACATCAACAAGCAGGGCATCGCACGCTACATGGCTGCACGCGACTACAACGTGGAGCGCTGGTTCAAACGCCAAGTGGTGGACCGCTCTTGGGAAGACATTGACAGCAGGCAATCCAATAAAACCGTGACCATGAACCAAAAACTGCAATTCTGCAAAGACGCGATGAGCCTCATCGACCGTATGACTTTCGGAAACAATGCCACCGCCGAGGATTACTACCGACTGGCCAACCTCTACTTCCAGGCAAGCTACGAGGGCGACTGCTGGTATCTGGCACGCTACCGTATCAGCATGTGGGACACGGTTTGCTACAAAAATGAGATGGATTTCATGGCCGAGGCCGTACAACTGCTCGACAAAGCCATGCAGAAGAACAAGGCAGCCTTCGACAGCAACGACGAACAAGCCTATGACCTGCAACAGCGCATTTTGTACGCCCGCGCCTTCATCCCCTTCGGCCAAGAGCTTACCTACACCACTTGGGATGCAAACTACAATGCCAGCACACACTACAACAAGCAGGCTTACCAATATCAGGCACTGCTTGAACTCAACAATTTCTACACCCGATACTTCTACCGAGGGGTGGAACCATACATCAGCAAGTGCGATGTGCTCAAGCAGTTCCGTGCGCAAAACTGATACAAGTTGGCTAAAATGGTCTTATCGAGCACACAAAATCCACGCATCAAGCAGTTGCTGGCGCTCTCTCAAAAATCAACTGAGCGCCGCAACACTGGCTTGATTGTGGTGGAGGGACACCGCGAACTGCTGCACTGCGTCAATAGCGGCGCACAAGTGCAGGCGGTGTACTATTGTCCGGCAATTTACAATGCTTCGCGACCCGAGGGCGATGTGCTGGCCATGTGTGAGGGTGAGCGGTTTGAGGTCACAAAGCCTGTCTATGACCGGATTGCTTACCGGGAAGGCACCGAGGGTATCATGGCCGTCGTCAAACCCCGCACACTCACACTCGACGACCTGCGACTGCCACCCGACCCGCTGGTAATGGTGCTGGAACGTGTGGAGAAGCCCGGCAACCTGGGCGCGGTGCTGCGCAGTGCCGATGCCGCGCCGGCCGATGCCGTGATTGTGTGCGACCCGCTCACCGATATTTACAATCCCAATATCGTGCGCAGTTCCATTGGAGCGGTGTTCACAGTGCCATGTGTGTCGTGCACCACAGCACAATGCATCCAGTTCATGAAACAGCACAGCATCAGCATTGTCACGGCTCAGCTGCAAGATTCACAGCCCTATTACGACACCGACATGCGCCGAGGCACAGCCATCGTCATGGGCACCGAATCCACCGGACTCACCGATGAATGGAGGCGTGCCGCCGATGCCCACATCCGCATTCCCATGAACGGACGGCTCGACTCGCTCAACGTGTCGGTGAGTGCGGCCATCCTGCTCTTTGAGGCCATCCGACAACGACAGCACGGTCAATGAATCATTTCAAACAGAAACAACCATAAAACGATAACACACCGAGATGAAAAAAACTATCCTGTATCTGGCAGTGGCCATGATGGCGCTCCTGCCCGCAATGGGCCATGCCGAGGGTACCAACACTGCAGCCGGCAACCATGAGATTATCCTCCACGCTTGGGCGTGGTCGTTCAACACCATCCGCGAGCATCTGCCCGAAATCAAACAGGCAGGCTACACCATCGTGCAGACGTCGCCCATCAACGAGTGCGTGGTGGGTGAAAATGGCGGGCGTCAACTCTTTGGCAACGGTAAGTGGTACTACCACTATCAGCCCACCGACTGGACCATCGGCAACTACCAACTGGGCACACGCAGCGAATTCAAGGCTATGTGCGACGAGGCCACACGGCTGGGCCTGCGCGTCATCGTGGATGTGCTGCCCAACCACACGGTCATCGACCGCACACAAATCAATGCCCGCCTCGACAGTGCCGTGAACGGCCGGGAAAACTTGTTTCACGCCAATGGATTGTGGCCCATCAAGGACTACAGCGACCGCTACCAGTGCACCACCGGCGAAATGGGGACACTGCCCGACGTGAACACCGAGAACCCCGACTTCCAATATTACTATATGCAATTTGTGAACGATGTGCTGGCCTGCGGAGCACGCGGTTTCCGCTACGACACAGCCAAGCACATTGGCTTGCCCGATGAAATGCGCGACCCCAAATCGCCACAAAACGACTTTTGGGACGTGGCGCTGGGTCGCAAGCCGGTCAAGGGGCTGTCGCTGGCATTGCCACGCGAGCAGCTGTTTGTCTACGGCGAAGTACTTCAGGACCGCAATGTGCCTGAACAGGGTTATGCCCAATACATGGATCTGACCGCCAGCAACTATGGCTGGGTGTTGCGCAATGTGCTCAACAAGCATGACGCTCATGCCGACGACCTCACCCGCTGGCACCACTCAGTGGACCCGATGCACCTGGTGACGTGGGTCGAGTCGCACGACACCTATTGTAACGACCATGCCTCGGCCGGCATGCCCGACGAGCTGGTGCGACTGGGATGGGTGTTCCTCACGGCACGCCAATTCGGCACACCGCTGTTCTATTCGCGTCCTCACGGCAGCACCCGTCAAAACTTCTGGGGCGACAACGAGATTGGCCGAGTGGGTAACGATGAATTCAAGCACCCGCTGGTGCAGGCAGCCAATGAGTTCCGCCGCATCAATGCCGAGCAACCCGAGCACCTGATTATCAGCGATAACGGCAAGCAAATCATCGTGGAGCGCGGGCGCAAAGCCGCTGTGGTTATCAATCTTGACGAACAACCGGCCAATGTTGCCATCAACGTGGGACTGGAGAATGGCAAATACCGTGATGCTGTGACCAAAGCACGCCTGCAAGTGAAAAAAGGCACCCTCAAGGCCACACTCGCACCCATGGCGGCCTACATCCTTTATAAATAAGCACCACGAATCATCTGTTTTCAAGCCATGAATGCCGACAGCCAACAAGCCGTCACCACAGCGACCAAAAGCACGTTCGACAACAAGCGGCGTGCTATCGGAGCCATTTTGGGCCCACTTCTGGCCCTTGCATTGTGGTTTCTGCCCATTGATTCTTTATCGGTACAAGTCCACCGGTTGCTCGCCATCATGGTTCTGGTTGCCATCTGGTGGATTACCGAGCCAGTTCCCATTCCCGTGACCTCGTTGCTGGGTCCCACTCTGTGCGTCCTCCTGGGCGTGGCAAAGGCGCAAGATGCGTTTGCCAATTTTGCCAACCCCATGATATTCCTGTTCCTTGGTGGATTTCTGCTGGCCAAGGGAATGATGGTCAACGGCCTGGACAAGCGCATCGCCTACGGTATCATGTCGATGAAATGGGTGGGAGATTCCCCTCGGCGTATCTTTTTGGCTATCGGACTGGCCTGCATGCTATGTTCGGGCTGGATAAGCAACACCGCCACGGCAGCCATGATGTTTCCCATTGCGCTGGGATTGCTTGAGGCCATACGCGACATGATGGCGGCCAATGGCAAGGTCATTGACTTGAGTAACTACAAATATGCCACTGGCTTGATGCTCATGACGGCCTACGCGTGCTCCATCGGCGGTGTGCTCACCCCTATCGGAACTCCCCCCAACGTGATGATGCTGGGCTTTCTCGACCAGATGGCTCCCGATGCACCCGACGTGTCGTTCTTCCAATGGATGGTGTGGGGACTTGTGGCCATGGTGGCTTACTTTGCGGTGGCCTATCTGGTGCTGTGGCGCATGTTTCCTTCCGATGTGAAGCACATCAAGGGCGCAACAGAGTTCATCCACGGCCACCTGAAAGCCCTGGGAAAATGGACACGCCCACAAAAGAACACACTTTTCGCTTTCAGTGTGGCTGTAGTGCTGTGGGTGGCACCCAGCGTGTTGAGTCTGATACACGGGCCGCACTCGGCCTTGATGAAATCCTACGACAGCCACATTCCCGAAAGCATCGCCGCCATGGTGGGCGGCCTGCTGCTGTTCTTCCTGCCTGTCAACCTGAAGAAAGGCCAGATGACAATGACCTGGAAAGAAGGCGTGGAAGGCATCGACTGGGGAACACTGTTGCTCTTCGGTGGAGGCTTGGCGATGGGAGGTTTGATGTACACCACAGGATTATCCGACTGGATTGGCAGTGGCATCAAAGCCGCGCTGGGCGGACAACCGTCAGAGGTTCTCTTCGTAGCAGTTTTCTGCGTCAGCGCACTACTTCTGGCCGAGTTTACCTCGCACACTGCAGCCATCAACCTGATGGGCACCATTTCTATCGGCACGGCGGTGTCGCTGGGCTTCAGTCCAATCCCTGTGGCAATTGGCATCGCGCTGGCATCATCGCTGGGCTTCATGATGCCCGTGTCCACACCACCCAACGCCATCGTCTATGCCTCGGGCTATGTACCCATCACTAAGATGATTAAGTCGGGGGCCATTATCGATGTCATCGGCGTACTGGCCATCACCGTTCCGATTGTACTCTTGATTGTCAAAGCCGTCATGGGCTTATAATCGTTTCTGTTTTCCCTCTACAATTCATTATGACCGATTTTAAAAACTCCTCACAAACAAATATGATTGACGAGATTATTGCCTTCAACAAGACATTCGTTGAGCAAAAGGGCTATGAAAAGTACATTGCCGACAAGTATCCCGACAAGCGGTTGGCCGTTCTCTCATGCATGGACACCCGACTCACTGAGCTGCTGCCCGCCGCACTGGGACTGAAAAACGGCGATGCCAAAATCATCAAGAACGCCGGTGGACTCGTCATTTCGCCGTTCGACTCGGCCATGCGAAGCCTGATAGTGGCCATTTATGAACTGGGCGTGCAGGAAATCATGGTGGTGGCGCACACACAATGCGGAGCCTGCCACATGAGCTACGACCATTTCTATCATGAGATGAGCGCACGGGGCATTACCGACGACACGCTCGACACCATCCGCAAGTGCGGCGTCGACCTGAATCAGTGGCTCGAAGGTTTCAAGGATACGCCGGAATCGGTGCGCCGCACCGTAACCACCATCAAGTCCCATCCACTCGTTCCAGCCGACATCGTGGTGCGCGGTTTCATCATCGACTCCACCACCGGGCAACTGGAGGAAATCGATTCTTCCAATTAACTTCAATGAGGATTATAAACGATGCCGGGCTGCTAAATGCAGACCCGGCATCGTTTATAATATTATCTGAAAGGCAATTAGCGCACCAGTACCTTTTGTCCACCGCGCACATAGATGCCGGCCGGCAATTGGTTCACGTCCACCCGGCCCAGGCACACACCAGTGAGTGTAAACACGCGGTCGTCGGCTGCACGGGCAGTCTTCACATCTTCCACAGCAGTGACCGTTTCCACCTGAACATCGGTCAGATAGACGGCATAGCGAGCACCACTCCAGGTAAACACACCGGTGATGCTTGCCAACTCTTGATCAACGGGGATTTCAAAATCATAGGGCAGATAGAAGAATTGGTCTTTTACCTGAATGTTTTTGTCACCCACAGTGATGAAGTAGAAGCGACCGGGCTTGGTGAGGGTCACTTTCTCCAGTTTCACTAACTCGGAGAAATGTGTGTCGCTCAGCAAATCGGCAGGCGTCAGCACAGTGGGAGTGAGAGATGCATCAGCAGTCACCGTGAAGGTTTCATCCGAAGTCTGCGCATCGCTCACAGCCTGCACACGCTCTCCGTCGGGTCCCTCACCCTCCACCGATTCGTCATAAATCAGCATTTGACCACGCTTGACGTAGATGTAGCCATTGAGCAGGTCGTTTCGGTTCAGTTCCACATCCAGGTCACTGAACTCCACAGCACCCGTGGCATCTTCCACATAAGTGATGCCCATGATGTCGTCCACTGCATTCACTTGGGCATTGTTCAAGGTCAGGCGAGCGGGGGTACCCACGGCAAGCGCCTTAAAGGCGGCTATGTTTTCACACTCCACATAGTCAACTGTCTGCTCGCTTCCGTCGCTCTCATCGGTGGTGACTACAGCGGTCACCACTTGCGTGCGTGCATTGGGGCTCGTAAAGGTCACTGTGGCGGCGTTACCCTCCCATGTAAGGTTGTCGAGCGTGCCCAAATCAGCAGTAAAGTTCATGCGGGTGCTCTCAAACACCACCTTGGTGACTTTGCGGCCTTGTCCGGCAGTGAAAGTGACAGTGCCATCAAAATCCACCAGCAAATAACGGCCAGTCTGGATATAGGTGCCGGTCGCCGCGGTCATGGTGACATCACCCACGGTGTAACCCGCTTGGGGCACATTGCCGGCTGTTTCGTCGTCAAAACGCTCCAGAGCACTGGCCGATGCCCAACCCTCAGGATTGTTCTTGAAATCGAAAACACTCTCACTCGAAGTTGCGCCTGCGGTAGCGACTACCGCCAGCATGGCGAAAAGGGAAGTAATGATTCTCATAATTTGTTAGTTGTTTAAAAGTTATAATTTAGTTTATTTCTCATTCTTTCTAAAGTATTAAAACTGGCACCCCACGGTGAGCGACGCCTGGTGGCGGTGATTGCCGCGACAATACTGGATTTCCCAGGCATGGGTGTAACCATAGCGGGCATCGGTATAAATCCTCACTTTCTTGCCCACCGGAAAAGAATGTCGCACTCCTAACGACGCACTCATGCGCGGCGCCACAATCCACTCATAACGGCGCATGAGCGTTTCTGTGAGAAGGGCAGGCGGAGTGTTACCGTCGGCGGGCGTACCAAAGGTGGAGTCGGAGGCGGGTGTGCCACCGCCGCGCGACCACATGGTCCCCACGGCAAGCGACCACACACGGTCGCCAGTCACCAGCCAGTTGCGCGTCAAATCGGCACTGACCGACGTCACATGAACATGTTGAAGACGATAATAGGGATAGACGACCGACGTCACATCATCGTTGTGATAATCCACCTGCACCTTTGCCTGCCACGCCGCCAAACTGCGCTGGATGCCCCAATGAGCCTGTGCCCCCACCATATAACTATAGGATTGACGCTTGCCCGACAGGCGGTCGTCGAAATATTCAATATCACTCACTCCTTCATGACTGACAATGGCATAGGTGCGCTCATAATCGCGCAAGTTGTCGTGTGTCCAGCCAAAATTGATTTTGAGCAAGGTTTCGGAAGTGTTACGTTGTAACCACCCATTCAGCGACCAGCTGTCGCCATGATGCTTGTTAAAGTCGACAAACGACGGCGATTGCACGCCGTAATGCCCTGCACGATGGTGCCATCGCCACTCGCCACCCACGCTATAATTACCGTAGTGGTAACCTGCCTCAATAGCGAGGCCGTGCCGCATGTCGAGCAAGGGTTTTTCGTTGTCACTGCTCGTGTATCCCTTGCCGTCGGTGGTCTCACTGCGGCCATAAGTGGCCCCGAAATCGACCAGATAACCATAAGTGCGGTCGGTGCGACCATAGGTGCGGAACTGCACGGCCTCGGTGAAACGACGCATCAGATAAGCGGCACCAATCACCAGGCCACGGTGCTGCCACATGACTCCTGCCCGCACATCAAGTTCCATCAGCGAATTGGTGTGGCGAGGGTCTTTTTGCTTGGTGCTCGACGCCGAAGCATAGGCAAATCGCCCGCCAAAGCTCAGGCCACGGCCCACCTCCACGCCCACGGCACCGTTCAAGCCATAGCGTTCCTGACGGATGTTGCCGCGCGTGGTGTCGGTGTATTCCACCATGTCGAACGGCATCTGTCCGGGTTCCATCCACACCGAACCGCAGGCATCGCTGCCCCAGCAGTGACGATAGTCCATGCCACCACGCATCACCACCCGGCTGCTCGAACGGAAAACAGCCTGAGCCGCTCCCTTTGCATTCCATTCGTGAGGCGATGCCTCCAGAGAGGCCAGATGCCCATGACCAGTGAACACCCCCACCGCAGCATCGGCCACAAGCCGCTGAGTGCTGTCGGCGGGCTGATAGGTGACGAGAGCGGCGGGGTTGTCGGTGGCAAGCCACGACCACGGGGCGAGCACTTGGTCATAGTCGAGCCACGACAGCGCCAAGCTGCGAAACCCGACGAACAACAGAATAATGATGATGGAAACCGAGCGTTTCATGCGTTGAGCGTTGCTTTACTGGTCGCGAAGCGAGGCGTGGTCGCGCTCCACAAAATCGTTACCTGAATTATTGGTGTCTTGATACACAGTGTGACCTTGCTCCTGAGTTGCCGCCTCGTCAACGCGCCGCACCAGCGTGTGCCCCAGCCGCGGGGTGAAGACGACGTGCCCCACGTCGATGGCCGACGGCAGACGTTTGTAGTTCTCTTCCCATGCGCTCGAAAACACCTCCACGCCATCGAGCACACACGCGGCAGGCACCTTGCGACAGGTGAACGCCGGCAGCGCCCTGCCCTCATCGTACCACACATTACCTGCATCAGTACCGAACTCCACAGCCGTCATTCCGGCCGGAGGGGTGAAGATGAACAGTGCCGGCGAGCTTGTGCTCACGGGCCAAGCCGTTTCCACCTCGTCGCCATAGCGCACCACGCGCAGATAGTGGCTGGTTGAAATATCCTGCGACGGCGATGGATAATAGTTGGTGCTCTTGTAACGCTCAATGTCGTAGGTGCAATAATACGCAGCCTTCGACAGGTCGACGCTGGCACTGTAGGTGAGTGTGTGGTTGATGGCGCCGTTGAGCGCTATCACACGCCGTTCCCACGGCTCAAAGGTCACCTCATCGCCCTGAAAATACCAAATGGCGCTGGCCGCCGGCACAAATCCCTCATGCTCATAATTCAAATGGCCGGTAGCATCGTAGTTCTTGTTCAGGCCATAACTGTTGAAGGGCGACACGATGCCCAGACACAAGCCGGGCAGGGTCACGCGGTCGCCACTGTTGTTGGCAAGAATCACATATTTATCACGGTGAAACCAGCCCGAGCCGTCATCTTTTTGGCAACCTCCCACATATAACTCGGTAATGACAATGGCGCTGGTGCTGGCTTGCGACAGCGGAAGGTCGATGGCGACAGCCTCGCCGCTGCGCACCACCACATTGCTCACCGAACCATTGTAGATGCTGCGCCATCCGTCGGTGGGCGTGCTTACCCACGACACCGCTGCACGATACAATCCCACCGGCACGCCAAAGGCTGCCACGCCCTGCGCATCGGTGCGCTGGCGGTATATGCTGCCCCGGCTGTCAGTTAACGTCACCTCGATACCCTCACGCACCGTGATTTCACCGCTCACTTGCACTTTCACCTCCTGGATTTCATAACCGGTGGGCTCGTTGTCGCTGCATGCGGTCGAAACCAATAAAAGAGTTATCAGAAAAAAATGTATTATATGCTTCATCGTTCGTTAGTTTTCACATGATTACAATTTTACACGCAGGCTCAAACCATAATAAAAAGGTGGTATATAGCCGGCGTTATAGATGGTGGTGCGCAAACCCGTCTGTGACGACTTGATGCGCGCCATCGAATTCCAGAAGTTGTTGGCCAAAAACGACACGCTCACATGGTCGCCTATCTCCTTGGTGATGTTGATATTTCCCGACACATAGGCCGAAAGACGGTCGGGATTCAAGTCGTAACGGTGGCTGGTCTTGACCACCAGTTGTGACAACTCATTGAACAGCGCCCGGTCGTGGTCACGTGCCCACAGAAAACGCTCGGCAAAGGGCACCGGGACATCGGGCTGCGACCAAGTGGTGTAGTAATCGGGCCACAATGCCACATAACAGTCACGCTCTTGACCGGTATAAGGCTCGCCGAAATAGTCGGCGGCATCAGCCAGCACATAACCTCGGGACGCGCCGCCCGCGCCGCGGCTCAGTCTGCGACGAGTGTCGAGCAGAGTGGACTCTATGCGCAGACTGATAATCAAGCGAATGGAGGGAATGTGGGTGACGATGGTTAGGTTGGCATTCACACAATTAGTCACCGAGCCATTGGACACCGTGGCTATGGCCGATCCACCACCGGCCACCGTGCCGCTGTAATGGCCTACATATTGATAAGGGGTAACACCGTCGGACATATATTGGGCACCGCTGGGGACTGAAACGATAGACGTGTGGTCTACACCCCGATAATGATAATATGAGCCATCCAGGCGGAAACTTGTGCGCAGCGCGGCCACTTGCTTGAAATCAACAATCCAATCCAGTCCCCATCGGCGCACAGGAGAGCCATTGACATAGGTGGAATTGACGTTGAACGTATTTTGTTCCATTGCCGGCAAGGTCACCGGCGAAGAAACGCCGCTGCGGTCGGTCACCGTGACGAGTCCTGTTGTCGCGTCAATGGAATAGTCTCGCTGGGCAGGGGGTATGGGGAAGTCGCCCTCAAGCGCCGACTGCGAGGTGAAGAGGTAGGTGTAAGGTGTAAAAATGCTCGTTCGAAGATAGGGTCTCATGGTGCGCGACACAAATGCCGACACCGACACCGTGGCGACGCGCGTCGTGGCCTCAAAACCCATTTCGAGCTGACGGGCATATTGCCACTTGAGGTTGGGGTTCCGCACGGCCTTGAACGGGGTCACGTTGTAGGCATAGAAAGCGCGGTTGTCGGCCGTGGAAGCCGGTACAAACGCCAAGCGGTCGGCATAAGAGGGTGCCGGATAGAGCACCTCGAACGACGGTAGTTTCACGCTTTTTCCCCATCCCGCATGTACATTCAGGCCTGTTAGCCAACAGTTGTCGCAATCGGCCCACAACACATATTTCGCATTGAAACGGGGCGAAATGGATGCCACCGTGCCGTAGGCCGACTGCCCGATATGGGTGATGTCGGCACGGACACCGGCCATAAATTGAAGAGAGCCACCCAACTCGTTGGTGGCAAGAGTCAACCTATCCTCACCGTACACAGCCACATTGTGCATCCACGGCAATTCGTCATAGCGGTATTCCCGCCATGTGGGAGCATAACGCATGTCGTCATAATAGGTGCCTCGGCCACCGTTACCTGTGGCGCTCCATTCCACGCCGCTCATCACGCGGTTTTTCACAGCCTGACCCTGCTGATTCCATTGTGCTTTGAGCTTGAGCAAGGTGCTGCTAGGCCGATTGTCGTTATAGGATTTCACCATCCAGTAACCAGTGGGACCCAAAATAATGGGAGCCTGGGGGTCGACATCGTAGTCGGTGGAAATATAGTAACCGGCCTCAAGAGCATGAATCTGCGCCTGGGCACTGCTTCGGTTGTCATTATTGAGGCTGGTGCGTCGTTTGTCGGCCAGCGAGAAATCGGTCTGCAACGTGAGCGATGACAACCATCGCTGACCGGGATTCCAGTCCAGACGCAACGAACCGCGCAACACGCGGTCGCGCATACGGGTATAGGTGTCGGCAAACTGGTCGGGGTCGGCCTTGCTGTTGTAACCACCCACATTACCGCTCAAATTCACATTCACCAACAAGGGATAAGTGGCCAGCGCCGACTGTGTGCGATAGTTCAGCGTGGCGGTGTTGCGCTGGTAGGCTGTGTGGGGTGACGCCAGGCTGCTATAACTGCGGGTGTGCTCCAATGAAGCGTTCAGCACGCCCTGTTTCAAGTCAAAGCCCTTGCTCACCGCCACCTGCTTGGTGTGTGGATTGGTGGACAACGAAATTTCCCATGGAGTATGGCCTCGCTTGGTGTTCACCTTCACGATGCCGTTGCTCAAGTCGCCATATTCGACCGAGGGGATGCCGGGAACCACCTCGATGCTCGCCACATTGGTCGTGCTGACGGCTCGTGTGCTCACGCCATTGGTCTCGCCCACTTCAGCGTTGTTCTGCAGTCGCTGGCCATCCACTTCCACTGCCGTTCCGAAAGCCGCGTTACCCATTTCACCGCCCTCGGCGCGCAGAGCCATGCGAGAGTCGTTCATCAGTGAGCTATTGGTGGTTTTCCCACCGGGGAGCAAGGTGCTGACATCGCCGATGTTGATAATTTGCTGATTGTCGAGTGCATGACTATCGATGAGGTAGCTGGTGGTGGCGTGCTCGGTCTTGCGCTGGGCGGTGACCACCACCTGTTCAAGCATCAAGTTGCTGGGGCGCATCACCAGCCGCACGGTGTCCATTCCGGGGGCGACGGTCACCACAGCCTCTGCCGGCTCATAACCCACACAGGAGGCTTTGACGGTGGTGCGGCCGCCATGCGACATTTGCAGCACAAAGTGGCCTTGCTGGTCGGTCATGCCCCACTGCTCATCATTTCCCAGTACAATGGTGGCAAATTCCACGGGCGCCCCATCCGATGACGAGGCTACCACACCGGGCACAGAAATCGGGCCGACAGCATGTAAAGTCTGCACCGCGACCAGGAGCATGGCAAATATAATTGTACGATTCACCATTACACCACGTAATTATTGGTCAATCCAGGGCCTGCGCATGAGGCGGGCACTGGAAAAAATGTCCACCACTCCCACCATATCATTCTCAGCATAGTCGAACGGAATGTCGAGAGCCGTCACCCAATAGATTTGGTGCTCACGAGCAAACTTGAACTGAGATTCAGGGTCGGCGAGGTCGGCTTCAGTCCATGATGTCGACAACTCCATACCCTCAAGCATCTGGGTTTCAATGTTGTTTCCCAACCAGTATTGATAGCGATGCCCGGTGTCACCGCCCGCATGACTGTCTGATACCCCGAAGTAGTAAGTGCTGTTTTTGTCAAAGTAGGCATAGGTTTCGGGGCCTCCGGCGTACTCAATGCCATTCACGGGCTGCCGGTCATCAAGCACAAGGGCTATCGTGCCCTGCCGGCCGTCGGCATCGGCATTGTATCGCAGTTTGAACTGCGCATTGTAATGTAAGCCGCCGCGGTGGGGAATCGAGTCGACGGTGCAGTAAATCCAACTGCCGTAATCGGGGCTCGAAGGCGAAGGAAGAACTGCATGGACCGGCATCGACACCACCTGTGAAATCATGATACCCACTTCATTGGCCTCGCCGTTGGGGCTGGCCACAAGGTACCAGTCACCGGTCCACCGCTCGTAGGCCGTAAGAGGGCCATAATTGATTTCTTCAATGTCGGCGGTGGTGAATGTCCGGGACGAGCCGTCATTCAGCTCCACACCCACCGAATGGCCTCCGGCGGGAAGTTTTCCTACGCTGATGCGATGCAGGGCGCTGTCGGGCACAATCTCTTGCACCCCACTCTTCAGCACGATGGCCGTACGGTAACCACTCTGTTGCGCCATGATACCCATCGCAGAGACAATGGCTAAAAACAATGCTGCTTTTCTCATTATTTCTCTTTCGTAAGCCCTCGGTTTCCTTGGGGCTTGCAAAATTACAGCCATTTCATGCTATCGGGCAATCATAAAAATTGGGGAATTCGCACAAGGCGCACTCCCCAATTTTGGTGATTTCAGGCCACACTGCCGCTACTGCCTTGTGACAATGCCGTGCAACGACCCATAACCCGTTAGGCCACCGGGACGCCACAAATACAACGTCTTGTTCTGCACTATCCAGAAACAATCGGTTCGGTCAATGTATAACCAGGAGATGCGTGTGTCGCCACGCCGCTTGTCAAATCGCAGGTCAGGAAGGGTTGTCACGGGTTCGGTATCTTTGTTGGGAAGGCCAGTGTAGTGCAGCAACCCCTTTCCGTAATCCGCCGCCCAAGTGTCGCCACGGCTGTCGAGGGCGGCGAAGGCCATGTTGGCGCCATAGTCGGGGAATGTGAGTTCCTCGGTCTTTTTCATCTTCTCGGCGCAACGCTCAAAGACGCTCGATGCACATCCCATCACCTCGGCTTCGCCGATGGCCAGCAAGGTGTGGTAGCTGCAATTTCCCATCTCGGTGGCAGGATTCGACACAATGCCATCATGCATGCTGCGCAGCGTGGACGACGATGCCACCCAAATGACACCTCGAGGGTCGACAGCGACCTGCTCGGCCGGCTCAGCACTCTCATACGCATAGCGCTCCTCGCCCTGCGCGTCCACGTCAATCACCCAATCGGCATTCCAAATGACCATGCCATTTTTCGGGTTGTTGCACACCAGACCGAAACTGGCGTTGCGATCCTCAGGCTCCCACAGGGTACGATCCTGCGCGAAATCAACCCATCCGCGCTGATACACCCAGGCCGTGAGCCGCCCGTCGGGCAAGCATTCCAAATCGGCAACAGTCGCCTTCGGGTTCTTGTAAGGAAGAATGAAAATGCCGCCGGTGATTTTGTTCACGCTCATCACAGCACGTCGCACAGGCAAGTTCAGATAAACGGCCGTATCGTTCTCGGCAACACCCGAAGGGAAGCCCATTCCCTCAAATTCCAATCGGCGGCCCTGCGAAGAATTGTCGTCGGTGGGTGGCTGGTTCACCTCGATAATGATTTTATCCACGATTGTCTCCTCGTTGATGAGTGTTGTCCACTCAATGCCGACAATCACAATCACCACCCCGCCACCTTGACGGCGCTTCACCTGGGTGGTGCCCGGCGGGCGCTTGCCACGGGGCTTGAGGTGGAAATAGCGCTCAAAAACCGGAACAAGCGTCTGCCATTGGCTCGACTTGAGCCAAGTGGACAGTTCGTTTTGATTGCTGTGGCCGGCCAATCCCTGGAACAACTTGAAAAACAGCGATTGCATCTGCACGTCGGGCGAGGCCTTCCGGGCCGCGTCGCGGTCCATCCCCAACTGGTGGAAAATGGCCACCACGGTGGCATCGGCGCCGGCATCATAGTAAGAAAAAATGTTTAATCTGACTTCCAACGGCACATCAAGGGCCTGCAGCATGCCCGAGCGGAAACCGTCGAAGGTGTAGGTGGAATGCAAGGCATCGGCATGCCCCATGAAGGTGACTTTCTCAATATCGCTCACCGTGATGAGGTCGCCACTGCTGCCGAACTGCGGCATCAAGATGCAGTCCTTCTTGGTCTTGGCATTGACATTGTCGCTGCCGGCGGCCAATGAACGGAACACCTGTTCGGCATAGGTGCGGCCTATTTCCTGCCCGCTGACCGACACATCGCCGTCGAACACATACACTGCCACGCGCGCTTGCCAGCCCGCCAAAATGACGTTGATGGGCTCTTGGGGTTTGAGCGGCGTTTTCATGGTGCGGTCCACAATGCTCATGGCACGGCACCGCATCCCCTCGGGGACGAAATTCTCCTGGCTCACCAGCTCGCCCTGCGGATTGTCGAAGGTGAAGTAGTCGTTCTCAAAGGGGGCGGCCCCGCGGCTCATCATCGGCAGCAACAGCACCCACAGCAGGCACGTCAATAATCGTAAGATGCTCATGGCGGCACAGTGTTACTTGCGGCGGTCGAGGAATTTCCCCTTGAGGGCGTTGTAGCCCACTATGCCACCGGGATTGAGCACCACCACGTCGTTCCTGTAGCAATTGGTGTATAGCCACACGTTGCCCTCGCGGTCCATATAGGAACGACTCACGTTGTACGACTTGAAAGGCTTGGTATTGTCGAAGTTCATCACATCGGGCACATCGGTCACCAGCTGGCCATAGGAGGTGGGTGTTCCTCCCAAATCGTCCTTGTTCCACTCCATAAAGTGGTCTTCGCCGCTGTGCTGTCCCCATGCGTTGTGCAGGTTGCTCACAAAGCGATCCAGCGTGGTGTTGGGTGCCATGTTCAACTTGAACTCGGTCTCCCATGCGCTGCCGTCGGTGCGCATCTTAAACAGACGCCGGCCCATGGCCATGTGGAGCACCGAATCTTTGTCGACGGTCAAAAACACGATTTCGCCGCGCTTGTGCTGGTCGAAGTCACCGTTCTTTTGCTCAAAGGTGCGGCTGGCCGCATTGTCGAGGCGGCGATGGAACGAGTCCTTGATGAAGTTGCCATGCTGGTTGGGAAGGAAATAGACGGCTTTGCTATCGGCGGCTATCAGTTGGCCGCTGTCGTCGACCACGGCGCGGTCGGTGCCGGTGGTCCACGTCACCAGCTTGCCGTCGGCCTCACGGTCGAACACATAGGTGGCCTCGCCCAAAGCAGCCATATAACGGCCATTGGGCGAGAACGTGAGCGCCAGAATGTTGCGCACATTGCCGCCAATGGCTTGGGCCACCGCCTTGTAATCCACCACGCGCACGCTGCTTTCGATGCTCTTGCCGTCCCAGCGCACGATGCCGTAGTCACGGCACGCCAGGAACAAACTGTCGTGCGTGCAGCCCATGCCGGTGACAAAGGGGCGCATCTCCTCCTCGTCGTCGAGATTGCGGTCGCGTAGGGCCTGACGCACATCGCCGGTCTTCTTGTCGATAGCCACCAGAATGTTCGAGTCATCATAACGGCTGGCCATTACATAGAGCGTACTCGCGTCGTCGGCAAAATACTCAGCCTCAAACGGGAGCAGCACCACGCCATATTTGCCGCTGGCCGATGAGCTCGATGCCTTGGCAGGCGATGAAACGCGTTTTTTCTGGCCCATAATCGGCTGGCACACCACCAAGGCCATTACCACCAAAAGAATTCTTGAAAGATTTTTCATGTTCTGTCTATTTTGAAATGATGTGTTATAGTATGTGTTGATATAGATTTCAAGCGGGGGTCACGATTTGACAACAAATTTACTATTTTCCGTCACGAGGTACGTGCCATTGGGTCAAATCCATGCGTCAACGGGTCAAAAACCACCTGCCAACGCCTCAAATCCCTCTCTTTTACAGCATGAGGAGAGTGCCCATACACAGCCCCCCTGCAGTCCGCTCATCACCATTCATATTATGAAATTTCATTACGCATATTGCAATATCTAATCACATTTCTTGTTTCAAACAATAAATGGCACAAAAAATAGAAAAAGCACTTAACACAACCTATAAAATGTTAATATGTGTTACTTTTTTGATTTTTATTTTTCATAATTTAATAATTCAAACCCGCCATAACCTTTTTTAGCGTGGGGATTAGCGACCTGCAGCACGGCTCGCCGGTTTACAACCGTAAATGTTTACAAATGTTTCCACAGCTTGGTAGCGCGGCAATTTTAGGTTAATTTTGCAAAAACAAAAAACGATAACTGCATGAAATTACAGCAAAATAACATATTTCTCACACTCATTTTCATCATCCTCAGCACCCTCACCACAGGTTTCAATCTTCAAGCACAAGAACTCACCGCACGCAAGCACGGCACCGTGCTTGAGCAGCTTGAGCAATCGGCTCTGCATCAGCCCCGCACATCGGTCGATGTGCAGCAACTGCTTGACTATGCGTTCCAATTCAAGGGCGTGCGCTACCGTCACGGCGCCATGTCGCCGCGGGCCTTCGACTGCTCGGGATTCACAAGCTATGTGTTCAAGCGCTTCGGCATCAATCTGAACCGTACTTCGGGCGGACAAATCAATGACGGACAACGCGTGGCACGCAAGGATTTGCAGCCCGGCGATCTGGTGTTTTTCAACGGACGCGCGGTGAACCGTCGAATTGGCCATGTGGGCATCGTCACCGAGGTGAACAAGGAGGAGAACACGTTCAAGTTCATCCATGCGGCTGTGCGCACCGGCATCACCGAGAGCAAAAGCAACGAGAGCTATTACAGCCGTCGCTACATGGGTGCTTGCCGAGTGGTAGAGTAACCACCAACCGCACATATATAAATACAAAGAAATCGAGTAGGTCGGGGAGCGTGAGCGTTTAGCTTGCGCTCCCTTTCCTCTCACACCACCGTACGTGCCGTTCGGCATACGGCGGTTTAATTTGTTTTCAAAGAATGCCTAATCTCATAGTAGTCAAGAACACTGACC
>JAFUWD010000095.1 GCA_017483645.1 Muribaculaceae bacterium | reverse complement strand
TAGGTATAATCAGTCGGCAGCAGAAGTTAAAGGAAGATGGGGGCTGAAATGCCCTGAAAGCAAGCCAAACCGCCGTATGCCGAACGGCACGTACGGTGGTGTGGGAGGAAAGGGAGCGAAAACCAAAACTCTCGCTCCCCGACCTACCCGATGTATAGGTGCTGGTTTATTTTTTCACCAGGCTCATGCCGTGGCGCAGTGCCTGCTCGTTTTGGGGCATGAGGTGCCAGTGCCGTTCGGGCAGCGATTTCTTCAGACCCAATAACACGTTCTCCACCGTCACGATGGGCTTGATGGCGAGCAGCGCCCCCAGCACAATCATGTTGTAGGACTTGGCGTTTTTCAACTCAAAGGTGGCCTCCATGGCGTCGATGCAATAGACCTTGATGTCCTTGCGTGTGGGCACCTTGTGGATGCCATAGCTGTCGTAGATGAGCACGCCGCCGGGTTTCACCTTACTTTCAAATCGGTCAAGACTTTGCTGGTTGAGCACCACCACGGTGTCGTATTCATTGAGGATGGGCGAGCTGATGCGCTCGTCGCTCAGAATAACCGTCACGTTGGCCGTGCCGCCACGTTGCTCCGGTCCGTAGGATGGGAGCCAGGTCACTTCTTTGTCTTCCATAAGGCCCGAATAGGCCAGGATTTTGCCCATAGAGAGCACTCCTTGTCCGCCAAAACCGGCTATGATGATTTCTTCCTTCATGGTCAATTCTGCTTTATCTGTTATCAATTATCCGTTGTCCTTCAAGTCGCCCAAAGGATACTTCTCAAACATGTTCTTTACCATCCACTCATTGGCCTGCTGCGGGGTGAGCTTCCAGCCAGAGTTGCAAGTGCTCACTATCTCCACCACACTGGTTCCCTTGGCCTGCATGGAATTTTCAAAAGCCTTGCGGATGGCCTTCTTGGCCTTGCGCACGGCGGCAGGCGTGTGGACGCTCTGGCGGGTCACATAGCATGTGCCGTCGAGTTGAGCCAGCAATGGGGTGATGGAAAGCGGGTAGCCGTTGAGGTCGGCCCGGCGTCCATAGGGGCAAGTGGCGGTTTTCTGTCCCAGCAGGGTAGTGGGGGCCATTTGGCCGCCTGTCATGCCATAGATGGCGTTGTTGATGAAAATGATGGTGATGTTCTCACCACGGTTGCATGAGTGAATCGACTCGCAGGTGCCAATGGCGGCAAAGTCGCCGTCGCCTTGATAAGTGAACACCAATTTGTCGGGCATGAGCCGCTTCACGGCGGTGGCCATGGCAGTGGCACGGCCGTGAGCCGCTTCGAGCCAGTCGATGTCGATATAGTTGTAGGCAAACACCGCGCATCCCACGGGCGACACGCCGATGGCATACTCCTCGGCGTGCATGTCCTCGATGACCTCGGCCACCAGCTTGTGGACAACACCGTGGCTGCAGCCGGGGCAGTAGTGCATGTGCGCGTCGTTGAGCAGCGACGGCTTGCGATAAACCAGATTCTGTGGCTTGATAATATCGTTGATTTCCATAATGTGGCTCTCCTTTCTTTAATCGTTGATGAATTTTTCCTTCAGCGCATTGAGCACCTCGTCGGGGGTGGGAACATTGCCGCCCATGCGTCCGAAATGTTCCACAGGCAGTTTGCATTCCACAGCCAGCTTCACGTCTTCAATCATCTGTCCGGCGTCAAGCTCCACCACCAGAATGCCCTTCACGTTCTTTGCCGCCTCGCGGATGTGCTTCTCGGGGAATGGCCACAATGTGATGGGCCGCGCAAGCCCCACTTTGATGCCCTGCTTGCGGGCAATCTCCATGGCCTTCATGCTGATGCGAGCGGTGCTTCCGAACGACACAATCAGGTAGTCGCAGTCGTCGGTGTCGACCAGCTCGCAGCGGGTTTCGTTCTTCTCAATAAGGCGGTAGGTGGCTTGGAAGCGTCGGTTGTTCTCTTCCATCTTGTCGTCGTCGAGTTCGAGCGATGTGATGATGTTCTTGGGGCGCATGTCCTTGCGGCCGTTCACGGCCCAGGGGCACTGTTGGCGAATCTGCTCCTCGGTGCGGCGCGGCCGTTGTGGCGGCAGCACCACTTTCTCCATCATTTGGCCCACCAGCCCGTCGGCCAAAATCATCGACACACACCTGTATTTAAAGGCCAAATCCCATCCCAGAGCCACAAAGTCGGCCATCTCCTGCACGCTGCTGGGGGCGAGCACAATCATGTGGTAGTCGCCATGCCCTCCACCTTTGCAGGCTTGGAAATAGTCGGCCTGAGAGGGGTGGATGGTGCCCAGTCCCGGGCCGCCGCGCATCACGTTGATGACCAACGCGGGCACTTCACTGGCTGCCATGTAGCTCATACCTTCTTGCATGAGGCTGAAACCGGGGCTTGATGTGGATGTGAACACGGCTTTACCGCACGATGCGCCGGCGTAGACCATGTTGATGGAGGCCACTTCACTCTCAGCTTGGAGCACCACCATGCCAGTGGTTTCCCAGGGCATTTGTGCCTCGAGGCACTCAAGCACCTCGCTTTGGGGGGTGATGGGATACCCGAAGTATCCGTCGGCGCCGTAGCGGATGGCCGCGATGGCCAGCGCTTCGTTACCCTTCATCAGTGTTACTTCGTCTTTCATATCTATTGTCCTTCTCTTTTTGGTTTTAGATTTACGTTAAAGGATTCGTGCGGTCGTTACTTTTCCACGACGCGATACACCTCGATGCAAGCGTCGGGACACACCAGTGCACAACTTTGGCACCCGATGCATTTGTCGGGCGCAATCATGTAGGCATAATGGTAACCGCGGTTGTTCACTTCTTTCTTTTTCAGGTCGAGCACGCCGCTGGGGCATGCCACCACACACAGGTTGCAGCCTTTGCAACGCTCGGTGTTTACTGTTACTGCTCCTTTTACTGTAGCCATAAGGAAATGATTTTGTGGGTTTTCTACAATGATAGGCAAAAATAACAAAAACTCCCGGAAAAAGGAAATTTTTTTGAAGGAAAATTATCAAGATGCCAAAAATAGGAGCGCGAGACTGTTGTTAATATCTTGTGGATAAATTGTGGGGCATGTTTGTTGGCAGCCAGCGCACAAGATGCTAACTTTGCGGTGTCAAAACCAACAACACCGAATAATTATGCCTGACGACAATAACCAAAACCGTAATTACCGTCGCCGGCCTGTGCACGACCCGCAGGTGGTGAGCGACATGGGCAAGCTGCAGCCTCAAGATTTGCAAATCGAGGAAGCCGTCCTGGGAGCGTTAATGCTTGAAAAAGCGGCATTCTCCGAGGTGTCGGACATCTTGAAGCCCGAGATGTTCTACGACAATGCCAACCAGCGCATTTATGCGGCCATCCAGTCGCTGGGAACACGTCAGCGCCCCATCGACATGCTCACCGTCACCGAACAGTTGCGTGCCGACGGCGTGCTCAACGAGGTGGGCGGTCCCATGCGCATCAGCGAGCTCACCGGTCGCGTGTCGAGTGCGGCCAACATCGATTACCATGCACGAATCGTGGTTCAAAAATATTTGGCACGCCAGCTCATCTCGCTCAGCAGCACCATTCAGTCGAAGGCTTTCGACGAGTCGAACGACGTGTACGACCTGATGCAGGAGGCCGAGGGAATGCTTTTCGAGATTTCCAAGAACACGCTCAAACGTGATGTGGTGCAAATCGACTCGGTGGTGAGTGATGCCATCAAGAAGATGGAGGAGGCGGCTAACCGTCCCGACGGGTTGAGCGGACTGCCTACTGGCTTCCATGCTTTGGACAAGGTGACCAATGGCTGGCAGAACAGCGACTTGATTATCATTGCCGCCCGCCCGGCCATGGGAAAAACGGCCATGGTGCTTTCCATGGCCAAGAACATGGCCGTGGACTACAACACGCCGGTGGCCATCTTCTCGCTCGAGATGTCGAACCTGCAGCTCGTGAACCGCATTATCAGCAATGTGTGCTCGCTGCGTAGCGACAAAATCAAGAGCGGACAGCTCACGCAGCCTGAGTGGGACAATCTGATGACTCGCACGCGCAATCTCTATTCGGCGCCGTTGTGGATTGACGACACGCCGTCGCTTTCGGTGTTTGAACTCCAGACCAAGGCGCGCCGGCTGGTGCGTGAGCATAATGTGCGCATCATCATCATCGACTACTTGCAGTTGATGAACGCGTCGGGCACAAAGTTTGGCAGCCGTGAGCAGGAAGTGAGCAACATCTCGCGCTCACTCAAGGGCTTGGCCAAGGAACTCGATATTCCCATCATTGCTCTTTCGCAGCTCAACCGCTCGGTGGAAACGCGCTCGGTCGACGACAAGATGGGTCGCCGCCCGCAGTTGAGCGACTTGCGTGAGAGTGGTGCCATTGAGCAGGATGCCGACATTGTGTGCTTCATCCATCGCCCCGACTACTACATCAAGAGCGGTGTGGACGCTGCCGGCAACGACATCCGTGGCGAGGCCGAGTTTATCATCGCCAAGCACCGCAGTGGTGCCACCGAAGATGTGAAGTTGCGCTTTGTCAAAGAATTTGCCCGTTTTGAGAATGCCGATGACAGCGACCTGACTGTCACGGAACGAACCTATATGTCGAAGATGAACAATCCGTCGGTGTCAGGTTCCGTGCCTACGGGCGGCGCTGCCGACGAGCTGCCACCACCACCCAATGTCGATTTTCTCTCGGGTGGAAACCAAGATGTGCCTTTCTGATAAAACGACAAACTGATTTTGCGCTTCCTGCGCAGGCCGGACATTTATAAAGTTCCGTGGTCGGCGTAGGAGTAGTATCGGTCGCCACGACACACGATGATATGGTCCAGCAACGACATGCCCATGATGGAGCAGGCTTGCCTCACTCTTTTCGTCAGGTCGTCGTCGCTGGCGCTGGGGCGGTTGTTGTCGCTGGGGTGGTTGTGCGCCAGAATGATGGCGTCGGCCATCTGCTCGATGGCGGGCTTGAGAATCATTTTCACGTCGCCCACGGTCATGGCGGTGCCGCCACTGCTCACTCGCTCGCGCCCCACCACTTGCCGGGCACGGTTGAGCAGCAACACATGGATTTCCTCATGGTCCAGATGGTCCAATCCGTTGCGCAGAAAGCGGTAAGCCGTTGTGCTGTCGGTGATTTTGGGACGGTCCTCAAACTGCTCACCCTGGTAGCGGCGAGCCAGCTCCAGTGCGGCCAGTAGTTGCACTGCTTTCACCTCGCCCACACCCTTGTAGTTACGCATCAGGTCGCGATAGGTGCGCCGTGCCATCAGGTAGAGTTTGTCGTCATGGTCGTGAAGCAGTCGCTGGCACAGGGTCACCACGTTTTCGCCGGGTGTGCCGCTGCCGATAATCACTGCCAGTAACTCGGCCACCGACAGTGCGTCGAACCCTTTGCTCATGGCTTTCTCGCGAGGCCGGTCGTCGAGTGCCATGGTATGCTTGATGTTTTTGCTTGCTTGCTCGCTCATGGCCGTTGTTGTCATTTACCCTTGCGCATGGCAATCTCTTGCGCCTCGTCGCGCCCGTGTCCCAGCAGGATTTTCCACACATAGGCCTTGATGAAGCCCCAGCCATAGCTTGTGAGCTGCACAAAGCTGGCGGCCACGGCCAGCACCGACACCTTGAGGTTGCGCGTCTGCCACAGTGCGCTGCCCCACAGCAGCAAGGCATATACCACCAGTGGCACGATGGCCCACCAGTGCCAGAACAAAGCCAACGCCACCATCACCGCCGATGCGATAACAAAGACAGCCGGCAATGTGTGCACCAGTTTCAGGCTGCCGGGATAAAGCAGTTTGAGCGTGATGCGCGACATTCCGAAGACGTAGGTCTGACGCGAGAATTTGGTCAGCGACGTGCGCCGTTTGTGATAGACAAACGCCTCGCGGATGAGCCTGATGTCGAACCCCGCCTGCTTGATGCGTGTGCTCATGTCGATGTCCTCGCTGAACATCTCGCGGAAGCCACCCACACGCTCCCACACCTGCCGTGAGTAGCCCATGTTGAATGAGCGGGGCACAAATTTCTCCATCTGCACCTTGCCACCGCGGATGCCGCCCGTGGTGAGGAATGCGGTCATGGCAAAGGAAATGGCCTTCTGCACATCGGTGAAGTCGGGGCTGGCGGCGTCGGGCCCACCAAAGCAGGGCACGTATTCTCGGGCCAGTTCTTGCCGCAGCGTCTTAAAATAGTCGGGTGGAATGACGCAATCACTGTCGAAGAATATGAAATATTGTCCTGTGGCGCGCTCTATGCCATAGTTGCGCGCGATGCTGCGCCCTTCGTTCTCTTTATAATAATAATGTACATCAACTTGTGATTTGAAGCGCTCACACACGTCACCGCATGGCTCGGTGGAGCCATCTTCCACGATGATTACCTCAAAGTCGTGCAGAGACTGGGCCGCCAGGCTCTGCAACAGGTCGCGGACTTCATCCACACGGTTATACACTGGAACGATGACAGAAAAATAAGGCATAGTGTGATGTGTTATGGTGGTTGATGTGGTTTTACTGATTGCGAAATTAGTGCGAATTCAACAAAAAAACAAATTTATTTCCTCTGTGCCGAGGCGCCGGAGCCTTTGGCTTGGATTTTGCGAATCCGGTTCCGGGCAAATCGGTTGACCACCATGGCGATGGCACCGTCGCCGGTGACGTTGCAGGCTGTTCCGAAACTGTCCATGGCAATGTAGAGGGCTATCATGAGTGCCTGCTGTTCGGCATCGAAGCCCAAAAAAGACTGCAGCACACCCAGTGCGGCCATGATGGCACCGCCGGGCACGCCGGGTGCAGCCACCATCATGATGCCAAGCATGAACACGAAGCCCACCATCGTGGCCGGCTCCACGCTGATGTTCTGCATCAGCATCAGCGCCACGGCGCAGGCAGTGATTTTCATGGTGCTTCCTGATAGGTGTATGGTGGCGCACAGCGGAATCACAAAATCGGCCACGCTCGGTGCCACGCGGTTAAGCTTGGTGCGTTTTAATGTCACCGGGATGGTGGCGGCACTGCTCGATGTGCCCAAGGCGGTGAAGTAGGCCGGCAGCATCGTGATCAACGACTTGAAAGGGTTGCGGCGCGCAATGGCTCCTGCAATGCAGAATTGCAGCACCAGCAGTCCGATGTGCATGGCAAAAATCACGGCGATAATCGAGAGGAACACCTGCACGATGTGCCACGCCTGGCCTGTGTGCGCCATGGAGGCGAAGATGCCCAGGATGTAGACGGGGAGGAATGGTATGAGCGCCACTTCGATGGTGCGCGAGATGATTTCTTTGAACTCGTCGGCAGCCCGCTTGAGCGTGGGGGTGTCGAAAAATGCCATGCCCAGCCCCAGAATGAACGCCAAAATGAGTGCGCTCATCACGTCGAACATGGGAGGGGTGCTGATGCTGAAGTAGGGTTCAAGCGTAATGGCACTGTCGATGCTGGCGGCGCTGCCCGCGGTGATGAGCGCGGGAAACACGGCCCAACTTGTCATGAGCGAAAGCAGGCCCGAAAGCACGGTGTCGCCGTAGGCGATGAGCACGGTGAGCAGCAGCAGGCGGCCCGCTTTTCTGCCGATTTGCGCGATGGCCGGTATCACAAGTCCCACGATAATCAGCGGAATGAGGAAACCGAGAAAACTGCTGAAAATGGAATTAAATGTGACAAACACTCTCACGGCCCAAGCCGGCAACCAGGTGCCCAGTGCGATACCCAGCACGATGGCGATGAGCACACGAGGCAGCAGCCCCATGCGGAAGCGTTTCGGTCGGTTTTCGGAATTCATGGCAAATGTTCAATATTTTTTGGCAAAGATACACTTTTTTTGCAACTTTGCAGTTATAAATCATGAATGAATGCCTCAGCGGGCATCGGGAATGAAAGAATGATTGAAATTACGAAATACGACTTGTCGATGCGGCCGGTCTGGGACCAACTGGTGATGGCGTCGCGCAACGGCACGTTTCTGCACCAGCGTGGCTATATGGACTATCACAGCGACCGCTTTGATGATTGCTCGCTCGTGGCCAGTGACCGGGGCAGGGTGGTGGCGTTGTTGCCGGCCAACCGCTCCGGCGACACGCTGTGGTCGCATCAAGGGCTCACTTATGGCGGATGGATTCTGCCGGCGCGCCACATGGACGGCACGGTGATGCTTGAGGTGATGAACCGGGCATGCGAGTGGATGGTGACCAATGGACTGCGGCATCTGGTCTACACACCTGTGCCGCACATCTACCACCGTTATCCCGCCGAGGAAGACCTCTACGCATTGGTGAACCGTGGGGCGCGGCTGGCCGAGTGCAACCTGTCGACAGTCGTCGACCTGAACGCGCCGCTGCCCATCGACCGCGGCAACAAAGCGGGCATGAACCGTGCGCTTCGCGCGGGGGTGCAAGTGGGGCCATCCGATGACTGGGAGGGCTACTGGCAAGTGCTGCGGCAGGTGCTGGAGGCGCGCTATGGTGCCCGCCCAGTGCACACGCTGGCCGAGATGCAGCTGCTGCGCGACCGTTTCCCCGACAACATCGGTCTTTACACCGCCACCCTCGATGGGGAAACACTGGCCGGCATCGTTACCTATGCCACCCACACGGTGCTGCGCTGCCAGTACATCGCCAGTACAGAGTGGGGCCGCGAGCTTAGTGCGCTGGCATTGCTCAGCGCGCGGCTGCGTGCCGATGCGGTGGCTGCCGGACGCCGCTGGCTCGATTTCGGCACCAGCAACCGTGACCACGGGCGTTATCTCAACGAGGGACTCGTGCAACAAAAGTCGCGTTTGGGTGGTCGCGGCATAGTCTTCAATACCTATCAACTCGACCTTTAGGCCATGGCTGGAAAGAAGGCTGGAGAGGGAGGCATATCGCGCATGGCCATGAAGGCCATGGGCATTTTTGGCGGCGTGCAGGTGATGACCATCTTGTGTTCCATAGTTCGCACCAAGCTCGTGGCATTGTGGATAGGGCCGGTGGGCGTGGGTCTCTTCGGCTTGATGAACAATGCCCTGGAAATGCTCAACACCGCCACTAATTTAGGCGTGCGCAACAGCAGCGTGCGCGACATCTCGCAGGCCGTCGGCAGTCAAGACCGCACGCTGGCAGGGCGCATCATCGCTGTGGTGCGGCGCTGGAGTCTGTGGCTGGGATTGGGTGGCGCACTGCTCACGGTGGCCGTGGCGCCGCTGCTCAGCGAAATCACTTTTGGCGACCAAGACCATGTGTGGAGTTTTGTGGCGCTCAGTGCCGCCGTGCTGCTCATGGCGCTGACCAATGGCGAGCAGGCTGTGCTGCAAGGCACTGCCCGCCTCAAGCGGCTGGCGCAAGTGGCGCTATGGGGCAATGTGTGTGGCTTGGCGGTGAGCGTGCCGCTGTTCTACTGGTTGCGTCAGGACAGTATTCTGCCGTCCATCTTGGCCTATGCGGTGGCCATGGCGGTGTGGGCCTGTTTGTTGCGTGGCCGTGACTATGCCCCAGTGAAAGTGGACCGCCGCACCACCGCCTCGATGGGCGCCGGCTTTGTCAAACTGGGTGTCTACATGACCATCGGCAATTTTGCCGCTATCGTCGCTTCCTACGTTTTTAACGCATGGCTCAATCATGTGGGCGGCACCGACCAGGTGGGCCTGTACCAAGCGGGCTACACCTTAGTGAATAAATACACAGGATTGATTTTGGCGGCTCTGGGAATGGAGTATTATCCCCGGCTGAGCCGCGTGGCCCACAGCCCGATGCGACTCAAGGCGTTTGTCTCGCAGGAGGTGTTCATCGCCATGGCCGTCATGGCACCCGTGGCCGGGCTGTTCGTGCTGTTGCGGCAACCCATCGTGTGGCTGCTTTATTCCGGCGAGTTTCAGGTTATCCTCACCTTTGTGGCCTGGGGCATGATTGGTTGCGTGTGGCGAACCCTCTCGTGGTGCCTGGCCTTTGTGATACTGGCCAAGGGCGACGGCCATGTGTACCTGTTCACCGAGGTCACCAGCGCCATTGTCGGGCTGGGGCTGAACATGGTGTGCTACCGCTTGTGGGGCATCACCGGGCTGGGCGTGTCGTTTCTGCTGTGGTATGTGGCCTACACGCTCATCGTGGGCGGCGTCTACGCCGGGCGTTATGGCCTTCGGCTGTCGGGCGGCAGCCTGCTCACCACCCTGTGGACCTTGGTGGTGGCCGGGGGCGCTATGGCGTTCATGGAGGCGGGCTGGCCGGTGCCGGCCGCTGCGCTGGTGCTGGTGAGCGTGGGCGTGGCGTTGGTGCAGCTCAAGGGCTTGTGGCAGCGCTGACGCTTTTGGGTTAAAATAGGTAAAAAAACATCAAAAAGTTGGCTTTTCAAAAAAAAGTCACTAATTTTGCGGCGTAATAACAGAATAAATGCATTCGCGAGGGATCTCAGCTCCACAGATGAGATTCTTCTATTTTTTAGCAATTAAAAACAGTACTATTTTTTACCATGGCTATCAGTTACATGACCCAAGAGGGTTACAACAAGAAGATGGAAGAGCTGGCACACCTGGAGCGCGTGGAGCGTCCCGCGGTGGTGCAAGCCATTGCCGAAGCGCGCGACAAGGGCGACTTGTCGGAAAACGCCGAGTATGATGCCGCCAAGGAGCGTCAGGGCATGCTGGAGGCAAAGATTGCCGAGCTGAAGGCTCTTGTGGCCAACGCTCGCATCATCGACGAGACGAAGGTGGGCACCGATGAGGTGCAGCTGCTCAATAAGGTCACTATCAAGAACCTGAAGAACAACATGACCATGTCCTATACCATCGTCACCGAGCATGAGGCCAACCTGCGCGAGGGGAAAATCTCCATCGCCACGCCCATCGCCAAGGGGCTCATCGGCCACCATGTGGGCGATGTGGTCGAGGTCAAGGCTCCTGCCGGCACGATGCAGTTTGAGATTGTGGAAATCGGCCTCTGACCCCGCCTTGCCACCCTCACCCTAACTAACGCTTAACAACCCTTACGAGAACAACTATGACAATATTCAGCAAAATCGCTGCCGGAGAAATCCCCAGCTACCGAGTGGCCGAGGACGAGAACTTCTTCGCTTTCCTCGACATCAATCCCGTGGCTCCCGGACACACGCTGGTCATCCCCAAAAAGGAGGTGAACTATATGTTCGACCTCGACCCCGACGACTATCAGGGCCTGTGGAATTTTGCGCGCCGTGTGGCCATCGCGCTGCGTCAGGCTGTGCCCTGCAAGCGTGTGGGAGTGGCCGTGATTGGCCTGGAGGTGCCCCACTGCCACATCCATCTGTTGCCCCTCAACCAGGAGGGCGACATGGACTTCAGCCACAAGACCACCCTGCCCGAGGAGCAGATGCGCCAGCTCGCCGCCGACATTGCGGCCCGCTTCGAGTGATAATTGACTGGCCGGAAAATTATTTTTTTCATTATCCATTGCCAATTATCAATTATTTATTACCTTTGCACCCGCGTTTGAAAATTACTTAAATCAACAATCACGATGAAAAGAACATTCCAACCCTCTAACCGCAAGAAAGCCAACAAACATGGCTTCCGTCATCGCATGAAGACGGCCGACGGCCGCAAGGTGCTGGCCCGCCGCCGTGCCAAGGGGCGCTACAGCCTCTCGGTGAGCGACACCGTCTACAAGTGATTTTGCCACACTGTGCGCCGTCATGCGCACAGCATGCGCGCACTGGAATCAACCTCGGGAATCGACAGGGCCGTGGAGCCGTGTCAACAACCCGGGGTTTGCCGCATTACATCATCAACAGAATTATCCCGGTTTTTTCACTCTACAAAACCAAATCTTTTCAGAACATGAAAAAAACGATAGCGACCGTCTTTGCTGCCCTCGTGGCACTCGCCGCGGCGGCACAATGGCATTATCTGCCTGCCGATGCCGGGCGTTACACCGTGCTTCACACGCAGAACATCGACACCCTCCACAAGCAGGCCACCACCACCCAGCGTGTGTTTAACGCGCTGAGCACCCCCATCCGCAATGTCTATTTCACCCGCTTCCAGGTCAACTGCCTGGCGCTGGCCGAGGATTTGAACGGGCTGGCCGAGGGCGCGCAGGTGTGCGGCATCGCACTGCAGGGGCAGAACCTGGGCGGCAGCCGCGACCTCACCATGTCGTTCTATGCCCAGAACACCCCCATGCGCGACCAGGAGGTCGACGGGCTGGGCTTTGCCTACAATCCTTTTCCCGACGACGAGCTGCTGGTGGCGCGCGACGTGCACTGCCAGCTGCCCGAGGGCGAGGGCCGCACCACGCTGTTCGATGTCAACTTCGAACCGTTCCAGTACGATGGCGACAATGTGTTGATCACGCTCGACATCAGCCTGCCCGAGGGCGACACCGTGAACTTTTCATTCGACATGGCGCCGGCGGCCGCCGCCAATGCCCTGCTCATCCGCACCGAGCAGTACTGCATCAACGCCATGACCGACTTGCTGCCGGTTTTCATGCCCGACTTTGACTTCACCTTCAACGCGGCGCAGCTGCCGGCTTTCGACATGCGCTATTACACCCACGACGTGCGCGGTCGCATCACCGATGCCCACGGGCAGCCGCTGCAAGGCCTCAGCGTGCGCCTGCGCGACGAGTTCACCGGCCGCCGTGTGCTGGGGTTGCAGCTGGCCGCCGACGGCACGTTTGTCAAGGCCAATGTGGATCCCGAGCACACCTTTTCCCTCACCGTGAGCGCCGACGGGGTTGATGAGGTCACCATCGATGGATTGGCCTTCGACGAAGCCCGCCGCGGCGACATCGTGCTCAACCTGCAGCTGGGCCGGCCGCCCCTGCTGGGCGACGTGAACGGCGACGGAGAGCTGTCGGTGGCCGATATCACCGCCCTGGTGGCTCTGATTCTCGACGATGACTCCAACGAGCGCAGCGACATCAACGGCGACGGCGAGACCTCGGTGGCCGACGTCACCCGCCTGGTGCAGATGGTCGTGTGAGCGCCCCCGGGGCAAAAATAACGGTCAAATTTGCAAGTGTGTGCGATAATGACTAATTTTGTGGCTGCTTTCAGGCAACGACACCGCAAATTCAATCAATTATAACACATAACATCACAATCAACAATTATGATTAACGCTCAAGACATTAAGAACGGAACCTGCATCCGCATGGATGGTGACCTCTACTTCTGCATCGAATTTCTGCATGTGAAGCCCGGCAAGGGTAACACCTTCATGCGCACCAAGCTCAAAAACGTGGTCGACGGACGCGTGCTCGAGCGCCGTTTCAACATCGGCGAGAAGCTCGAGGATGTGCGCGTGGAGCGCCGCCCCTATCAATTCCTCTACATGGACGGCGACGACGCCATCTTCATGAACCAGGAAACCTATGAGCAGATTCCCATCAGCAAGGAGCTCATCACTGGCGAAGCCTTTATGAAAGAGGGCGACGTGGTGGAAGTCGTGTCCGACGCCAGCACCGAGACCATCCTCTTTGCCGAGATGCCTGTCAAGACCCAGCTCAAGGTCACCTACAGCGAGCCCGGAGTGAAAGGCGACACCGCCACCAATACCCTCAAGCCCGCCACCGTCGAGACCGGCGCCACCGTGCGTGTGCCGCTGTTTGTCAACGAGGGTGAGATTATCGAGGTCGATACCCGCGACGGCAGCTACGTGGGCCGCGTGCGATAACGCTTCGCCCCGCCCCGTGCCGGTAGCAACCACCACGCGGACCCGCCCCAGAGGCGAGGCCGCGTTTTTTGCCGATGTGGCAGTGCAGTTGAGTTTTCCTCCCCTCAGGGGAGCAGCTGAGTTACCCCTCTAAGATAGAGGGGGTTGG
>JAFUWD010000020.1 GCA_017483645.1 Muribaculaceae bacterium | reverse complement strand
GGAATTAGTAGCTTTCTTCATCTGAAAAATCGGAAGTTTTTCTTTACAAAGTTACTAATTTCCAAGGACTTATGCAATAGCCAACTACTTGATAATCAGTTAATTAGAGTTAAATTCTTGACTTTTTGTCATGTACTAAAGATTTTTTCACTATATTTGCATTTAGTTATTAACCAATACTTAAATAATTATGATGAAGAAAATTATTGTATCATGTGTTTATTTGGTCGGGTTGCTTATGCTTGGCGCTTGTCAAGGCGAGAAGAAACCGGCAGCGGTAACTGGCAACGAAAAAGTGGATGAAATTGTTGAGAAGGCCCAAAAAGATTTCAAAGATATGTCGAAAGTGGAAAAATTCGAGGCGGTTTTGCAGGATAAGTACGGCTTGTCGTTGAAAGACGTCGCCCCCGATTTCTTTGACATGGCCGACAAGGATAATGAACTGAACTCCTTTTTTGGCGAACAGCTTCCTGGATTCCATGCAGTAGCTGGA
The DNA here is from genome assembly GCA_017483645.1 of Muribaculaceae bacterium. GTDB lineage: Bacteria > Bacteroidota > Bacteroidia > Bacteroidales > Muribaculaceae > Sodaliphilus. Next base: position 30,364 of record JAFUWD010000020.1, on the reverse strand, counting down.
TTTGCCAAAAAAGACGGTTCCGACATCTCGCAAGAGGAATATGAGGCTTATGTGCGCAAGATGTATGATATCACGAAGGCCAAATCGCAAGACGGCAAGAACATCAAGGGCTTCATCGAGGCCGAGAAAGCAGCCGATGCTTTGGCCGAAAAACCTTTTGATAAAATCAACCTCAAAGACCATATATGGGGACAAAATTGGTGCTTCCGCATGAATGATGTGATTTATTCCTGTGAGTTGGAGCTGAAAGAGACCAAGGGTAAAAATCCCATGCGCATCGGCATGAGTCTCGACAAAACGCTGCAAAAATCATTGGACGAAAGCATGAAAGATGCGGAGAAAGCGCTCGAAGACCCCAGGGTGCAAGAGGCACTCAAGGAATTGAGCAAATAATCAGTCAAAATATAAAATGCAAAAAAGAGTATTGAAAAGTGTTGTTAGCTTAGTGCTTGTGGTGGTTTGCCTGTTCGCATTGGCGGCCTGCTCGGGTGGTAAAACCAAGCAGCAAGCAAATGAATACCAGGCAACCGAAGAAGCCGAGAACCGCGTCAGCATTGACGTGATGAAAAGCCGCGGTTATGCCCTCAAACTCATGGTTGAAGACACTCTTACCACCATCTACACCCGCAAGGGGCGTAACGTGCGCCTTGACCGATTTTCCAGCGAAGGTCACCAAGTGCTGCTCTATGCACCAGGCAATGGCGAACGCAACGAGTGGATTTACGATGCCAGCAAGGACTGGCACAAGAATGAATACCGCACCGAGCAATACATCAATACCTTTTTTTCAGAAATTATCGCTGACCATGCCGATGTCTACCTCCAACATGGTTATGAGCCGGCGGGAACAATCACTATTTGTGGCAAATTGTGCGCTGTCTACAAGGGTGTTTTCAAGACGGGAGATGTTGCTTCGACATCGGCCCTGTATCGCTCATTGGCGAGTGACAGCGTGGCTGGAGAGTTTGCTGTGTGGAACGGCTTGACGTTGCTCATGAAATGTGAAGGCAAGATGATGAGCGAATGCCAGACTGTAAAAGTGGGTATCCCCGACGATGCCTTCACGCAAACCCTCGATATGAACTGGATTGAATGAGAAAATAATTTTTTTTATAAACCCTCAACATTTTTTTATTATGGAAGAGAACAAACCGCAAGAGAGCCTGGAGCAGAAGTTGCAGAACATCAATGAAACTCCCGACACTACTAAGAACTACGACATGCAGGACATCGAAAAGAACAAAGTGATGGCGATTTTGGCTTACTTTGGCATTTTGGTGCTCGTCCCCATTTTTGGCGCCAAGGATTCTAAGTTTGCCCGTTTCCACGCCAATCAAGGACTGATTCTGTGCATCATTATGCTGGTGCTGTGGGTGCTGGGACAGATTTGCTTGGCCATTTCCCTGAAGTTCTATGCGATTATGAGCGTGTTGTTCATGATTTGCTATTTGGTGATGGCCGTGTTGGCAATTATTGGTATTATCAATGCTGCCAGCGGCAAGGCCAAAGAACTTCCGCTGGTGGGCAAGTACAGAATCTTGAAGTAACAGAAAGTTGCTCAGTTAACCCAAGGGGTATGGCATCTATCAGGTGTCATGCCCTTTGTCGATGTTTATGCTTGCTGGTTGCTGTCGGCGAAGTGGTCGAAGTGTTGGAGCGACCAAGTGATGAGTTCGCCCAAAATGGGCATCAAGCTGCGCCCCATGTCGGTGAGCGAGTACTCTACCCTGGGAGGCACTTCGGGATAAATGGTGCGTGAAATCAGCCCACAGGTTTCCAAGTGCTTGAGTGTGTCGGCGAGAACTTTCGATGAGATGTCGGGAATGGCGCGCCCGATGGCGTTGAAACGTGTACTGTCGTTCTCGGCCAGCACGCACAAAATCAAGATGGACCATTTGCCCGTGAAGTGCGACAGCACGTTTCTGACGGGACATTCATCGATGCGCGTGTATTTTTTTAAATTTTCTTTTAAAGGCAATGTGTTCATTTTCAGCAATAGTTACCTTGAGTAAAGTGTGTCACTTTTGCGTGACCTCTTGTGGATTGGAAAAAAGTGACTTAACTTTGTGGTGTTAAAATTAAAATAAGTTACCAAAGCAAAGTTACTAACATTTTTCAAGTTATACAAATCATGAGCGAATTGAAAGTTTTGAACAGTGGCGAGAAATACGCCCACACTTCGGTTGGCACATTGCACAACTTTGAAGGAAAGCAGTTTGTGAAAGACGTGATTGGCAGCACATCGTGTGAGGTGTCGTTCGGAACGCTTCCCACCGGGGTGGAGGTGCCGTTTTTCCACAGCCACAGGATGAATGAGGAAACTTATATCGTGCTCACCGGAGCAGGGCGGTTTCAGGTAGATGACGATGCGTTCGACATTGCCGAAGGATCGGTGGTGCGCGTGGCTACGGGTTCCGACCGCAACATCAAGTGCACTTCGGCCCAGCCCATGACCTACATCTGCATCCAGGCCAAAGAGGGCTCGCTCGGCGACTACACACAGACCGACGCCGACATCACCGAGCACGAGAACAAGATGTAACGGATCTGGCCGTGTCACCGGGACTGCGCCGATGCTTTATGGTGTAGGAAAATGGCAATTGTCGTTGCCGCCACAATTACAATGGCGGTAACGACAATTACTTTAGTACTTGCCTCGTAATCGACAATGAAAGGTTTGTCGTTCCATATGCGCCACGACACATAGAACAGTGCTGATGCCAAGGCTGCGATAAATAAGGCATAGAGAATACGCCACACGTTGATTTTCATGTGTTTCTCGCTTAGCGCAGCTGCATCGATATTTCTGAAGCGGCGCCGTACATGCCGCAACCACAAAATCAGACTTTGGACAAAAAGAGTCACCAGCGAGGTTAGGATGGTGGTGAGCAGCAACGAGCGGATTAGCTGGCGGCTTTCCAATGCAGGGAAACGAGTATGAATCCGCATGGTGGTGTTCAAAACCTGTTTGATTTTCGACAGGTCGGTATACCCGAAAGAATCCTCGTTAACGTAGTCGGGGGTAGGAGATATTACTCCAAATTCGGTGGGGGTGTCAAACCAGACCTTGAGGTGATATACCGGTAGTTCTGAATAGACCTTATATGAGAATTCGGCCTGAGAGATGTCGGCCGCTGTGAGAAGATTGAAACTGTTGATGTCGCGCCGCCGTGCAAAATAGGAGAAATTCCTCACCGTGTCACTCGCCGACGCGCAGAAGAAAAGATTGGCATAGCTTGTGGCCAAATTGAGGCGACGTACAAATGATAGCTTGTGTTCGGGCGCAACATGGAATGGGTTCACTTGCGAGGTGTCGATAGGACTCCAAATGGAGCATGTATAGTCCTGACTGTTGGCTGTTTTGGGTTTGCCACTGTTTTTATAATCCATTTTCACCCATGGCAGCACTGATGGGATGACAGGTGCGTCGTAGTTAAGCGCGTAAAAGTACTTTACATCTTTCATACCATAGCAAAACATGGAGGTCGTCACATCGTCGGGTATATTATCAAGACCTTTTGTACTGTCGGGCAATTGTTGTGCCAATGAGTACAGTGGTAAGCCGGTCGACAGCAATTTTTTGCCAATGATGATAGCATTGAGTGCATTCCGTGCATGTTTGCGGTTAAGGTTGAAGCTGCATGAATCGCTCGCATTGGTGTTAATCGAAATAAAAACACCACTTAGGTTGGCACTGTCAACGAAAATCGTTTTCTGCGATTCGTAATTGAATTTTTCTGCCCTGAGCTCATCATTGGCCACATGGAAAACAAATTCCACCAGCGCCGAATCGACCGGGTGATCACCCGTTTTATCATATTTTCCGCAGAATGACTGTATATTTACTTGATTGTTCACAGTTGCCATTTGGTAGGTTTTCACAAAAACGATGAAGGTGAACCATGATAGCAAACCAAAAATCAGCACACGGGCAAAGCCCGCATGATTGATTTTCTCATCTTGATCTTTAGTCGTGGAACCCCAAAAACCAGCTGTGATAAGCGCTGCAATCCAATTGCTGATGTTTAGCATAATGCCTCCTTTGTGATCTGTGAACCAATAGGTGGCTTATTGCACTTGCAGGGTGAGTTCTTGTTTCAGGCCAGTGGCGTTGTCGCGCACGGTGAGCTTGGCCGGTCCTGCTTTCTTGCCTGCTTGAACCACCACCACCAGTTTGCCGTGGAAGAGTTTCATAGAGGGCTGAGTGAATGGTTCGAGCGAGGTGGCGTCGCCGTTGCATGCAGCCTTGTAGCTGGCTGCGCCAGTCACATCAAAGGTCAGCTGGTTGGCGGCATCGTGAATGAGTGTACCGTTGTTGTCCACGAGGCTCACCGTGACAAAGGCCAGGTCGTTGCCATCGGCGGCCAGGGTGGTGCGTTCGGCTTCAAGCGTCAGTTTTGCCGGCTTGCCGGCGGTGCGTAGCGTCTTCTCCATGGCCGGCTTGCCATTGCTGTCGTAGGCCACAACGCGCAGCTCACCCGGTTCGTAACGCACCTCGCGCCAGCGCAGGCGGTAACGGTCGAGGCGTGAGGTGGGGTCTTTGGTGATGCGTCCCTGGCTCTTGCCGTTGACAAAGAGCTCGGCGCTGGGATAGTCGGTGTAGCAGTACACCGGTGTCACCTGACCCTCGCGTCCAGGCCATGTCCAGTGCGGCAGCAGATGCAGGGTGTGGTCGGTTTTGTTCCAGTGGCTGCGGTAGAGCCAATAGCGGTCTTTGGGCAGGCCGGCAAGGTCCACAATGCCGAAGTAGCTGCTCCGTGAGGGCCAGAACTCATCGTAGGGAGTAGGCTCGCCCAGATAATCGAAGCCTGTCCAGACAAACTCGCCAATGACGCCCGGCATATCGTCCTGCAGGCGCCAGTCGTCGTCGGGCAGGTTGCTCCACCAGCAGTGTTCCACGTCGTAGCTTGAGCATTGGCCGTCGGGCCATGCTTTGTTGGTGGCCACGGTGTCGGGGAATACATAGTGGCCGCGTGTGCTCACAGTCGATGCCGTCTCGCTGCCCAGCAAGATGCCTTGCGGCAACTTGGGGAAAGTTTCCTCATAGCGGTGCACACGGTAGTTATAACCCGGCACGTCGGCCTGCATGGCAAATCCGCTGGCGATGTCGGCATCGGGATTGTCCATGCCGCAGGTCACAGGGCGGGTGTTGTCGATGCTGTGGCACAAGTCGACCAGCGCGCGATAACGCTCGGCTCCCACGGTCTTCCATTGCTCGGGTATTTCGTTGCCCACACTCCACATCACAATACATGGATGATTGCGGTGATGACGGATCAGGTTGGTGATATCGCGCTGCCACCAGTCGTTCCACAGGCGGTTGTATCCATTTTTCACTTTCGGCTCGGCCCATGCGTCGAAACTTTCGGCCATCACCATGAGTCCCAGCGAGTCGCACAGTTCCATCATGGCGGTTGACGGCATGTTGTGCGATGTGCGGATGGCGTTGGCTCCCATCTGCTGCATCAATTTGAGCTGGCGCAGCACTGCCACGCGATTCTCGGCGGCGCCCAGCGGACCCAAATCATGATGCAGGCACACGCCCCGCAGCTTCACAGGTTTGCCGTTGATGGCGAATCCTCCACATTGCGGACCCCACTCCACTGTGCGCAGCCCGATGCGTGTGCACTGCGTGTCGATGGGTTGGCCGTTGTGCTCCAAGGTCATTTTCAGAGTGTAGAGATTCGGTTGCTCAGGGCTCCATAACTTGAAAGATGCCGGCACGTTGAAGTGCATCGACACATTGTCATTGTCGGTCATCTTGACAACGATATGTGGTGACGACTTGGCGTCGTTGTCGTTGATGAGGTCAATGTGCAGGGCATAGTTGCCGTCATCGCCCAGCGGACGAACCACCTGCTGGCTTACGTCGAGGGTGACTTTGCCATCGGGGCCGATGTGTGTTGCTGTGGCCAGACCCCAAGTGTCGAGGTGCGCTTCCTGCGGGGTGAGCACCAGTTTCACCGGCCTGTAAATGCCTCCGCCGGGATACCAACGGTTGCTTTCTTCCAGGTTGTTGAGACGCACTTCCAGAGTGTTGGGCGTACCGTCGCGTTTCACAAACGGTGTGGCATCGACGATGAAAGCGTTGTAGCCATAGGCCCAGTTGCCAGCCAACTGACCGTTGACATAGACGTGCGCGTCGGCCATTGCACCGTCAAACACCAATTCGGCATGCTTGTAGCCTTGGGGAATTGAGAACGTGTTGCGATACACTCCCTGTCCAATCCAGGGGAGTGAGCCGCTTCGCCCCGAGTGCTCGGTGGCCACATCCTCACCATTTTCTTTGATGGCAACCACTTGCAGGTCCCATTTTTTGTCAAACGGGCCGTCGATGGCCCAGTCGTGTGGCACGGTCACTTGTTTCCAGGTGGCCTCATCGCGGCTGAATTGCCATCCTTCGTTCAGGTTCACTTCATGACGATTGGGTGCTGCCGATGCGATAAGCGCACACAGCAGTGCAACGATGGAAAAACGTAGTCTCATACAAATATTGTCGCTAATTATTGGTCTTTTTCAGTTTTTTGAGGTTTGTTGTTGGCTTTCTCGATGGTGACATTGGCGTGAGTGAATCCGTAATTGTCGCCTCGTGGCAGCAGGAAGTCGATGCGCTTGCGCATGCGTCGTCCCATTTTGTCCTTCACAATCCAGCGCCCGTTGAGTTTGGGCACGTTGTCGCAGGTGACTTCAATGGTGTCGCCCAGCCTGAATCCATAATTGCTGAACATGTCGGGCGACATCGCCACCCAGCGAATTTCATAGTTTTTTAATTTACCATTGTCGATACGGTCGCCGCTGGCGGTAACCCATCCGGCACCGCCCATTCCCGGGTGGTACTTTGTGGCGCGAAGTGCGTGCTTTTGGCTCATGGCCGTGAGTGCCACAATGGCCGCAAGGGCCAGCAAAATGGTTCTCATAGTCATTAGTTTTGGTGAATAACAACTACAAAGGTACGAAAAAAACCTGAATGACACAAATGCGGGGCTGCCAGCCCTGATGTCAGGAGTTCTTCTTGTAGCTGTTCACAGCCCATGCGGCCATGACGCTGCCAATAGCCAGCAACGCCCCTGCCTGGTGTGCAATGCTGTGCCAGGTGCCGCGACGGACAAACACTGTGCGGATGGCGTCGATGAAATAGTGCATGGGATTGACGTAGGTGGTGAGATAGGCCCACTGGGGCATGGAGCGGGTGGGGGTGAACAGGCCGCTCAAAAGCAGCATCGACACCACAAAGAACCACATCACGAATATGGCTTGCTGCATGGTGTCGCTGTAGTTGGAGATAATCAGTCCGAAACTGCTCCAGAACAGAGCCATGAGCATCACCAGCACATAGACCCATGCAATGTTTCCCTGGCAAGTGATGCCGTAGATGCCCCATGCCAGCAGCAAACATACGCTGATGACAAACAAGGCGATAATCCAGTAAGGAATCAGTTTGGCCAGAATAAAAGCCCATTTGCTCACCGGCGTGACGTTGATTTGCTCGATGGTGCCCGCCTCTTTCTCGCCCACGATGTTCAGTGCGGGAAGAAAGCCGCACATGAGCATGATGACGATGGCAAACAGCGCAGGAATCATGAATAGTTTATAGTCCTGATGCTTGTTGTATAGATTAAGCTGTGCCACCACGGCCGAATTGTTGGTGGCTGGCAGTGAACTGTTGACAATCTGCGACAAATAGGCACTGCCCATAGCCCCCTTGGTGCCGTTGACGGCATTGGCGGCGATAAGCACTTGCGGCGCGCGCTGCTGGGTGAGTTGTGCGCTGTAGTGTTGCGGAATCACCAGCACCACGTCGGCCTTGCTGGTTTCCACGTCGTGCAGGGCATCGGCATAGGTGGGTTTAAGCCCTCCGAAGATGAAATAGTTGCTGGCTTCGATGCTGTGCACCAGCCGTTGTGACAACGTGGAGCGGTCGTTGTCAACCACATCTACCACTACGTTTTTCACCTCCATGTTCATAATCCACGGCAGCACGCACATCACCACGATGGGAAACATCACGATGAGTCGCGGCAGGAACGCATTGCGCTTGATTTGCAGGAATTCTTTTTGTATGAGGTATTTCAAAGTCATGTCGGTGGGCGGTTTATTCAAGACGCTTGTTAAATTTGAGCAGGGCCACGGCCAGCAGCACCGCCGTCATGCAGGCAAGGATGGTCACCTCGCGCAACACTTGTTCCACACCCACGCCCATAATCATGAGTTTGCGCATGGCCTGGATGTAGTAGCGTGGTGGAATCACTGCCGACACCCATTGCAGCACCGGCGGCATCGACTCGACCGGGAACAACATGCCCGATAGCATGACGATGGGCATGAGCAACACCATGGCCGACAGTAACAAGGCCACGAGTTGGGTGCGTGCCACATTGCTGATGATGAGTCCCAATGACAGAGCCAGCATGATGTAGAGCACCGAAATGGCCACAATCCACACCAGCGAGCCTTGCAACGGCACAAGCAGCACATAGCGCGCCATGAACAGGATGCACACCAAAATCACCACCGCCAGCAACAGATAGGGCACGGCTTTTGCAGCGATAATCATGAGCGGTTTGACCGGCGACACCAGCAACACCTCCATTGTGCCTTTTTCTTTCTCGCGGACAATCGAAATGCTCGTCATCATGGCGCAGATGAGCATGAGCAGCATGCCCATGATGGCCGGCACAAAATTGTAGGCCGACTTCATTTGGGGATTGTAGAGCATCTTTTGGTTCACTGCCGCAGCATCGGGGTTGGCGATGGTCTGGATGGCGTAGGTGGTCCATTGCTGGGCCATGTTTGGGTCGCTGCCATCGACCATGAATTGCGCCCCAGAGGCTTTCGATGCGAAGTCGGGGCCGAAAACGATGGCCAGGTCGGCTTTCTGATTACGTATTAAACGCTCGGCGTCGGCTGGTGTGGGCACCGTGGCAGTAATAACGAAGTAGGGTGACGCCGCCAGTCGGTTCACGGCTTGCTGTGTGCGGTGGTCGATGGACGAGGTGACCACCACTGTGCGAACATTGCGCACATCGGTGGTGATGGCGAACCCAAACAGCAACATCAGCACCACCGGCATGCCAAAGAGAATGAGCATGGTGCGGCGGTCGCGCACAATGTGTCGTGCTTCTTTGATAACGAAACTCACAAACTGGTTCATGGTTGCTAATCGCTTGTCCGTGTTGCCTGACGGGCCAAGTGCGTGAACACATGGTCCATGTCGGGTTGATTGAATTCTTGTTTGAGTTGTGCCGGTGTGCCCATGGCCTTGATTTTTCCGTCGACCATGATGGAAATACGGTCGCAGTATTCGGCCTCGTCCATGTAGTGTGTGGTGACAAACACCGTGATGCCGCGCGCTGCCGCATCGTAGATGAGTTCCCAGAACTGGCGCCGTGTGGCGGGGTCTACACCGCCTGTGGGCTCGTCGAGAAAAACAATGTCGGGCTCATGGAAAATCGAAACCGAGAATGCCAACTTTTGCTTCCATCCCAGTGGCAGTGATGCCACCAGATGGTGCTTGTGGTCGGCAAAATCCAGTTTTTCGAGCAAGTCGTCGGTCTTGCGTGCAATGTCTTCGTCGTTCATGCCGTAAATACCGGCAAAAAGCCTGATGTTTTCGGCCACTGTGAGGTCATCGTAAAGCGAAAACCGCTGGCTCATGTACCCGATGTGCCGCTTGATTTGCTCATGTTCGGTGCGTATGTCGAAGCCCGCCACCCGGCCGGTGCCCTCGGTGGGCTGGTTGAGGCCAGTGAGCATGTGCATGGCTGTGGTTTTGCCTGCTCCGTTAGCACCCAGAAAACCGAATATCTCGCCCCGGCGCACGCTGAAACTGATATCGTCCACGGCACGGAAGTCGCCGAAGGCTTTGACCAGGTGCTCCACCTCAATCACATTGTCGGATGCTATGGCTCCGCTGCCAGAGTGCTCGATGCCCGGTGGATTGAAAACGCTGGCAAAGCGCTCCAAAATGTCAGTTGGCGTGCCGATGCCCCGCAAATGGCCTTGGTCGAGAAACGCCACTCGCTCACAGCATCGCACCTCGTCGAGATAGGGCGTGGACGCCACGATGGTGATGCCATGTTCCTTGATCGAGAGGAGCATTTGCCACAGTTCTTTACGACTCACGGGGTCGACGCCGGTGGTGGGCTCATCGAGCAGCAGCACGCTGGGTTTGTGTACCAGAGCGCACGAAAGCGCCAGCTTTTGTTTCATGCCGCCCGACAGTGCTCCCGCCTTGCGGTTCTTGAACCGCTCGATTTGTGAATAGATGGCGCGGATGGTGTCGTAGCCCTCGTTGGCGGTGGTTCCGAAGAGTGTGGCAAAAAATTCAAGGTTTTCCTGCACCGTGAGGTCTTGATAGAGCGAGAATCGCCCCGGCATGTAACCGATGCGCCGCCGCACTTCTTTCATCTGGCTCACTATGTCGTAGCCGTCGACGGTGGCACTGCCGCCGTCGGGCAAGAGCAGGGTGCACAGCAACCGGTAGAGCGTGGTTTTGCCAGCGCCGTCGGGGCCGATGATGCCGAACACCTCGCCGCGTTTGACATCGAACGACACCTGGTGAAGCGCCGTCACGGTTCCATAAGCCTTCGACAAGTTCTTGACTTCGATGCAGTTCATGAATCTCTTTTTCTCAGAGTTTTACTTTTCCGTACATGCCCATCTTGATGCCGCCGTCGGTGTTGGTGACGGCAATCTTCACAGCGTAGACCAAATCGGCTCGTTCGTCCTCGGTGACAATGGTTTTCGGCGTAAATTCCGATTTCTGTGAAATCCATGTCACGGTGCCGTCGTAGGTCTGGCCCTGATTATTACCAAAGTCGGTCATCACCTTAACGGCTTGCCCCACGCGCACCTGTTGCAGTTGTGCCGAGGTGACGTAGGCCCGCAGGGTCATCTGGCGAGTGTCGGCCATTTTGAACAGCGGTTTTCCTGTGGTCACAAACTCGCCCTGTTCTACATATTTCTCAATCACAGTGCCACTGATGGGCGCCAACACCTGCGCATTGGCAATGTGGTCGTCGAGTTGGGCCTGCTGGACATTGATGCCCTCGATTTGTGCGTTGATGCTTTGTCCTTGCTCAGCCAGGCTGGCATTGTTGCTGCGCACTTGCTCCTGTGTGGCGACCAATTGGCGCTCGAGCACAGCAATCTGATAGTTGATGTCGTCGAGCTGTTTTTGTGGCACTGCGCCGTCGGCCACGAGTTCGCGAAAGCGTGTTTGCTCGCGGCGGGCGTTGGCAATTTGTTGACGCAGGCTGGCCACCTGCTTGTCGAGGTCGAGCTGTCGACTGGTGGTTGCACCCCGGGAGGCAGCGAGCTGTTTTTTTGTGCTTTCGAGTTGTGTGCGCTGCAACCGCAATTGCGTGTCGTCGATTTGCCCCACTTGGGCATTGGCGGTGACTTCCTGCCCCTCGGTCACAAGGAACTGTTGCAGTTGACCGGTGGCTTTGGCGGCAACAGTGACCTCGGTTGCCTCGAAGGTGCCGGTGGCGTCGTGAGGCTGTTGTTCCTTGGAGCAAGCAGTGAGCATGGCCAGCATGGCAGCAACCGCTCCCAGCGACTTGAAGAATAATGATTTTTTCATATTGTGGTGTGGTTCATTGATTGGTCGTGTATTTCAGGTCGTAAATTTGTTTGAGCATCTCAATCTGGTGGATAGATTGCTTCACGCGGGCGGCGTTTTCGGCGTTGATTTCCTTGATGAGTTCGTTCACGTCGATGATGCCGTGGCTCAGTTTAGACTCAGCCGCATGGCGCACCGATGCGCGCAGAGTGATGATTTCGTTGTCGGAGTCGACCAGGGCGCGGAGTCGCTCAATGTCGTCGGATTGCTGCAGTTGTTGCAGCCGGTTGTTGAACAAAAACACATCGCGGCTGTTCTCGGCCTGGAGGCGTTGCAATTGCAGTTTGGCCTTGTCGTTGCGGCGGGTGTAGAGCGCACCGATGTTCCATGTGAGTCGAGCCCCCACCAGTCCGTTGAGTGACCAGCGGTGGCGCATCATGTCTTCAAACATATTTAGCCCGGGATAACCATAGTAGCCCTGCGCGAAGAGGCTCAACCGGGGGCGCAAGGCCGTGTCGAGCATACGTTCCTGTGCGTCGGCCAGCCGCAGTTGTGCATCTGCCAGTCGCAGCTCAGGGCGCAGATTGGTATGCGGGTCGGCTTGGGTGAAGACCGGTTTCACCACACTATCCACTTCGATTCCGCAAAAAGCACTCAGCACACGCGCCAGCGTAGTCCGCTGTGCCGATAAATCGGTGGTTTGTTGTTCGGTATTGAGCCGTTCGGCCCTCACGGTGTTATAGTCGCATTCGGCAGCTACTCCACGTCTGTAGAGTGACTGCAGTTTTTTTTCGTTGGCTGCAAGCAGCGTCTTCAGGTCGCGGTTCAGAGACAGTTGCTCGTCGAGAAGCAACAGCCCGAAGTAGAGTTCGTTGACCCGTTGCCGCACGGCATATAGTGTGACGTCGGTCTGCGCTTGCTGCACATCGGCCTGCCGCCTGGCTATTTCCTTCTGCCGCGCGATGCTGCCGCCGTCGTATAGCATTTGGTTCACATCGATGCCCACGCGGTACTGGTCTTTTTTGAGCCCTTTCAAGTCCACGCCCATCTGCTGCAAGAGTGTCTGCATTTGTTCTGGCCATGCGGTGACACGGCTTTGCAGTGTGGCTTGTGCCGTGGCAGTGACCTGCGGCAGCCAGCCGCGCCCGATGTTGGCCACGGTTAGCTCAGTTGTGCGCCCAATGAGGTCATACTGCCTGATAAGCGGATAGTTTTTTTCGGCGGCCTGCTGGCACTGTTGCAGTGTGGTCTGTGTGTAACCTGTCAGGGTTATGAACACCGAGGCTGCAAGAAATGCTATTTTTTTCATTTTGATAGCAATTGGTTTGGTTTTCATATCGCAAAGATACATCGTTTAGAGTTGAAGTGTGTTATCTGTAAGGATGAATAAATGTTCTATTTGTTCGATTTTTTATTTTTTGTTTCAATATTATTGCTTCATGCGTTATCTTTGTGTTGGATAAAGCGCAAATATAACCATGAATCAAATGCAGACATTCTCATTGGCCGAACTCAAGCAATTGCTCGACGGCTTTGACGAAAAGATGGCCAATCATTTTATCACGCAGAATTTGGCGGTGGCGCGGCACATGAAGGTGTCGTTGCTCAAGGATGTTTTGACGAGCGGCCCCATTGTGATGCCCGAAATGCGCATCATCATTCTCAAGGAGGGACGCACCGACCCTGTGGTGAACATGGTGCAACGTCATTGTGTGGCCGGTGACCTGATGTTTGTTGCCGGACGGAGCATTGTGCAGTTCGACACGTTGCCCGAGAAGGTGATGGGCTTGGGGCTGTCGATGTCGGATGAATTATTCGGGCTGGCAGTGGGCAATCACATTCCAAAGGCATTCGACGGACACCTGCGCGATTTTTGTGTTCATCTTGACGACGAACAACTGCAACTGATTGACGAACTGCACCGCCTCATCTATGTCACCACCTCAATGCCCGAGCCAAGTTTGCCAACCACATTGCATCTGATAGGTGCCCTGTTGTGGCATGTGAACCACTTGTGGCAGCGCCAAGAGGCCGAGTCGCGCTCGGTCGCATCGCGTGAGCAACAACTGCTTGCCAATTTCCTGCAGCTGGTGAGCAAACATGCCCATGAGCAGCACACTATCGACTACTATGCGAATTGTTTGTGCCTGTCGCCACGCTACATGGGCACCATTGTGAAACGGGTGAGCGGCCAAACTGCCAAACACTGGATTGACGAGGCTCTTGTGACGCGCTGTAAGGCAGAATTGCTGCACACTTCCAAGCAAGTGGCGCAGGTGAGCGACGAGATGAACTTCCCGAATCCCAGTTTCTTCAGCAAGTTCTTCAAGCGCATGACCGGCATCACCCCAGCTCAATACCGTCGGGCGACCAGTGTTGTGCAACCGCAGTTGTGAGCCAGCCAAAAGCGCCTCAAGATTGTTTTTCTCGGGATAGTTTCGTAAATTTGCACCATGAAATCTATTGTTTATCTAATATTGTGCTGGCTGTGTTTGCTGGCTTCCTGCAGGGGTGCAGGTGTGTCGAGCCGTGAAGAGTTGAACGATTCGGTCATCACCCAGGCCCGACTGCTCACCATGGAGCGCACCGCTCACTACACGCTGGTCACTGTGAAAAATCCGTGGCGTGCCGGCGAAGCGCTTCACCGCTATGTGCTCGTTCCTGCCGACTCGCTGCTGCCGGGCAATCTGCCCGAGGGCACCGTGGTGCGTACTCCCTTGCGCCGCACGTTGGTCTACTCCAGTGTGCATACAGCGCTGATGAAGGAACTGGGGCGCTTTGATGCGTTGGCAGGTGTCACCGATGCACAATATTTCACCGATGCCGATGTGGTGGGCGGTCTGCAGAGCGGCACCATTGCCGATTGTGGCTCTTCGATGGGTCCAACGGTGGAAAAAGTGATTGAACTGTCGCCCGACGCCATTCTGCTTTCGCCTTACCAAGACGCCACATACGGCCAAATCACCAAACTCGACATCCCCATTATCGAGTGTGCCGACTACATGGAGTTCACACCGCTGGGCCGTGCCGAGTGGATAAAATTCTATGGTGAGCTGCTGGGCCGCCGCGCTATGGCCGACAGCATCTATCTGGCTGTGGAGAAGGCTTATCGTGATATACAGGAAAAATGCAGCCGTCACCCCCAGGCAAAGCGCACCAAGGTGCTTACCGAAATGGTACTTAGCGGTGTTTGGAACGTGCCCGGTGGCCAAAGTTATATGTCACAGATGATTCAGGATGCCGGCGGTCTTTATCCGTGGGCCGATGACCCCTCGACGGGTTCATTAAATCTTGATTTCAATCAAGTGCTTGCTGTTGCCCAGGATGCCGATGTGTGGTTGATTAAGTCATTTTTCATCCATTCGCTGGCCGACCTCAAGGGTGCTTATTCACTCAATGACCAGTTTCAGGCTTATCAGCGCCGACAAGTGTACGTTTGCGACACCAATGAGTCGCATTTGTTTGAGAGGTTTCCGTTCCACCCCGAGGTACTGCTTCAGGAATACGCCGACATCTTCGCGCACCGCACACAGAATTTGCAATTTTTCAAACCCACCAATTGACCCGCAATGGACCGTAGACGTTATGTCATAGTGATGGCGTTTCTGGGAGCCGCCCTGTTGCTTCTGGCTGTGGCTTGCTTGCTGCTGGGCTCGGTGAAAATTCCTGCTGGCTCGGTCATCGACATTCTCACCGGTCATGGCAGTGACAACCGTGCCTGGGAAATCATTGTGCTGCAGTCGCGCCTGCCCATGATTGCCACAGCTGCATTGGCCGGTGCGGCGCTGTCGGTTTCGGGATTGTTACTTCAAACCACTTTTAACAACCCGCTGGCCGGGCCTTCAATATTAGGTGTTTCGACCGGTGCCGGGCTGGGTGTGGCCATCATCATGCTTGCTACGGGAGGAACTGTGGGCAGCGTGTTTGGCCAGTCGGTGGGCAGCTATGTGGCTACGTTGCTGGGGGCGCTGGCCGGAGCCGGGGTGGTGCTGGTGGTGCTCATCGGCATGTCGGCCATTGTCAAGAGCAGTACCATGCTGCTGATTGTGGGTATTTTGGTGAGCTACTTGGCATCGAGTGTGATTTCGTTGCTCAATTCGCTGGCCACCGAGGAAGGCATTCACAACTATGTGGCATGGGGCTTCGGCACCTTCTCGGGCGTGAGCGTGGAGCAGATGCCCGTCTATGCGAGCATCATTGTGCTGGCGCTCATGGGGTCGGCACTCATGGTAAAACCCCTCAACGCGTTGCTGTTGGGTACCCGTTATGCCGAGAATTTGGGTGTGAACACCCACCGCACACGCAATCTGTTGCTGCTCATCACCGGCGTGCTTACTGCCGTGGTGACCGCATTTTGCGGTCCCATCGGCTTTTTGGGCCTTGTGGTTCCACACATTGCCCGCCTCACGCTCAACACCAGCAACCACACCCGCTTGCTGCCTGCCACCATGCTTTGTGGGGCGGTAACGGCCCTGCTGTGCTCGTTGTTGAGCGTCGTCGGCCGGCATGGCATCATTCCCATCAACGCCATCACCCCCATCATAGGTGTGCCTATCATTTTATATATCATTGTGAACCGTCGAAAAATTCAATATTTCAACTGACAATCATGGCACTTCTCACCACTCAAGACTTGGCTGTGGGTTATCGCACCGGTAAGCGCACCACCACTTTGCTCAGCGGGCTCAATTTGACGCTTGCCGCCGGGCGGCTTGTGGCGTTGCTGGGGCAGAACGGCGCCGGAAAGTCGACCCTGTTGCGCGCCATCACCTGTGCCACTCGGCCGTTGAACGGCAGCATCATGGTCGATGGCAAGGATGTGCAAACCATGACGCAGACCGAGCGCTCTCGCCTGATAGGGCTGGTATCGACCGACCGCATCCAGGCCGGTGGGCTCACGGCGACTGAGTTGGTGGCACTGGGCCGTCAGCCCCACACTGGATTTTTGGGCCGATTATCGGATGACGACCGCGAAATGGTGTCACAAGCCATTGCGCGTGTTGGTATGAAGCACAAGGCTCATGAGCACATGGCCGGGTTGAGCGACGGCGAGCGCCAGAAGGTGATGATAGCCCGTGCCTTGGCGCAAGCCACCCCCATCATTGTGCTGGACGAACCCACCGCTTTTTTGGACGTGGCCAGCCGCATCGAGACCATGCAGTTGCTCAGTGCACTGGCCCATGAGCAAGGCAAGGCTGTGCTGCTCAGCAGTCACGACGTGTCGCAGTCGCTGCTCATGGCCGACGACCTGTGGCTCATCACCGCTTCCCGGCAAGTGGTGACAGGCACCACCGAGCAGATTCTTCGCTCCGACACCATGAATCATTTGTTCACGTCACAAGCCATTAAGTTCAACCCCCAGATTTTGGATTATCAATCAGTATAAGCATCCAGCCTATGTCGCAACAATTCCGCATCGTTTTTGAATATGAGACCGAAGACACGGCAATGTCCGATGTGCTTCTGTTCACCGACCGACGGCAAGCCCAGGAAAAATTTGATGAACTGCGAGGGCAGCTCATCCTTGCCATCGACCCCACGCAATGCCAAGTGACCGATGACCCCGACCTGTACGGCGTGGTTGACCATGACAACGAGGCCTACGGCTTTGTGCGTCTCGACGTGCTTAACGAGTGAGCCGGCACACGGGGTGAGCCAATCGTAAAAAACTGCGCAGAAAACCAAGAAAATCAAGGTTTCTGCGCAGTTTTCGCAGTTTCTGTTCGTTCACGGACTTACTTGGCCTTGACTGTTATGGTATTGCCGGCGCTGTGGGCCGTGATTTGTGGAGCGTATTGGCATTGTGCCGTGGCGATGCCGGCGCTGAACTTGCCGGGAGCCATGACATACACATCGTAGGTGATGACGTGGGTGCCCTTCTGCAGATCGCTGAAGAACAGGTTGGTGCGAGAGTCTTTGGTCTCAAGATAGTACCAAGAGCCGTCGGCATGGCGGTAACCCGACAGTTGGTCGACCGGCTCAAAGCATGCTCCGCGCTCGTCGACTACGGTCACAAAGTCGAGATCCTTGGCATTCTTGATGACCAGGCGCACCTGGACTTTGTCGCCCACCTGCAGATTGTCGGCCGCTTGCAGTTTGCCACCTGTGCCGTACACCTGATATTGCTTCTCGATAGACAGGTCATCAATGGTGACTGCTTCCAATTGGCTCATTTGGCCTGTGTACTGTGTGTAGACGGCACCCCAAGCCGGACTGTTGGCGTCACGGTCAATGACCACACTTCCCACCGCTGTGGCCGGGATGGTCTTGCGGAAGTAGCCCAGATAGCCGTCAAGCTCATCGAGAACCACCTGCTCTCCCGCCACGCTGATGATGGGTTGTGATTTCGGACCCAACCATTGGCTTCCCGTGGTGAGAATGGCACACACGGCGTCGGCAGCCAGCGAACGGCTGCCCCAGTCGTTGCTTTGCTTCATCAGTAGAAACCACTTGCGCACGGCATCAATCTCGTCTTGCCTTGGGTCGCACTCGTTCATGGCCTGGAGGATGGTGCTGGTGATAGCCACTTTGTCGAAGTAGCGCCAGCCCACTTGCAGATTGTCCCAGTACATGCCCAGATTGGGATTGGTGATAGAGAACTGGCGGATTGACTCCACAATGTTACGGGCCGTCTTCTGATAACCATTGCGGTTGAGCGTCATGGCGTAGAATGCCTTGTCGCCCAGCGAAAGTCCCTTGTTCCAGTTCTTGTTCATGTGTTTGAGAGCGCCTGTGAAGAGTTTTTTGCTGTCGCTCTTCATGGGCACATCGCTCCAAAGCGTGCGCACATACACATATCCTGAGAAGCCAGAATAGTCCTTCTTATTGTCCTGCTCCTTGTAGATGCGCAGATATTCGGCGTCGAAATAGGGCAGAGCGCGCTGCACCATTTCGGTGATGCGGCTGTCGTCGGGCGCGTAGCCCATTTGACGAATCTCGCCCAGCAGCTCCAGCACTGTGCTGGTGGTGTACAGGCTCGACACGCAGCCCGGGTAGCGGAACCACGTCCAGCCGCCGTCGGCCATCTGCAACGATTGCAGTTTCTCGATAATGACATTACGCTGCTTGGTGGTGATTACGGGGTCGAACAATTCACCCAGTCGCGACATGCGCAATGTCTGGCGGTCGGCCTCACGCAGCCAGGGCGATGCCAGCAGCGTGCCAATCTTCAAATCCTGATTGCGGGCCAGCATCGACACCAGAGTGGAGTCTTGGCTGTTGGCCAACCAATGGTCGATTGCCTCACGGATGCGCGGGTTGCTCTTGACTACACCGCCTGCCACATCCAGAGCGAACAGACTGTGCACCAACGATGTGGTGACCTCCAGATTGTCGTCGAAGATGGTGGGCAGTGCCGTGACACAGTACCATGTGGGATTGTCGCAGTATTCCAGCGTGACGCGTGCGTCGGCCGGGAAGGCGGGCAGCGAAGTCTCGAAATGAGGCGTTCCGGCATCAATGTAGAACGGTTGGGTTTCAATCACCGGTTGGGTGGCCGGCAGCACAGGCACCATCACTTGCTCGCCGTCGCCAAATTCCTTGTTGGCGGCCTTGATGCGGAATCCCACCCAGGGCAGGTCGGCCGGCACATTCCAGTCGATGCTCACCGCCTCAGTGCCCTTGGGCGCCAGTGAGCCATTGAGTTTGCGTGTGGCCAACACTTCGTTGGTGCGCGGGTTGAACAGTTCAATCGAGGCATCATAGCTGGTGGCTGTTTCCGTGGCGTTCATCACGCTGGCGGCAAGCGTCACCACATCGCCGTTGCGCACAAAGCGAGGCATATTGGCACGCACCATGATGGGCTTTTGTGTGAGCACCTCACGGCGTGCCACATCAGTCCTCACCAGTTTGTCCCAAGCCAGGGCTTGCACAATCCAGGTGGTGTTGAAGTTGGGCACTTCAAATTCCACGCTCAGGTTGCCATTTTCGTCAGTAACGAGGTTGGGCATCCATAAAGCGGTTTTTACATCGCTCTCACGCACCGCAATGTTGTTGAGACTGCCTTCCGCACCGCTGTCATCGGTCAGAGTGGCCGCTTTTTCTTTTAGAACAATTTCCTCCCTTTTCTCCATTTTGTCCATGGAATAGTAAGCATCGGATAGTGCTGCCTCTTCGAGCCGCAGACCTGCTGCTGATCCCAACATTTCCGCTTTGCTGCCCCGTACCCTCATCAAACGGTTGTTTCCAAAGCTCATATAGGGCGAGAACATGATTTGGTCGTAGGTGTAGAGCTCTGGCAGCTCGACATCGGCTGCTGTGAGTGACGGGCCGCGCCATGATGTGCTGTTGCTGTTACTGCCGATGAGCGACATGGTTCGCAATGACACAGGATTGCCGTTGAGCCTGGGCACACTGAATGACCAATTGTTGGCGCTCAGTTCGTTGAGTGCTTTGTCAAACATGGCCAGCATCATCGCACCATGGCGCCCCGTGCTGTCGTTGTCGACGAGTTGGAACGTCCACTTCTCGCGCTGTCCGGGCACAAGTTTGTCGCGGAAGGCAGTTACCCGCACATGCAGGTCGCGGCGATTGGCTGGTGCTGTTATGCTGAAATTCTTTTCATAGAATTGCCCATTGTAGACCGAGAGCAGACGCACGTTCAGGTACTCCTCCGGCTCAAGGGGAATGGGGATGGAAAGGGTGTGCATGCCTGGCTTATAGTCGAGCCACCCCTCGGCCAGCGTGGTCGACGTGGAGGACGCCACATAATAGACATGGGCCTGTGGCGTGCTGGTGCCGATGGTGATGTGTGCCACGTTGTTCTTGTCGACGCTGCGGCCTGCTTCGGGCACCCACAGGGGCGAATCCTTGATGGGCGATGTGGTGTCGTTGGTGCGGTACAGGATGAGATTCATCTTGGCCTCGGAGCCGGTGTCGTCCTTGTCGTCGAGTATCGAGACCTTCACATTGTATTCACCAGATGGAATTTTGGTGAAATCGATAATAGGATTGTCGCTGCGGAAGTTGCCGGTGAGCACCACTTCATCGGTGTGCTTGCGGGTCACCGAGTAGATACACTGCACCGCCGTTTCGTTGTCGTCGGTGGAATTGAACGTGAGTGGCAATTTCAGCGGCTTGGTGTTGACGTAGGTGTACTCATCGGGGAGGCTGAGACCCCGTCGCTTGCCAATGATGAACGAGGTGTTTCCGTTTTGTGTTTCCCCGGCGGCATTGGTACACTCGGCACTCAGCAGGTAGGTGTAGTGCGCGTAACGGTTGTTGTTCTCGCTGAATATGCTGGCCGGCAGAATGATGGTGAATTTACCGGATGCGTCGGTGCGAGCCACCGTGTCGGTGAGCACCGTGCCATTATCGTTGCGATAACGCCACCACCACCACGACCATTGTTGCTGCCGCAGCTGTAACTTCACGTCGGCCCCGGCCACAGGCACGCCGCTATAGGTTTCGGCAAGGCCCGTGATTTCCACATCTTTGCCCTTGACAAAGGAGCGTGGCACGTCGGGGAATGTGACGGTGAAGGTGGGTGTCTTGTATTCGCTCACGTTGACCGATTCGTTGCACACATGGTTCCTCAGCCCACGGCCGTTATACAAGCGAATGTTGAACGAGCCGTTCATGCGGTCGGTGGGCACAGTGAAGGCGCCCTCCACGCGTCCGAACTCATCGGTGGTGACATCCACCGTGTCGATGGGCTCATTGTTGGTGTCGGAGAAAATCAGACGCACTTTCTCATTCGCCATCACGCGGCGGATGGCCGGTTTGTCGCCCTTCTGCTTGTAAACCGACATGTTGTTGAACTGATAAAGCACAGCGGCCCATTTCACTTCCTCGCCCGGACGATAGATGTTGAGGTCGGTATAAATGTTGGCATAGGTCGACGATGACATATTGTTGTTGTGGCGGTAATAGCTCAGCAACTGTCCATAATGGTCGGTGCCAAGCTGAGCGCGGAACTGACTCTGCAAGACGTTTTCGGGAATGGTGACCAGTCCGTATGCATTGGTGATTTTGGTCAAAGAGCCATCGGTGATTGAAACGCCCTTCACGGGCTTGCCCGTTTTCACGTCCACAGCCATCACGCGGTCGTCTTTGTCGCTGTGCGACACGATGAACAGCGCGATGTCGCTCACACGCAACTCCTGATAGTACCCGCTGCTGGTGGGCTGCTTGGTTCCGTCGGGGCTTTCAAATGCCGGTGCCAACACATAAACTCCATGCTCCAGCGGCGGGAGCATGCATACCACGTCGTTTTTCTCGAAAGGCACAGTGCCCTGCACGTTTACCTCATGTGATGAGACGAACGTGAGGTCATCGAGGTTAAATCGGTTGCGCCTCTCGTCGACTGCGAGTTTTTCGGGCAAGCGGTACACTTTCACGGTGATGCGGTTCACATTCTCGGTGGAAATTGTCACCTTGAGCGAATCGCGCGAGGAAATGTTCTCGGGGTAGTTCACCGACACCCTCTTTTCCTCAATTTCAGTGATTTTGTTTTTGATGGCAGGTGTATATGGAGCATCGGGGAAGCGGCTCACGTATTCCTTGAAACGCTCATAGTTGGTTCTGTAAGCGCTCATCGCGTTCAGGATGATTCCTGCATGCGGACTTTGCGAGTATGTTTTGTAAAGTTCATCTCTGCTCGTGCCGTTACATTCCATGCATGCATATATTTGTGCTGCGTCGTCACCGGCGGCTCGTGCCATCCATTCGCGCTGAAAGTCTTTTCGCAGGTCATCGTCCGAGACCATTTCCAACGCTTTCATCGAGAGGAACTCATGTAGGGTGGGGACTAACTGTGCTCCCAAGTCGTTGCATCGGATGATGCCCGGCAAATCGGTCACGCGCACAGCGCGCAGCGCATCGTGGTCGGAGAGCGATTGCCTGAGCAGCGAGTCGACTTTCAATTCAAACTGTCTGCGGTCCCATTCGCTATAGTCCTTGGGCAGCTCGCCATCGACAGGGTTTTCGCGGCCCCACTTGGCGTATCGATCGCAGTATTGGCTGAACGTCATGGCCTCAAAGTAGCGCAACAGCGCTTTCACATGTGGCTTGGGCTCCTTGGCGATGGTAGCTTCCAGCCGGTCGATGATGTCGGCCATGTTGTCCTGTGAGATGCTGCTTTGTGCCAGAGAATAGCGAACCATTGCATCGACAACCAGTTCACCATTTCCACTTTTCAATGCGGTGTTCAGGTCGGCCAAAGCATTTTTCGACACATCTTTGGGAAAATTGAAGTCGACGATTTTCTTGTCGGCTCCATGTAATGATAATGGAAACAATGCCATGCTGATGAACAATGTTAAGAAAATGAATAGAAAACGTTTCATAGTAATAAAAGTATTATTTTGCGAAGTTAGTGCAAGTGAAGCACAAATGCAAATATTTTGAGTGATATTGTCGATGCAAAGATAATGGTTTTGAATGCGTTTGTCAAGACATCAACCCTATATCATCAACCATTTAATACGCTGATATTCAGCACTGAAAATTTAAATTTTTATATCACGCCCTTATCATATGCACAAATGGGGTTGAGTGTCTCCCGACAGGCCGTGCAGGCAAAAAAAATCCCGAGGCAGTTTCCAGTGAGAAAATGCTTCGGGACGCGCAAAATATAGAGAAAAGTTAGTTACTTGTTCTTGTTTCTGTTTTTGCCGCGAGTGAGCACCGAGCGGGTGAACTTGAGTTCGGCTTGCTTGAGTTGGAAGAGTTGTTTCTTGGTAAGCAGTTTGGAAAACTCCTTGAAATACTTGGCCTCAACCTCTCCCTCATGCACTTTGGCCGCCGAGAGCGCAGCCGCAGCCTGGGCGTAATCGTTGTCGGAGGGGTTGGCTTTTCGCTCCACCTGTGCCACGAGTGTCCGTGCTTCGACATTGGTTTGATAGATTTCTTTTTCCATTGCCTCGTACAGGGGCATGAATTGCTCTTGCTGGGTCATGGTGAGCCCGACTTCCTCAATAATCATTTGGTGCTTGGCCTTGAGCATGTCGCTTCCCCATTTGGTGGGATTGTTCTGGGCTGTGCCTACAAGAGCCAGGCCTGCGACAATGAGAGCGAGGTATTTCTTCATGATGCAGTGCTGTTTTAGGGGTTGTTAACATCGGGCAGGGGCTCGTCCATCGACTGGGCCACACTGTCTTGATAAGACATCACATCGTAGTCGCTGGCTGCTCCCATCATCATGAACTCGTCGGCATTACCCTCCATGTGGATACCCTCAGCGATTTCATTGACGCGCATTTGTCCGCTGGTGGTGCCGTTGATGCCATTGAACACCTTCATCATGCACCAGATTCCGGCAAACATGGCAGCAAGGTAGGCATATGGCCTGACGCGCACCCAGGTTGACGGTTTGACGTTGACGTCGGTGATTTCCACATCGGGCAGCATGGCGGTCATGCGCTCATTAAAGTCGTCGAAGTAGTTTTCCGGTGTTTTGAATCCGGAATCCTTGCCGAGCTTCTTCAATATGGTAGATTCTTCTTGTTTCATTGCATTGTTTTGACTACACAGTGTGAAAAAGGTTTAATCGTGCTCGTTAAAAAAAGTTTCGATTTTTTTGATGGCATGGTGGTAGGATGCCTTGAGCGCTCCCACCGAAGTGCCCAAAATCTCGCTCATGTCCTCATATTTCATCTCGTCGTAGTAGCGCATGTTGAACACAAGCCGTTGTTTTTGGGGCAGTGCTGCGATGGCCCGTTGCAGCTTGGCCTGTGCCTGGTCGCCATCGAACCAGCGGTCGCTCTCCAGGGAATTGACCAGAAACGAGTCGTCATCGTCGAGCGACACTTGCGCCATCACTTTTTTCTTGTTGATAAAGGTGATGCTTTCGTTGATGGCGATTTTATAGAGCCATGTGGAGAGGCGGGCATCGCCGCGAAAATTGTCGATGCTGGTCCAAGCCTTGAGGAACGTGTTTTGCAGCACGTCGTTGGCATCGTCATGGTCGATGACCATGCGACGGATTTGCCAGTAGAGCGACGAGCTGTAGTGCTCAATCACCTTGCTGAAGGCTGTGCGGCAGGTGGCGGGGTCGTGCAGTTGCTCCACCACTTGTTGTTCATCATATTTTTCGCGGCTGCTCATTTTTCAGTCGACGAGGATTTCGGAATTAGGCACCATGCGCCCCAGCAGGTTCATGTACCGGCCGTCGCAATTAAAGCCGCCAAGAATGTACCGGCCGTTCTGCGACACAGTGATGTCGAGCCCGGTGATGGTGAGTGCCGGGATGCGGCCTTGCTCGGTGCGCGGCTCCACGATGTCCTTGGTCAGGTGGTAGCCATTGGCGTTGATTGAGAAGGCGATGTCGGGGATTTGCAGCATGCGTGTCACCTCTCCCTTGTCCTCGAGCTGGAAGGGGTCGATGATGAGTGTGGCCTTGCCGGTGTTGTGGTTCAGTGTCAGCTGGTAAGCCACCGATGTGCTGGTGAGCGAGGGATGCTCGCCCTTTTCGGTCGACACGGCCGTTGCGGTGTAACCAAAGAGTGTGGGAGCCGATGTGAGGTGCACCCGGTATCGGTTGTCGATGGTCGCGTCCACAAAGATGGGGCCGAAGTCGTCGAAGAATCCGCTCAGCTCGGTCACCTGGTGCGCTCCGGCGTCGACCTGTGTGGAGCGGAACGTGAAGCTGCCTGTGCGTCCGGCCTGAGTGAGAGGCATGTCGTCGGTGGTGAGCGTCACCTGTGTGGTGGCGTCGATGGGGAAGGCCAGCGTGAGCTTCATGGTCTTGTAGCCGTCGGCAATGCTCACTACGCCGCTTGCCGTGTGCCCTTTTGGCGCCGCCTGCGGCTGGCTGGTGTCGGTGGTGAGGCAATAGAAATTCTTGCCCACCTCGGTGTAGCTGTTCTTGCTGGCGTCGCCCACACAAGCAGTGGCAGCAATCATCATTGCCGCAGCCGCAAAAAGGAGGATGAAAGAGTGACTTTTCATTTGGGTGGAAATTTTATAAAGGTAAATATCCGTTACTGAACATGGTGCCGGTCACTCGCACTGTTTTGCCGTCGGCATCGAACTGTGCCACCATGGTGGCACCATAGTTCTGCAAGTCGATGGTGATGCTCGAAGCTTTGTATTTTTCAACATTGCCTCCTGTGGCTGCCGATATAGGGGTGACATCGGTGCCTGTGGCGTTGTATCCATTGAGCGTGACCGTGAACGGCAGGTCGTTATAGCGAAGCTCGTGCACGGCTTCTTCCTGGGCGTTCATGCGGAAAGGGCTGATGGCAAAGATGGTTTTGCCGGTGTTGATGTTGAGGCCCATGGCAGTGGAGGTGGCCGTGGTTAAGTCGGTGGTGGTCATCGAGGCATAAGGGTAGATGGGCGCCGACATGCAGATGAGTCGGTACAAGTCGTCGACCTCGCAAGAAACCATGATGGAGCCGTTGAAGTCGTAGGCACCCTTGAAATTCTTGATGGTGTGAGTGCCTGCGGTGATGGTGCCTCCGCTGAAGACCATGGTGGTGCCTTCGGCGTCGTGCTGCGAATAGTTCATGGTCGGTGTTTGCACCGAGACGGTGTTGGCTTCGTCGAGCTTGGCCGTGAAGGTCATGGTGATGGTTTTATTGGTGGCATCGAGCTTGATGAGTGATGCCGTGGTGGCGATGATGCCCAGGTTATCGTTGTCGTTGATGCGGGTGTCGACAGAACGTGTGATGAGTGTGGGCTGCATGGTGTATTCGCTGGTGGGGTTGTCCGAGCCCAGGCATGAATTGAGAGCTGCCATCATGGTGGCGGCTATGATAAGGCCATAAATTTTGTTCATAACTGATTTCATGTTGTTTTTCTTGTTTTTTTGTTTTTCTTATTGTTTGTACACGGTGCCTGTGACAGTGACGTGTGTGTTGTTGATTATTTCCTGCGGAGTGGTACTGCGGCGCATGCGGAGCAGGTTGTACTCGGCGTTGAGCGATTGACTCTCGATATCGAGCGTGGCGCTGAACCCGGTGAGCTTGTACTCACTGGTGGTGCTCAGGCTGCTGCCGGTGCCGGCGTCGTAGCGGCGGAAAATCGCCTCGCAGTCGGCGTCATCGATGCTGATGCGATAGCCCTGGGCGGTGAGAGCCACGGTGGCTCCGTGAGCCACGATGGTGGTGAAGAACCGCTCCTCCTGGCTGTGGAGCAGTGACATGATGGTGATGGAGGCCGTGCGGCTGGAGGGGTTGATGTTGAACTGATACATGGTGCTGGCGTCGGAGCTGCTGGTGCCGTTGTCATAGCTCAGCGTGGTGGTTGTGCTCAGGAAAAAGACCTCGGGCAAGGTGGCCACGACGCGGTATTGGCCCCCAAGCGTGTATCGGCACCAGAAGTTGCCCTCGTTCAGGTCGATGATGCCGGTGAGGGAGCTCACATTGCCGTTGCTGCCGGTGAAGTTGTAGAAATTGGCGCTTGGCGATGTCGTGGCACACTGTGACACGGTGAAGCGCTCGGTCCCTTTCTGGACGGTTGCGTCGACCGACGGGCCTGCGGTGCGGAGCACAAAGGAGTAGGGCACCGTCTCGATGCTGGTTTCACCGGTGTTGTTGTCCACGATGTGATTGATGAGCGTGGGCTGCATGGTGCGCGTTCCTGACGGCCCAGAAGGCTCGTCGTTGCCACAAGCTGTGAGCAGAGCCACAACTGTCGCGCACAAGATGAGATGAGTGTGTTTCATTTGCTTCTTGTTTTTTCTGTTTGCAAAGTTAAGTTTTTTAATCGGTAAAGACAATAAAAAGAACGGAACGCTGCACCTGGTTGGGGCTGTTCCGCTCTTTTTTTAAACTTTTTTAATCACTCTGGCGTGTTGCCGGTGAATGCGCGGGTCACTCAATGCTCACCACCGCGCCGCTGCTTGAAAACGATCCACCGTGGCAGTCGAAAGAGATGGAGTAAGTCTTATCCTTGGTATTGACGTTGGCCACCAGGTTGGTGACGGCAAACTGCTCGGCCGGTGTGGGGGTGGTGCCCATCATCAGGTAGGGAATGATGTTGTTGCCATGATAATTGATTTCGTTCTTGTTGGTTCCCACCGGTGCATCGATGCGGATGTTCATCTTGGGCGACGTGCGTTCGCCGATGGTGAACTGCACGTTGTAGAGCATGATTGTGCCCATGCCCGTGGCGGCGCTTTCCACTCCGGGCTGCAGAGTGGGGTAGAAAGAGAAGTGCGTGTCGGTGGCGCTTTGGTAAACGCTATTCCAGGCGCTGTCGATTGCTTGGCGGGGTTCGTCGTTGTCGTTGCCGCAGGCGGCGAGTGTGAGCATCATAGCCATTGTGGCCAGCATCAAGATTGACTTTCTCATAGTAGAAATGTGTTTGTTATAGTGTTATTATTTATTTGATTCTTTATTGTATGTTCACCCGCAGGGTCATTCCCAATGAGCGACCGTGCCCTCGTTGCAAGAACGCATGCCCGATGGAAACGAAGTGGAAAGTGTGGTAGGCCGTGCCGGTGAGGTTGCGTCCCCACAGTTGCAGCGAATAGTGCTTGCCGGCCAGTGTGACGCTGGCGCCCAGCAGCGCGTAGAACGGTTGGTAGAGGTCGTTGGCCTCGTTCCAATAGATGCGCCCTGCGCCGTTCACGTTGGCAGCGATGGTGATTCGGCGCGCCCAGTCGCTGTCGGTCAGTTCGATGTCGTGCGAAGCCTCGGCCCATAGCGTGTGAGCCGGCGCGTAGGGCACGGCCTTGCCGCGATAGTCGGCCTTGCCGTCGTGATAGGAGCGGAAGGTGGCGTGCGTGTAGCCGTAACTGGCACTCAAGTGCATGCCGGCCATGGGGTTGACATTGATGGCCATTTCCATGCCGCAACTGTGCGAGCGCCCGGCATTGGTCATCATTCGCCCGGTGGTCATCCCGTCGGGGAAGACGGTGAGTTGCCTGTCGCGGCAGTCCATGAAGAACAGACCGGCGTCGATGGTCAGCCGGCCTCCCCAGGCCTGCAGATGGCACCCAGCCTCGTAGTTCCAGGCCCATTCAGGCTTGTAGGCCACCACCTGCTCCACGTCGTATCGCGCCCCGATGCCCATCATGCCCATGAGCCTCTGCTGCAGCACATCGCTGAACATTTGCGTGTTGAAACCGCCTGCCTTGCTGCCGCGGGCCACACTCAGGTAGATGCTGCGAGTGTGGTTCTCGTCGAGATGGCAGGTGGCGGTGAACCGTGGCATCAGTTGCAGGAAATCTTTTTTCAGCGATCCGCCGTCGTCGATGTCGATGGATTCGTGGGCAAACGGCTCGTTGGCGTTCTTGTTCCAGATGGTGTAGCCTGTGTGGGTGGTGCTGCGGTAGCGCAGCGCAGCGTGCTCGTAGTCCACGCGTAGTGCCGCGGCAAGGGTGAACTGCCCCAGGTTGATGCTGCTCAGATGGTAGGCCGATGCTCCCCAGGTGGGCATGGTGAAGTGACTCCCCAGCAAAAACTCGCGCGAGTCCCACCTCACGGGATAGGCCGGTATGGCGTCGTTCACATGGCGCTCGATGAGCTGGTCGATGCCGGTGTCCTTGAAAGTTACCGGCGCGTCCATGGTCATGTGGCGATAGAACCCGAAGGCCCCCGCCAGCCAGTGATAGCCCGCTGCCAGGGCATCGTCACGGTCGCGCAGCACCACGTCCTGCGTCACGGCGTGCTCGCGGCGCGCCTGCGTCAGGGTGAAGTAGGGCTGGGGTGTGAAGTCCTGGTCGAGCGTCATGTTGTCGTCGATAAACTGGTAGCTGGTGATGGAGGTGAGCGAAAAGCGTCGGGACTGATAACGGACTGTGAGGCCGTCGGTGACCGATGTGCGCCGGTAGAAGCACGTGTCGTTGTAGGCAATCCGGCCTGTGGCCGTGTATTCATAAGGGTAGCCCCCCTGCCTGCTGTGGCTCACGGTGAGCACGTTGCTCACCTGCCATCGGTCGGCGGGCAGCCAGTGGGCCTTGAGCCGCGCGCTGCCCTGTCGCTCCCAGTCGGCGCGGCGCCCGTTATGTGTGTTGACAAATTCTCCTGCCGTGCGCGTGAAGTAGGCCGTGGCCGAGAGCCCCAGCTTGTCGCCCACCAGCGCGTAATGTGCCGCCCCCAGCTTCCACATGCCGTGCGATGCCGCTGTGACCACGCCCCGTGTGCCTTGATAATTCAGCGGTGACAAGGTGTACACATTCATCACGCCGCCCATGGTGTTGCGGCCATAGAGTGTGCTCTGCGGGCCGCGCAACATTTCCACGCGGCTCACGTCCATCAGGTCGATGTCGTAGTTCTCCTTGCACATCACCGGCACGTTGTCCACGTTCAGGCCCACGGCCGGCTGGTCGATGCGTGTGCCGATGCCGCGCACATAGATGGTGCTTGTCATCCTCGACCCATAGTCGGGCACGAACACATTGGGCACCATGGCCGTGGCCCCCTTGATGGCCACCACGTCATTCCTTTCCACCATGGCACGGCCCAGCACGGTGGCCGAGACATCGGTGGTGGCTGTATTCTGCTTGACGGCCGTGACGGTGACCTCGTGCAGGCGCAGTGTGTCGGGGTGGTGCTGTGCCAGCGCCGCTGCCCCGGTGAGCAGCAATGCGGCCGATATGGTGGTGCGCAATAACATGGCCGCAAAGTTACATCCAAAAGTGTGTGCGGGCAATCACCACTTGTAGTGATTTTTTTCGGCAATTATTTCCAATAGGCATGACAACAGCACGAATGTGCATGGCGAAAACGGAATAAAAACGCAGGAAATTTGCTTTTTATTGGAATTTGCACTAATTTTGGGCCACCTGCAAAAATATGTGTGTTAAATTTTATTTATTGCATCGGTTAGAGCAAAAAACTGTACCTTTGCGTGTTCAAAAACGCAGAGGATATGGAAAACGCTTATAAAAAACTGTTGGGCTATATATTGCCT
>JAFUWD010000094.1 GCA_017483645.1 Muribaculaceae bacterium | reverse complement strand
GCGTTCAAACTCGTTGTGGTGAAGAACGACGTCACCGGTGTCGAGACCATCAACGCCGAGGACATTGCCGCTGTGAAGTATGTCAACATGGCCGGACAGGTGAGCGCCACTCCGTTTGAGGGCGTGAACGTCAAGGTCATCACCCTGACCAACGGCAAGACCCGCACCGTGAAGGTGGTGAAATAATCCATCACCTCACAATCCGCTAAAAAATCGGGGTCCCCACGGGGCTCCGATTTTTTTTTGTGACTTCCCGGAAACAGAAACGCGTGCTTTGCCCCATTGGTTCCATTGGTCAAATTTGCCCAATCAGTCCCATTGACGACATTTTGATTATTTAATTAAATTCGTTAACTTTGCAGTTTGTAACAAAAAACACTGATTACCTATGGCAGAAATTGAAAAAGATAATGTGCAGACCGAGGAAAAACGCGGCCTGAACTTTGTGCAGCAAATCGTGGCCGACGACCTGGCTGCCGGCAAAAACGGCGGCAGGCTGAACACCCGCTTCCCGCCCGAGCCCAACGGATACTTGCACATCGGACACGCCAAGGCCATCTGCATGGACTTCGGCGTGGCCGAGATGATGGGCGGCACCTGCAACCTGCGCTTCGACGACACCAACCCCCAGAAGGAGGACACCGAGTACGAGCAGGCCATCATGCGCGACATTCACTGGCTGGGCTACGACTGGGGCGACCGCCTGTACTACGCCAGCGACTATTTTCCCCGCCTGTACGACTTCGCCATTCGCCTGATCAAGGAGGGCAAGGCCTACGTCGACGACCAAACCAGCGAGCAGATTGCCGCTCAAAAGGGCACCCCCACCACACCGGGCCAGAACAGTCCGTACCGCGACCGCTCGGTGGAGGAAAACCTCGACTTGTTCGAGCGCATGAACAAGGGCGAGTTTGAGGAAGGCAGCCGCGTGCTGCGCGCCAAAATCGACATGGCCAGCGACAACATGCACTTCCGCGACCCCATCATGTACCGTATCATCAAAAAGCCACACTGGCGCACAGGCGACAAGTGGAAAGTGTACCCCATGTACGACTTCGCACACGGCCAGAGCGACTATTTCGAGGGCGTGACCCACAGCATCTGCACGCTGGAGTTTGTGCCACACCGCCCGCTCTACGATTACTTCGTGCGGGAGCTGGCCGGCGACACCGTGGATGAATACTGCCCCCGCCAGATTGAGTTCAACCGCCTGAACCTCACCTACACCGTGATGAGCAAGCGCAAGCTGCTGCAGCTGGTCAAGGAAGGACTGGTGGCAGGATGGGACGATCCCCGCATGCCCACCCTGTGCGGACTGCGACGCCGAGGCTTCACGCCGCAGAGCATCAAGAACTTCCTCGACGACATTGGTTACACGAAATACGAGGCGCTGAACGACATCAGCCTGCTCGAGCACAGCATCCGCGAGGACCTCAACGCCAACGCACCGCGCGTGAGCGCCGTGCTCAACCCCGTGAAGCTGGTCATCACCAACTATCCCGCCGACCGCGTGGAAATGATGGAGATGGACAACAACCCCGAGCAGCCCGATGCCGGCAAGCACCAGATGCCTTTCGGCCGCGAGCTCTACATCGAGCGCGACGACTTCATGGAAGAGCCGCCCAAGAAATTCTTCCGCCTGGCACCCGACAAGGAGGTGCGACTCAAAGGTGCCTACATCATCAAGTGCACCGGCGTGGTGAAGGATGAGCAGGGCAACATCACCGAAATCCAATGCACCTACGACCCCGAAACACTGAGCGGAATGCCCGGCGCCAACCGCAAGGTCAAGGGCACACTGCACTGGGTGAGTGCCCGGCACTGCGTGAGCGCCGAGGTGAGGCTCTACGACCGGCTCTTTGCCGTGGAGAACCCCGGCGCCGAGGCCGAGCGCGACTTCCGCGAACTGCTCAACCCCGACTCGCTGCGCGTGCTCGACGACGTGAAGATTGAGCCTTATCTGGCACAAACGGCACAAGTGGAGGACAAATTCCAGTTCCAGCGCATCGGTTACTTCTGCGTCGACCCCGACAGCCAGCCCGGCCACCTGGTGTTCAACCGCACCATCGGCCTGAAAGACAGTTGGGCCAAGGAGCAGAAGAAAGGTTGACCGACGGCAGCGGGTTGTTGAAAACATTCAAGCCTCAAAGCCCCGTTAAGTGAGGTTTTGTGAGGTGAATTATTTGGCGTTTTGGTGGCAAATGGAGTAATTTTGCCACCAAAACTAATTTATACAGCAATGACAATCGCTAAACGAAACATTCTTGCCCTGGTCACGCTTGCAGCTCTCGGCACCCCGGCACTGCATGCCGCAGCACCCTCGCTCGACAGCTACCGGCTCGTGTGGAGCGATGAGTTCGAGGGCAGCACCTTGAATCCCGACATCTGGAACATTGAAGTCAACGGAAACGGCGGCGGAAACAACGAGCTGCAATACTATGCCGCCGAGAATGTGAGTGTGGCCGACGGATGCCTGGTGCTCACAGCGCGCAAGGAGAACAAAAACGGCCGTGCGTTCACCTCGGGACGCGTCAACACACTGGGAAAGGCGGCATTCATGCACGGTCGCATCGACGCACGACTGAAGATGCCACGCACCGCCAACGGCTTGTGGCCGGCATTCTGGCTCATGGGCAACGACATGAGCACCGGCACAGGATGGCCCTATTGCGGGGAAATTGACGTGATGGAAGCCGGCAATGTCAACGGCATCAACCGCGGCACGCAAGACCGCTACATGGGCGGCGCGCTGCACTGGGGCCCGTATGTGGGCGGCGGGCATCCGATGTATGCCACCGACCTCACCGCATCCTACAGCCTGCAGGACGACTTCCACCTGTTCTCGCTCGTGTGGGACGCTTATAAAATAGAGATGTACCTCGACTTGGACCGCGACCCCAACGCCGCGCCCTATTTCAGAATGAGCATCAACGACAAGTCGAGCGAGAACTCACCCGGACGCTACTTCCACAAGCAGTTCTTCATCTTGTTCAATGTGGCCATCGGCGGTAACTACACCGGCATCTACAACACCGCCGGAATCACAGCCCTGGCTCAAGAAGAGCGAGCCATGCTCGTGGACTATGTGCGCGTCTACCAGCGCCCCGGCCGCGAGGACTACACCTTTCCCGGCGGCTCGGCTGTCGACCCCGGTCCATCAACCGAAATAGACGACCAGACCGAAATAGGCCAATTTGGCTCGTTTTCGCTCAACAACGAGAACATGCCCAACTTCACACCCAGCAAAGGCAAGGACTATGTGATTATCGACGCCGACGAGCAGTTTCGCCAGCAAGTGGCCTCGCTCACCGTGGCCGACTACACACCGGGAGGCAACAACAAGTCGCGTCTGCAAGTGTGGAACAGCTCTTACACTGCAGGCAATACCGAAGGGGTCAATTCGATGGGAAACGAAGAGCCTTGGCGCCGTTTTTTCGTCAACAGCACACAAGGGTCCACACTGAGCTACCGTGAGTTTCTCACTGGCGCCGGCAAGGACTTGTCGATGCTCAACGATGAATATTATCTGCACATTGCCTTTCGCGGCAACGACCCCGACAGCCACACCACCCATGCCATCCGCATCGGCAATGCGTCGTTTTGCATCGGCAATGAAGCCTTCGACGACAATGGCACACAGCTTCCCATTCTGGGCGATTTTCCCCGCGACGGGCGTTGGACATCGTTCGACATCCCCTATTCAGAGATTTTGGAGCTTAATCCCCAGCCTTTTGTCAACCCCAATGTCATCAAGGGCGACGTGGTGACCATCATGAGCGGCAAGGAATGGGGTGCACAGCTCAATTACGACGCCATTTTTTTCTACAAGCCCAACTTGTCGGGCGTAACGACAGTCCGTGTGGACGAGCCGTCGGGGCCTGAACGACCCGCATGCGACCTGCTCGGGCGTCCCGTTGGACCCGATTACCGTGGCATCATCATCAAAAACGGTAAAAAATTTCTGATTCAGTAAAGAGGAAAAGGTTAGGATTATCACAAATCCATACACAAAGAGCCTGTGAAGTGCAGACCACGCAGAAACTCGTCGGCGCTCATGGGCTTTTTTCCTGCCGGCTGCAGCCGTAAAATCTCCACAGCCCCGTCGGCGCAGTTCGCCAGCATCCGCCGGCCGTCAATCACCACTCGGCCGGGTGTGCCGCAAGAAGGCTGCGGCTGGCCTGTGGCCAGAATTTTAAGTTGCCAGCGGTTGTCGGTGCCATCGGCCAGCGTGGTCCACGCAGCAGGATAAGGCGACAACCCGCGGATATGATTATACACGCGCTCGGCCGGCCATTGCCAGTGAATAAGGCAGGTGTCCTTGAAAACCTTGGGTGCGGGCGTGGGTTCTTGCCCGGCAGTGAGCAACTGCTCTTGCGGGATGGGATGAACCTCGCCTGCAACGATGGCCTCCACAGTGTGCATCACCATGTCGGCCCCCAGCATCATCAGCTTGTCGTGCACCACGCCCACATTGTCGGTACGGCCAATCTCAATGGCACGCTGCTCGATGATGTCGCCGGTGTCGATTTCATGCTTCAGGAAGAAGGTGGTGACACCTGTTCGGGTGTCGCCGTTCATCACCGCCCAGTTGATGGGTGCCGCCCCACGATACTTGGGCAGCAACGACGCGTGCAGATTGAAAGTGCCCATGGGCGGCATGGCCCACACCACCTCGGGCAGCATCCGGAACGCGATGATGATTTGCAAGTGAGCATTCAGCGAGCGTAATTCTTCCACAAAGTCCTCATCCTTGAGGCGCACAGGCTGCAACACGCGCAAACCATGCTCCACAGCGTAGCGTTTGACATCGCTCTGCAGCAGATGGTGGCCACGCCCGGCCGGTTTGTCGGGCATGGTGACCACGCCCACAATATTGTATCCGCCCTCCACAAGGCGTTTGAGACTCTCCACAGCAAACTCGGGAGTTCCGAAAAACACAATCCTCAAATCTTTTTTATCCATCGGCTTAATCATAAGTGTAGTGCTTGAGCACTTGACGGTAACTGTTAAATATCTTGGATTTCGACACAAAGCCCACATATCGGCCCTCGTCATCCACCACGGGCAAATTCCAAGCCCCGGTTTGGTCGAAAGTGCGCATCACCTGCTCCATAGGGGTACCTAACACCACGCGTGCCGGCGGAGTCGACATGAAACGGTGCACATGCATGCGCCGATACAGGTCGGGGCGGAACATGATGTTGCGTATGTCGTCGAGCAAGACCACGCCCAGCAATTCGCCATTCTCACCCGTCACGGGGAAGAGGTTGCGGTGACTGCGCGAAATCACATCGACCATATCTTTGAGGCTCATCTGTGGATGCACCTCGATGAAATCGGTTTCGATGACGCTGTCCATTTTGAGCAGGGTAAGTACCGTTTGGTCCTTCTGGTGTGTGAGCAGCTCACCACGCTGCGCCAAGCGCCGCGCATAGATGCCATAGGGGGTGAAGATGCGGCAGGTGCCATAGGAAACAGCACTCACAATGAGCAGCGGCAGGAACAGGGCATAGCCGCCGGTCATCTCGGCCGTGAGGAAGATAGCCATGAGCGGAGCGTGCATCACACCGGCCATCACGCCGGCCATGCCCATCAAGGCAAAGTTCTTGGTCGATAACGGGTCGGCGCCATTATAAAGTCCCAGATAGTTCACTAAATAAGCGAAAAAGAATCCGGCCATGCATCCCACATAGAGCGAAGGCGCAAATGTTCCCCCCACCCCGCCGCCGCCATTGGTGGCACTGGTGGCAAACACCTTCATTGCTCCAAGCAACAAAACGAAAAGCAGCACCATCGACCGTTTGTCCTTCAGCGAGTAAAAAATGCTGCCGTCGAACATCTGGTCGGTGTTGCCGGCCAGCAATGCGTTGATGGAATTGTAACCCTCGCCGTAAAGGGGTGGAAGCAAAAAGATGAGCAGACTCAGCATGGCGCCACCCACCACAAAGCGCAGGCGGTGATTGGTCATTTTGCGAAATTTGCTCTCCACCCATCCGATAGTGGAGTTGAAATAATACGACACCAAGCCGCAAAAAATGCCCAGTACCACCACAAAGGGGATGCGCGTCGCGAAGAATGGCTCGCTCTGCATGAAGAAAAACTCCACATTGTAGCCGTTGAACACATAGGCCACTGTGGCGCCAGCCACCGACGCAATAATCAATGGCATGGCCGAGCCGGCAGTGAGGTCGAGCATGAGCACTTCGATGGTGAACAGCAAACCTGCGATAGGAGCCTTGAAAATGCCGGCAATACCCGCTGCGGCACCACAGCCCACAAGCATCATCAGCGTTTGCGGCGACAGCCTGAAAGCCTGGCCTAAATTGGAGCCGATGGCCGCGCCTGTGAACACGATAGGACCCTCGGCTCCCACCGACCCGCCGAAACCGATGGTCACCGACGAAGCCACCAGCGACGCATACATATTGTGCACCTTCAGGCGACTTTTTTTCAATGCAATGGCATAGAGCACACGGGTGACACCATGAGAAATGTTGTCCTTCACCACATAACGCACATAAAGGCTTGCCAGCCCGATGCCGATGAGTGGATAAATCAGGTATTCGTAGTTTCCACCACCCTCCTGCACGCGCTGCGTCAAGAAACCGGCAATCGTGGCAATGAGAAATTTGAGCAACACTGCCGCCAGACCCGCTGCCACGCCGATGAGCAGAACCAGCATCACCACAAAAGTGCGCTCGGGAATGTGCCGTTCACGCCACTGCACAATTCGCATGAACCAGCCATCGGCCGCCTGCGCGGTGGAGATGGCTTTGCCGGTCGATGTAGTGGTTGTCTCGGTCATTGTGATGGTAATGAACAGCGCTTAGTGTTTCCTGTTTACATTCCACGGCCTGTGAGCACCGTTTTCACGGTGTAGACCATTATCTTTAAGTCGTTTATGAGCGACATATTCTCAAGGTAGAGCAAATCGTAGCTCAGACGCTCCACCATTTCATCAACATTGCGTGCATAACCAAACTTCACCATGCCCATCGACGTGATGCCGGGCCGCACTTGATGCAACAGGGCATAAGCGGGCACGCGCTCCAGAATTTGGTTCACATAATACTTGCGCTCGGGACGGGGTCCCACAATCGACATCTCGCCCACCAGCACATTCCAGAACTGGGGCAATTCATCAATGCGATATTTGCGCATGAAGTGACCCACGCGCGTGATGCGCGGGTCGTTTTCACTTGACAACTGAGGTTGTGAGTCGTGCTCGGCATCGGCACGCATCGAGCGGAATTTGATGATATTGAACGGCACGTTGTGATAGCCCATTCGCTCCTGTCGGTAGAAGACGGTGCCCGGCGAGTCGAGCTTGATAAGCAATGCCATCACCGCGAAAAACGGTAACAACAGCACCAGCAAAATGACCGACACCACCACATCGATGCATCGTTTCACATTCTTGCCGCTCTCACTCATGTTGCTGCCCGAGATATTGACCAGCGGATCGCCATACATGTCGCTGATGCGCACCTGAGAAAGCAGCACGTTCGAGCTGGAACGGTCGGGAATCATCTTGATGGGAAGGTCGAGGGCGAAAAGGCGGTTGATGGCTGTCAGCACCTGACTTTCCTCGTGGCGTGTGGGCACAACAATGATTTCCTCTATTTTTTCGTCACGGCAGGCCTGTGCCACCTCGTCGAGCGTGTAGCACGGCAGGCTCACCCCCTTGGCGTCGCTCTCGCCGGGAATACTCACAAAACCCTTCACGCGGTAGCCCAGCGAGTCGCGCTGGTTGTTCATCTTGTCGACAAAGGCAACCGCCGCGGTGCCCCGACCCACAATCAGCGTGTTGAAACCCCACTCCCGGCTCCGGATTTTTCGGGAGGTGTGAGCGGTAATCAGCGCCCTGACCACATACACCACAAAGAAGAGCAAGGCCCAAAGCAGCAGCAGCATCTCATAGTCGCTGCCACGGTCTTTCATCACATCGTTGATGAGGGCGACAAAGAAAATGAGCAACGCATTGACCAAAGCGCTCCAGAAAGTGACAGCCACCTCTTGCAACCGTGACTTGCGAAACACCACGTTGTAGTAGCCCGACAGGCAGTACACCGCCATCATCATCACAGGGAACACCAGTTGCCCCACCACGACCATAGGCGCGATGATGAATTGCGACAACGACTCGTACTGTCCCTCGATGACTCCCAGGGTGTAGCGCAGGCAGTTGTAGGCAAACCAAGCAATGTTCGACGACACAAAGTCGCCAAGCACATAACGCAGTCGCTGTTGGCTTTCACTAATCACAGTTGTTACCCTTTTTACCTGATAATTTTAAATGTTCCGTCACTGCTGAGCAGGATAATGTTTGATGCCTGATGGGGCGTGGTGTCGTCTTGACGATAACGCACCACATAGTCCACACCGTTCACCACCGCTTCGTCAATCTGGGCAAAACTGGCCGGTGACGGCTCGCCGCTGATATTGGCGCTGGTGGAGACGATGGGCTTGCCAAACTCGTGGCACAACCTGTGGGTGAACTGCTCGGCCGAAATGCGGATGCCCAAGCTGTCGTTCGGCCCCAGCAGATTAGACGCCACATGATAAGCTCCCTCATAGATGATGGTGAGCGGCTTCACGGCCACATCTATCAACTCACGTGCCATGGGTGGCACATCCACCACATAATGGTCGAGGCGGTCGGCACTGTCGAGCAGCACAATCAGCGCCTTGCTGTCGGCACGGCGCTTCAGGTCATAGACACGCTGCACTGCCTTGGGATTGGTGGCATCGCACCCTATTCCCCAAATCGTATCGGTGGGATACAGGATAAGCCCGCCGGCTTTGAGCACCTCAAGGCAGGCGGCTATATCGTCGTCCAGTGGTATCATCACTGCTTTTCCGTCCTTTTTCACGTTGTTCAATCGGTTTCACGCAAAGTTAATAATAATTATTGATTCTGCGGGCCGTTTAGGTATAAAAAAGTTAAAGCGGCGCACCAAGTTAAACGTTCGGCACCCAAATATGGTCTAATTTTCGTAATTTTGCAGCCGAAATAATATTTTATACAATCATGATTAAGAACAAAACCATCATCGGCATCACGCTGGCCGCCATCATGACGGCAGGCACTGCCACGGCTTCGGCCAAGGGAAAGACGCAAACTGCGCCACAGGTCATCTATACAGGCGACATCGCCAGCAAAGTCATTGGCTACAACGGCACCACGCCGCTCAACATCCATATCCAAGACGGGAAAATCGTCAAAATCGAGGCTTTGACCAACCGTGAGGACCCGCATTACTTCAAGCGGGCCAGCGAAAAGGTGTTTAAGCAGTACGAAGGCAAGACGGTGGAGGAAGCCCGCAAGCTCAAGGCCGACTGCGCCACGGGTGCCACCTACACCAGCGAGGCCCTGATAAAAAACATCCAGCTGGGCCTTGACCAAGTGAAAACGCCCGCTAAGAAAAAAGCCGCAGCAAAGAGGAAAACGGCCAAGAAAAAGTGAGCACCCTGTGGTGGATTTTCCCAACTGCACGGAACGACAGCGTGGAAGACAATCGGCAATGCCGTCACGTCCTCCACGCTGTCGTTGTATAGGGATGACCCAAGATTACAGTTTCATGACACGCTTCAGCTCAAGGTTCTCATAACCTTCGGGGCAATGCGTGGAAAGATACACCGTGGGGTGATGAGCCACAAACTCTCGCACTCGGTCCAGAGTGTCACGGGCGGCGTCTTTGTCCTCAAAGACGATGCTCAGTTTGTTGGCCTTGAGCGCTGCATCACAATAGGTCACATCACCATGCATCATACAGTACAGGCCATTGCTCTCGGCCACCACGATGCTGTTGCCACGGGTATGCCCCTTGGCCTCAATCAACCAAATGCCCTCGGCAATTTTCTGGGCGCGGGGGAAATTGTAGTACGGTCCGTCGTCATAAGTCACCGGTACCACATGGTCGCCTTCGAGTTTCATGGCTTGTGCGTCCTCCGGGGCGATATAGATGGTGGCATCGGGAAAATATTGCAGCGCGGCGGTGTGGTCGGGGTGCTTGTGGGTAACCAAAATTTTGGTTACTTGCTCAGGCTTATAACCCAAAGCCTCGAATGCATCCATATAATCGGCCACTTTCTCGCCCATATAGAGTGGCGCACCCAGTTTCTTTGGCGGCACCGGAGCGTCGTTCTGGAATCCGGTGTCCACAAGAATCACTTCATCGCCTGTGTCGATGAGAAAATTCTGCAAACTGCTCCGATAGATGATTTGTTCATCAAAATGCTCTTTGCCCTCTTCGCCTCCGAAGGCAAACGACTGCGCCATAAAACCGCCGTCGAACATACGAATTGCTTTGATTTCCATTATTTCTGTGTTTTAGGTCTGTAATCGGCGTTGAACAATGGCGGGTCAATGCCATTGTCACTCTTCACTACAAAGATAAAACATTTTGCCCACATCTGCACAATGATTTCTGTTTTTCTGAGATTTGCGATACAATCTATTGTGTGTCAAGAAAAAAGGCGGTGGATACCGCCTGCGGGGGAGTGATTCCGTTGGGATTCGAACCCAAGACCCACAGCTTAGAAGGCTGTTGCTCTATCCAACTGAGCTACGGAACCATCATTGGTCAATGCCCTTGTCACCAAAAGCGGTGCAAAGATACAACAATAATTGGTAACTGACAATGAATAAAGTGGATTTATTTTTCAGGAGCGGCGATTGTGGCGTCGTCACACATCAGTTTCACCGGCCTACCTATCAAGTGTCGCAACGAGTCGCATTGCCCGTCGTCGGCTGGCTCAATGCGCAGCGTGCCGGGGCAATAGCGGGTACCGGCCAGTTCTTTCTCAAAGGGTTCCACAGCCAGCAGACGTCCTGCGTCGTCGAGGGTGGTGATGTGGGCCGCCAACCGCTGTCCGCCCACAATGGTGCATGGTGCCACAAAGCGCTTCATGGCACTCGGGGATGATGGGGTTCGGGAGCCTCGTCGTCACTATCCTTGTGCCCGTGGTTTCGTTCAAGCAGTCGCTGAACGCCTATGTAGCCATAGGAGTCGTCCTTCTTGTGCATGCGCAGCAGCGCCAAGCTGTCGATGGCCGCCAAGCCGCCGTCACGATTCTCATAACGCAGATAGCCGTATATGCGGCGCACCGTGCGGGTGGAGTCACTTTGCAACATCAACTTGCTCCATCCGTCGGGGCAGTTACCGCGGCTCATAAAAGCCGTACCGCCGTCCACATAGTCAACAGCAAGCAGCAGTTTGATGTTGCTCTTGACCGAGATGGACTTGAAACTCATTTCGTAGCGGTCGCCCACCTCATAGCGCTCATCGGGCTCCAGGCTGAACGTAATGTATCCCGAGCCCAACGCAGGCGGAATGAGCCAGGTGCGCTGTTTCTGCCATATGTCGATAGTGTCGCCCGAGGCCGAGAAATCATGGCGCACCTGCACGTTCTGGATGCGGTGCGACGCGCCGGCACCGGCCGTTTTGTTGGCCTGTCGTTGCGCATGTTCACGCTCCTTGTCGAGCGAGCCTATGACGCGGTCGTAGACTGCGGTATAGGCATCCATATTATGGGCGTACCACACGAGCGACGTGTCGTAGAGTTCCTGCGTCACCCCATGCTTGAGCATGATGGATTGCTTCATCAGCTGGCGCATGGAGTCGGTATCGTACACATCGCGGTGCATGTCCATGTAGGCGTCAGCCTTGAGAAAATCCTCCATCAGTTCGGCCATTTTGCGCTCACCTATCACACCACGCGGAGCCTTGTCGCAGGAAACAAGCCCCACGACTATCAAGAGCGCGATATGAAACATGGCAAAACGCATGGCCGTCACAGGTTGAAGTCTCAAGACTCGGGATGTTCGTCGGCCGGGGCTGCGTCAGCTTTCTTTTCAGCGTTGCCCGACAGGAAACGCGAATAAAAAAGAATCAGCACCACCATGCTCACGCTCAGCGCGGCATCGGCCACATTGAAAATCGGTTGAAAAAACACAAAATGCTCACCGCCCACCAGCGGCATCCATTCGGGCCAATACCACTGACAGAGCGGAAAATATAACATATCCACCACCCGCCCGTTGAACAGCGTGGCATATCCTCCGTCGGGGGGTAGCAGCTGAGCCACCTCGGGCGGCACGGGTGCATTGAACAGCAACCCGTAGAAGATACAGTCGAGCGCATTGCCTGCCGCACCGGCAGTGATGAGCGCTATGCAAGCCACATACCCCCTGGGAAGCTGGGTGTTGTTTCTGATTTTGAACAG
Organism: Muribaculaceae bacterium; assembly: GCA_017483645.1. Taxonomy (GTDB): domain Bacteria; phylum Bacteroidota; class Bacteroidia; order Bacteroidales; family Muribaculaceae; genus Sodaliphilus. Next base: position 13,115 of record JAFUWD010000094.1, on the reverse strand, counting down.
ATAATAACAGAACAGCGCCACGGCAATGATGCGGAACCACGTGAGCAACAATTTGCTGCCCAGTTCCAAGCCGAATGCCATGCCATTGTTCTCAATAAACTGCAACTTGAACCACGACGCAATCTCCCATTCTTCGCCATAGAAAAAATGTGTCTTGACCCAAATTTTCAGTGCTTGGTCCACAACGATGACAGCCGTTAAGATGACGGCTGCCATTGTTCCGTTCGATAAGCGTTTCATCCTCAGCGCCGGTTCTTCTGCTCCAGTTCTTTGCCTTCGAGCGAGAGAGTGGCATGCGGCACGGCTCTCAGCCGTTCTTTGGGAATCAGTTTCCCGGTCACACGGCACACTCCGTAGGTTTTGTTCTCGATACGCACCAAGGCAGCCTGGAGTTTTTTGATGAACTCCATCTGCCGCTGGGCACGCTGGCTGGCCTCCTCTTTCTCGAGCGTGGAAGCACCCTCCTCAAGCACCTTGAAGGTGGGATTGGTGTCCTCGGCAACGATTTGTGAGCGGAGCAGCTCATAATTCTCCTTGGCCTGATTCAGTTTCTCAAGAATGATGGCCTTGAACTCTTGCAGTTCCTCGTCGGAGTATCGCAATTTTTGTGTTTGCTCACTCATGATGATATTTTTTTAGATAATTGTCAATAATCAAACGATAGGCAGGCGTGAATGTCACACTTTTTCCACCGTGATGGGCAGCGTCCATCCGTCCATATCGAGTTCCACCACATCATCGCCGGCAACGGGTGCCACCTGAATGCTTGCCGCCAGCACCTGGCGGCCGATGTAGTCGGCGAATTGCCTGACGGCCTCATCGGTGCGTTCATCGGGGGCGATGACCACAGCGATTTTGTCAGTGATGTCGAAGTTTTTACTCTTGCGCACATTTTGGATACGGTTCACCAGCTCACGGGCCATGCCTTCGCGCAGAAGGTCGTCGGTGATGGTGATATCCAATGCCACGGTGAGATTTCCGTCATTGGCCACAAGCCATCCGGGAATATCCTCGCTGATAACCTCCACGTCGGCCAGATCCACAACGGCTTTCTGTCCGTCGATGTCGAGCGTCACACTGCCGGCCTTTTCAAATTCGGCAATGTCGGCCTGCTCCATGGTGGTGAGCGCTGCGGCCACCTGTTTCATGATTTTACCGTATTTCGGACCCAGTTTCTTGAAATCGGGCTTGATGCGCTTCACCAGGATACCGGCATCATTACCCACGAGGGTGATTTCTTTCACGTTCACCTCGTTCTTCACCAGGTCGGCCACGGCCAACACATCGGCACGCTGCTGCTCGTCGAGCACAGGCACCATGATGGACTTGAGCGGTTGACGCACCTTCAGATTCTTGCGTCTGCGCAGCGACAGCACCATCGAGGTGATGGTTTGAGCCACCTGCATGCGTTGTTCCAGACGCTTGTCGATGACCGATGGGTCGGCTTGCGGATAGAGAGCCAGATGCACCGACTTGGCACTGCCGGTAAGGTCACGGTAAAGGCGGTCGGCAAAGAAAGGTGCCACCGGCGCCATGAGCAATGCCACAGTGGTGAGGCACTGGTGCAACGTCTGATAAGCCGCCAGCTTGTCGGTGGTCATCTCTCCACCCCAGAAACGCTTTCGGTTCAGGCGCACATACCAGTTGCTCAAGTGGTCACCCACAAACTCGCTGATGGCACGAGCGGCGCGTGTGGGCTCATAGTCGTCGAGTTGCGCCCTGACTTCGGACACCAGAGAATTGAGCAACGAGATAATCCAGCGGTCAATCTCGGGACGCTCGGCAAGAGGCACCTGCGGCGCCGATGTGTCGAAGTTGTCGACGTTGGCATAAAGGGCGAAGAATGAATAGGTGTTATATAGTGTGCCGAAGAATTTACGGCTCACCTCCTCCACTCCGGCCTCGTCGAACTTCAGGTTATCCCACGGCGAGGAGTTGCTAATCATGTACCAGCGCAGAGGGTCGGTGCCATAGTTCTCAATGGCCTGGAACGGGTCGACGGCATTGCCCAGGCGCTTGCTCATCTTGTTGCCGTTCTTGTCAAGCACCAATCCGTTGGAGATAACGCTCTTATACGCCACACCGTCCATCACCATGGTGGCGATGGCGTGCAGTGTGAAGAACCATCCACGCGTCTGATCCACGCCCTCGGCGATGAAGTCGGCCGGGAAAGCACGTCCGCTGTCCACCTCCTCCTTGTTCTCGAAGGGATAATGCATTTGGGCAAAAGGCATCGCGCCACTGTCGAACCACACATCTATCAGATCAAGCTCGCGCTTCATGGGTTCACCGGTGCTGCTCACCAGCACTATCTGGTCCACATAGGGGCGGTGCAGGTCAATCTTGTTGTAGTTTTCCTCGCTGTAATCACCCGGCACGAAGCCACGGTCGCGATAGGGATTGGAGGACATCAACCCGGCCTCGACTGCCTTGTCGATTTCATCGAACAGCTCTTGCACACTGCCTATGCAACGCGTCTCTCCGTCGGCAGCGCGCCAAATGGGCAGTGGCGTGCCCCAGTAGCGGCTGCGGCTCAGGTTCCAGTCGTTAAGGTTCTCAAGCCACTTGCCAAATCGGCCTGTGCCGGTGTGCTCGGGCTTCCACTTGATGCTGTGGTTGAGTTCCACCATGCGGTCGCGGGCGGCCGTGGAGCGGATGAACCAGCTGTCGAGCGGGTAATAGAGCACGGGCTTGTCGGTGCGCCAGCAGTGCGGATAATTGTGAACATGTTTCTCAATCTTGAAGGCTGTGCCGGCCTGCTTCATGCGGATGCAGATATAGACGTTGAGGTCCTCGGCCTTGGTGGCGGCAGCCTCGTCATAACGGCCATTGACAGTGTACTGTGGGTCGTAGGCGTTTTTCACCCATGCCCCTGCATACTCCTTATACAAATCCACATCAACGAAGCGCTCCACAAATTCAGGATCAAGGTCGTCGAGTGTATAGTATTTTCCTGTGAGGTCCACCATGGGGCGGGTCTCTTTCAGCGTGTTAATCATGAACAGCGGCGGCACGCCAGCGGCACGCGCCACGGCGGCATCGTCGGCACCAAAGGTGGGAGCGATGTGCACTACGCCCGTACCATCGTCGGTGGTCACATAATCGCCCGGAATCACACGGAATGCTTGAGCCGAACGGTCCACAAGCTCATCGTCTTGTTTCTCCAGGGGCTTCACCCACGGGAACAGCTGCTCGTAACGCATGCCCAGCAGGTCGGTGCCCTTGAACTCGGCGACGACCTTGTAGGGAATCACCTTGTCGCCAGCTTTGTAATCGGCCAGTGACAGGTCGGCGCCCTCGGCCTTGAAATAAGCATTCAGGCGGGCCTTGGCCATCAAATAGATGGCCGGCGTGCCATTATAGGGATTGAAACTCTCCACGGCCACATAGTCAATCTTGGGGCCAACGCACAACGCCGTGTTCGACGGTAAGGTCCACGGAGTGGTGGTCCACGCCAAAATGCAAAGTTTGTCGAAGCCCTCATCGGCATGAGCTTTGATGGCCTGTACGGCAGGATGCTCGTCGGCCACGACAGCAAATTGCGCCGTCACCGTCTGGTCCTTCACGTCGCGATAGCATCCGGGCATGTTCAGCTCGTGGCTGCTCAGGCCGGTTCCGGCCGCCGGACTATAGGGCTGGATGGTGTAGCCTTTATAGAGCAAGCCCTTATTATAGAGTTGCTTGAGCAACCACCACAATGTCTCGATATAAGAATTTTTATAGGTGATGTATGGGTCGTTCATATCCACCCAATAGCCCATGCGGTGTGTCAGGTCCTCCCACTCACGGGTGTACTTCATCACCTCCTTGCGGCAGGTGGCGTTATAGTCGTCCACACTGATGCGCTTGCCGATGTCCTCCTTGGTGATGCCGAGCGACTTCTCCACACCCAGCTCCACGGGCAGGCCGTGGGTGTCCCAGCCGGCCTTGCGCAGCACCTGGAAGCCCTGCATGGTCTTGTAGCGGCACACGATATCTTTGATGGTACGAGCCATCACATGGTGGATACCGGGCATGCCGTTAGCGCTGGGAGGTCCCTCATAAAACACAAACGACGGCGCTCCCTCACGCTCACTGATACTTGCCTCAAACACTCGCTCGGCGTCCCACTGGGCGAGCACCTCCTTGTTGACATCCGACAAGTTGAACTTGTCGTATTCTTTGAATCGATTCATATACGGGTTTTTGTGTAACTTTTTCAATTTAATCGACAAAATTACAAAAAACTACACAATTCCCCAAATATTGCTTTTCTTAATTGAATCACGCTTGGTTCAGCGGGCCGTTTTGGCGGCTATTCCATCCTCGAGGCCTCAGGAGCTTTGCCGAAAAACATTCGGCGCGCCATCATTGCCAGCGCCACCCAGCCAAGGGCACTGGCCAGCGCCAGCCAGGGCCACTGGCCATCGGTGGGGACGCCCACATGGTCGATGTCGAGGGTCATGCGGTGTGTATCGGTCAGCCAGCTGAAAATCACCACCATGCTATTATTCAGGGCGTGAGCCGCGATGGGCACCCATAGCGAGCGGGTCCACACAAAAAGGTAGCCCAGCCACACCCCGATGAGCATGCGGGGCACAAAACCGTAGAACTGCAGATGGATGGCACTGAACACGATAGCCACCACCCAAACGGATAGATGCTCACGCGCCCCGTTCTGCCGCCACATGCCCAGCATGGCGCCGCGGAAGAAGAACTCCTCGCCCACCCCGGCCATCACACCCACGGCAAACACGGCCAGGAGCATGGCCGGCAGCGTGCTGTTTTCCAGCAGCTGCCGAGTGACAGCCTGCGCGGCATCCTCACTGGCACGCATCATCTGCTCAAGCCACGACAGCGACGAGGGCAAGTGCATGGCCTCGTTGAGGTGCACGGTGTAGTTGAGCACGGGTATCGACACCACATAGGCCACGGCCACCAGCAGCAGCGCCCTCCAGTCGGGAGCCACGTCGAGCCCCATCACATGCCAGGGCTTGGGGCACGACTGACGCACCACCAGCATGGCGGGGATGATGAACACCAGCACATTCTGCATCATGGTCATCGCCAGCAGTGTGCCGCGTGTCATCTTGCTGCCGGTCACAGCCATCACCAGCGAGAGCAACACAAGCCCCACGAGGGCAGCACAGAACAAAGCCAAAACACGCCTGGATGTGGAACGTATCATTTCTGGGTCAGAATGGTGTTAATCAAACTTTTATTCAACTTCTCGATGGCACTGTAGGTTTTATTGCGCGTGTGGCGGGCATCGATGCCCTTGACAATGGCACGGAGCGTGGTCTTGCTCAGGCCTTGCAGCATGCCGCGCGTGAGAGGCCGCACCGAGGCCACTGCCCAGCGCCCCTTCAGGCCGGGATAGATGCTGCGCACCCACTTCAAGTTGAATTTATCCTGGTCAAATGGCGAGTAGCGCCAGTCCTGGTCTTTGTCATAGGGTTGCATTAATTCTACCGCCAGCCCGGTGGCTGTGGTCTTCACCTTCCACACGATGGGGCCCAGCAGCGCGCCATGGCCGCCATAGCCCGCAGGCCTCGACGCAATAAAGTCATACTCGTCCTTGCTGATTTCCTTGTCATTGGCAAAATAGTGCATCACTCCGGTGCTTTCATCGTAGCGTTGTGAGATTCGGGGCATGGGCACTTCCTTCATGCGGCGCTCGGCGAAGAAGACAAGCGTCCCGTCCTTGGCAGGCACCTTGTTACCCTCATAATAGTCCGAAACCCTGTAATTACCCGGGCAGGCAGAATAGCGTTCCAACACCATGTCGGGGCCAAAGACTGCGGTGTCGCCGCGCTCCGACGCGTAGACGCCGTCGAGCATGGCCATCTGGTCGAGCATCATCTCATCATCTATGCGGCCCGGCTCGCAGCCGATGGCCACATCCACCACGGCGCCTTGCCTGTTGCGGAACACAATCAGGTCCCAGTCGCCCACCACCTCATGCTTCACGGTGATGCCCTTGCGATTGACCACGCGCGGGGTGTTGTTCACCATCTTCACCCCATAATAATGCTTGCTCCGGTCCCAGTCTTCCACATCGTCGAGCTGAAAGCCGATTTTCTCCACTTCGTCATTATCGCCCATGACGGAAACCTTGTGACAACGCATACCTCCGTTTCGCCACTCAAGGTTATTGCCTTGCATGAACACATCGTTAGCGCCCTTGGACGAAGGAGCCTCGCGATTCTCGAAACGTGCCTGCAGCACTTGCGCAAACTCGTCGGCGCCGGCCACACCTGCACAACAGCACACGGCCAGCAACAAAAGAATTGATTTCTTCATATTAGATATATTAGTTTGTTATTATTCGTTTTCATTCAACATTTCCAGAAATTGGTTCTCGTCGATGATATCGATGCCCAATTTCCTCGCTTTTTCCAATTTGGCGGGGCCCATGTTTTCGCCGGCCAGCACAAAGGATGTGGCGGCCGAAATGGAGCCCACATTCTTGCCTCCGTGCTGCTCAATCATGGCCTTGTACTGCTCGCGCGAATGACGGGCGAAAACACCGCTGATGACAATTTTCTTACCCTCAAGCTTAGTGGAATGGGCGGCCATCTCCTCGCTGCTGAGGCTCATCTGCAACCCGGCGGCCCGCAGCCGCTCCACGATGGCGCGATTGCGTTCATCGGCAAAAAACGCCACTATCGACGCGGCAATCTTGGGTCCTATCTCGTCGATGGAGGCCAACTGCTCGGCAGGAGCGCTCATCAGCGTGTCAATATCGTGAAGACTGCGTGCCAGCACCTTGGCTGTAGTCTCGCCCACAAAGGGAATGGACAAGGCAAATATCACCCGCGCAAAAGGCACGCGGCGTGAGTCGTCGATGCCACGCAGGATGCGCTGCGCGCTCTTATCCTGGAATCGGTCCAGAGCCACCAACTGGTCGTAAGTGAGGTCGTAGAGATCGGCAATGTCGTTCACCAGGCCGCTTTGATGCAGCATCACCGCCACTTCCTCACCGATGCCGTCGATGTTCATCATGTGACGACCCACAAAGTGCTCGATGCGACCTGTGATTTGCGGCTCGCAGCCCCACTTGTTGGGACACACCCAGGCGGCCTCGCCCTCCTCGCGGACGAGACGGGTGCCGCACGACGGACAGCAGTCCACAAACTGCAAGGGCTGGCTGCCCGGCTGGCGCTGCTTGGTGTCAACGCCCACAATCTTGGGGATGATTTCGCCTCCCTTTTCCACATACACCATGTCGGCCTCGTGGATGTCGAGCGAGCGAATCACGTCGGCGTTGTGCAGCGACGCACGCTTCACCACGGTGCCGCTCAGCAACACCGGGTCGAGATTGGCCACCGGGGTGATGACGCCGGAGCGCCCCACCTCGAACGACACATATTGCAGGCGTGTGCACTCGCGCTCGGGAGCGAATTTATAGGCAATGGCCCAGCGTGGCGACTTGGCAGTGCTGCCCAGAGCACGCTGCTGGCGCAGTGAATCGATTTTGAACACCAGGCCGTCGGTGGCCATCGGCAGCTGCTTGCGCGCCACATCCCAATGGTCGATGAAGTCCTTCACTGCCTCGACCGACGGCAGCAGCGTGGCTGTCCCGGTCTTGAACCCCCAGTGCCGCAGCGCGGCAATGCTTTCGGAATGCGTGGCAAACGGCAAATCCTCGCCCAGCAAGAAATAGAAAACGGCATCAAGCCCGCGGCGCGCCACCTCGGCACTGTTCTGCAACTTGAGAGTGCCGGCCGCGGCATTGCGGGGGTTGGCAAAGAGGGGTTCTTCGTTGAAGGCACGCTCCTGGTTGAGTTTTTCAAAACTGGCCCAGGGCAGCACAATCTCGCCACGCACCTCAAAACGAGCCGGGCAGCCGGCCGACGACGGCAATTCCAGAGGCACCGACTTGATAGTGATGACATTGGCCGTCACATCGTCGCCTCGCACGCCGTCGCCACGCGTCACCGCCCGCACCAGCCGGCCATTCTCGTAGGTGATGGAAATGCTGGTGCCGTCATATTTCATCTCGCCCACTATCTGGCAAGGCTCGCCCCCCAAGCCGTCCTTGGCGCGCCGCAAAAAATCCTGCACCTCCTCGATGGAGTAACTGTTGGCCAGCGACTGCATGGGACGCTCATGGGTCACCTGCTCAAACCCCTTGCTGATGTCGCTGCCCACACGCTGCGTGGGTGACAACGGGTCGGCATACTGCGGATAGGACTGCTCCAAATCTTCCAGTTCACGCATCATCCGGTCAAATTCCTGGTCGCTGATGGTGGGGGCGTTGAGCACATAATACTGATGGTTGTGACGATTCAACTCGTCGCGCAACTCCTTGATTCGCTGTTCAAAGATATCCATTATTAGGTGTTTTTTGCATTTTGATAGCGCTAAGTTAGCAATTTTTTTGCAATATATTCAATAAATTCATTATCTTTGTCAACGATGAAGAAATTAAAACGTCATATATGGATGGCTGCTGCAATTGTGTGGCTCTTTGTCGCCACGGGGTGCAACAAGAATGCTTTTCTCATATTTGAGGACGGAGAGTTCGACAATTCCGAGCACGTCGAAGAAATGAGGATGATCAACTCGGAGATGGAGAACGACGACATGGACCGCTAACACACAGGCCCGCTTGGCCACCGAGCCGTCCACAGCACTTAGCCCACCACACCCCACTCGGCATGACCTCATACCGTGAATCAATTGCGCACCGGGTTCCGGCGGAACACTGAAATCAGGAAAAAATGCATCTTTTGCAAAAAAATGGCATTTATCCATTGCCATTTATCAATTATTTACTATCTTTGCACCGCTTTTCATGCAAAATGGGTACTTAGCTCAGCAGGTTTAGAGCGCATCCTTGACAGGGATGAGGTCATCCGTTCGAATCGGATAGCACCCACCACCAGCAATGCCGCAGCAATTTGCGGCATTGCTTTTTTAATGAAAAAGTTAGCACAATCAAAGCCCCTAATGGATATGACAGATACATTTTCTCCAACTGAAATCAAGGGGCAATCGGGCAAAAGGAATAAATAAATTTGGTTTTGTGCTCGGTTTACACTAATTTTGCACTTGAATTTGAGAAAACGATGCTTTGTAGCTATCGCTCTGTACTCAGGCCGAGAGGCCACATATTTTATAAATAATTTAATCACACTTTTTCTGACACTTATTTTAACACTGTCAACGTTACTATTATGGACGAGAATTTTGAGAAAAAGCCCAAAAGGCCCCGTATCGGAGAAATGAAAACCAGTTTTGACGATGCATCAAGCAGCAGAGTTGAATCAACTTCGCTCGGCACTGATTCAAACAGCAACGGAGAAGCCTCACCGGCATCCGATTACCCAACAACAGGAGGATATCACCGCACCGGTGGATACCAGCAGCGCGGAGGTTATCAGCAACGAGGTTACCAACAGGGTGGCTACCAGCAAGGTGGATACAATCGTGGCGGTTACCAGCAACGTGGATACAATCGTCCTGGTGGGTACCAACCACGCTTTCAACAAAATGCAAGCGGCGATGATGAAAACACAACCGCCGGAACCGAAAACGAACAAAACGGACAACAAACTTCGCAAGGAGGTTACCAACAACGCGGTTACCAACAGCGCGGAGGTTACCAACAACGTGGAGGTTACCAGCAGCGCGGAGGTTACCAGCAGCGCGGAGGTTACCAGCAGCGTGGAGGATACCAGCAGCGTGGAGGATACCAGCAGCGTGGAGGATACCAGCAGCGCGGAGGCTATCAGCAAGGCGGTTACAACCGCGGAAACTATCAGCAGGGCGGTTACCAGCAGGGTGGCTATCAGCAGGGTGGCTATCAGCAGGGATTCCATAAGCAACAACGTCCCAAGCACCAAGGGCCCAGACCCCAGATGCGTTTCACCCCGCGCCCCAAACCCGTGGAGTATGAGCAAGCGCCCATCGACCCCAACATGGAGATTCGCCTGAACAAGTTCATGGCCAATGCCGGTGTTTGCTCACGTCGTGAGGCCGACGAGCTGATTCTCAAGGGGCTTATCAAGGTCAACGGCGAGGTCGTGACCGAGCTGGGAGTGAAAATCACACCGAAGGACACCGTGGAGTACAACGACAAGGTGGTCACCACCGAGAAGAAATGCTATATCTTGCTCAACAAGCCCAAAGACTGTGTCACCACCAGCGACGACCCCAACGGCCGCAAGACGGTGATGGACATCGTGAAGGGTGCTTGTGAGGAACGCATCTACCCCGTGGGTCGTCTTGACCGCAACACCACCGGCGTGCTGCTGCTCACCAACGACGGCGACCTGGCGTCGAAGCTCACCCACCCCAAGTTTGTGAAGAAAAAAATCTATCAAGTGTGGACCGACAAGCCCATCGCCGAGGAAGACATGCAGCGCATTGCCGACGGCGTGGAGCTCGACGACGGCCCCATCCATGCCGATGCAGTGAGCTATGTCTCGCCCACCGACCGCAAGCAGGCAGGCATCGAAATTCACTCGGGACGCAACCGTGTGGTGCGCCGCATCTTCGAATCGCTCGGTTATCATGTGGTGAAACTCGACCGCGTGTATTTTGCCGGACTCACCAAGAAGAATTTGGCACGCGGACGCTGGCGCTATCTCACACAGGAAGAAGTGAATTTCTTGAAACAAAATTCTTTTGAATAAACCTCTCTTCATTTTGATTCATAACAAATGAAACGAACAATCATAGCCGACATTTTCAACCCCGAGCTCGTGGGCGAGCAAGTGTGTGTCAAGGGTTGGGTAAGAACCCGCCGTGGCAACAAGAATGTGCAGTTCATCGCTCTGAACGATGGCTCCACCATCAAGAACCTGCAAATCGTTATTGACCTGCAGCAATTCGACGAGGAGTCGCTCAAGCCCATCACCACCGGTTCGAGCCTCCATGTGGAAGGCACCCTGGTGGCATCACAAGGCAAGGGGCAGACAGTGGAGGTGCAGGCGCAGACCATCGAGGTGTACGGCACTGCCGACCCCGATGAATACCCGCTGCAAAAGAAAGGGCACACACTGGAGTTCCTGCGCGAAAAAGCACATCTGCGCATGCGCACCAACACCTTTGGAGCCGTGTTCCGCATCCGTCATCATCTGGCGTTTGCCATCCACCAGTTCTTCAATGACCGCGGTTTCTTCTACTTGAACACGCCCATCATCACCGCCAGCGACTGCGAGGGAGCAGGCGACATGTTCCAGGTCACCACGCTCGACTTGAGCAAGTTGCCCAAGAACGAGGATGGCTCCAACGATTATTCGCGCGACTTCTTCGGCAAGCCCACCAGCCTGACGGTGAGCGGGCAGCTCGAAGGCGAGTTGGGAGCCACGGCACTGGGTGCCATCTACACCTTTGGCCCCACCTTCCGCGCCGAGAACAGCAACACGCCCCGGCACCTGGCCGAGTTCTGGATGATTGAGCCGGAGGTGGCTTTCAACGACATCACCGACAACATGGACCTGGCCGAGGATTTCATCAAGTACTGCGTGCGCTACGCGCTCGACCACTGTCACGACGACATCGAGTTCCTCAACAAGATGTACGACGACACACTCATCGAGCGGCTGGAAGGCGTGCTCAAGCAACCCTTCGTGCGCCTGCCCTACACCGAGGGCATCGACATCTTGATGAAGAGTGGCAAGAAGTTTGAATTCCCCGTCAAGTGGGGTGTGGACCTTCAGAGCGAGCACGAGCGTTTCCTGGTGGAAGAGCACTTCAAGCGCCCTGTCATCCTCACCGACTACCCCAAGGACATCAAGGCATTCTACATGAAGCAGAACGAAGACGGACGCACCGTCAGGGCTATGGACGTACTGTTCCCGCAGATTGGTGAAATCATCGGTGGGTCGGAGCGCGAGGCCGATTACGACAAACTGCTGGCCGAAATTGAGCGCCGCGGCATCCCCATGAAGGACATGTGGTGGTATCTCGACACACGTCGCTTCGGAACGGTGCCCCACAGCGGCTTCGGACTGGGATTTGAGCGACTGGTGCTGTTTGTCACCGGTATGTCGAACATCCGCGACGTCATCGCCTTCCCGCGCACACCGGGCAACGCCGAGTTCTAATCCACTCGCCAAGCCCATCACACACAAGAGGCGCCCCACAAAGGGACGCCTCTTGTCGTTTTCATCAAGATGATGGCTCACCAATCACTCAGCCTTTTTGCAGCAGTCGCCATCGGCTTTCTTGTCCTTGGCGCAGCAACCTCCATCCTGACCACCCTTGGCACCATGGTGCTTGGGGCCGTGACCGCCTTTCATGTGCTTGGCCTCCTCTTGCTTGAACTGGGCAAACTTAGCCTGTTGCTCACCAGTGAGCAGTTTCTCCACCTGTGCGTCGGTGGCGTCGCGCTGGGCTTTCATCTGCTCCTTGCTGGGACGTTCCTTTTTGCTGTCCTTGTTCATCTCGCCTTGAGCTTTCCGTGCCTCAAACTCCTGCTTATAAAGGTCGGTGATAGCACGTTTCTGCTCGGCGGTGAGGTTCAGCGCCTTGTCCAGACGCTCCACGCGCATTTCAATCATCTTCTCGGGCGAGCGCATCTCGCGCTGGCCACCATGGTGGCGGTGTCCTTGTGCATTCATCATGGCGGTTGCCATCAGGGCAACCATCAGTGTCAAAACAATCTTTTTCATTTTCATGTTCCTTTCTTTTAATATGATTAATTGTGTATGAAAAAACTCATTGTTCACTTTGCAAATTTCGTACAAAAAAATCACTTGTACAACCCCTCCTCCCCCATTTGGCGACCAATAGCCAACAAACATTGACCAACTCGGACAAAAACAAGACAAAGCACCACTCACACTGTTAAAAACGAGTGATTTTTACTTAAAATGCCTTTCAAAACAAGCGTTTTGTTCGTGAAATCGAAAAAAAATCACTAACTTTGCATATTGCTTTTAAGACTACACAAGATGGATGTAAACAAAGTATTGTACATTTCGCAAGAGATTGCTCCTTATCTTCCCGAAACCCCCATGGCGCTGCTGGGACGAGACCTGCCGCAGGGCATACTGGAAACAGGAGCCGAGGTGCGCACGTTCATGCCAAAATACGGTTCTATCAATGAGCGACGGAACCAGCTGCACGAGGTCATCAGGCTCTCGGGCATGAACTTGATTATCGACGACACCGACCACCCG
>JAFUWD010000093.1 GCA_017483645.1 Muribaculaceae bacterium | reverse complement strand
TTCGTCAAGCCACGATTTCGCTATTGCTTCTTCTCTCCCAAGCGTCACCGCTTGAAACTTGCAAGTCGCTATAGGGTTCGTCGGTGACTACGCCCCGTGTGGACTTTCACCACAGATGTATAACATGCCCGTCATACTAAATGAAAGGCGGCCCCTTCTTGTGAAAGGACCGCCTTTTATTATGGGGATGGGATGTTGTTAACGCACCATTTTTGCGGCGCTTTGAGTGCCGTCGGTGTAGCGTGTCACCACAATGTTCACGCCGCTGTGAGGACGGTTGCTCACCTGTCCGGCCAAATTCACATAGTTCACGCTCTGCACAGTGCGGTGCAAGGTGCCCTCGGTGAGTGCGGTGGGGGTGAGGTCGTAGTTCAGCACGGGTGCGATGGCCATCGACACAGGGTCGTCATCGTTGCGGAACCATTGGCCGGTTTCCAAATAATTGTAGTTTTCGTCCTCGTCATGGACGAAGTGATAGGCAGTGACCTTTTCACCTTCGTTTCGGCGGCACAGTAAAATGGCAATGTCGTCGCCATCGGCATTGGGGAATGGTCCCACCACGGCAAAAAATTCAGTTCCGGCAGGGATGGACACGGGCTGGTCGAAGGTGAAGGTGGTGGCGTTGACCGTCGTCGGGTCATATTCCAGTTCTCCGGCCTTGAGCGTAGTGGTGGCCAGCACATTGGCTGGCATGCCGTCGGCTCCCGCTGTCATGATTTTGACCTCAATGTCGGCATCGGTGCTGACGGCTGTGGTCTTGCCGAAGTAGATGTTCACGGATTCTATCTCGGCGTCGGCCAGCGGAGCGTCGAAATGCTCGGCAAACTCTCCAATTCCCAGCCAGTTGGTGCCGGCATAGTTGCCGTACCAGCCCATTTCCATCATCATCAACGAGGAGTTCTCCTCGGGGGCGATGTTCCAGATTTCTTGCGCTCCGCCGGCTTGGATGGCATTGCTGGTGAGCTGGTCCACGCTGCTGCCTATGGCATTGGCAACCTCAAGTTTCAAGCCGAAGGTGCCGGCGGTGGGGTAGGTGACAGTGGGGTTCTGCTCGGTGCTGGTTGCCACGTCGGTGCCCTCGAAGATCCAGGCCCATTGCGTGGGGTTGCCTGTGGAGGCATCGGTGAAGGTGAGGGGTACTTGCGTGGGCACGAACATCATGCACCAGGGCGACAGGTAGGCGCCGGCGGGCAATCCGATGTGGGCGATGGGTGCCTCGGCTTGAACGATGACATAGCCCGGCTTCGTAGCGGTTGCCTGGCCGTTGCCGTCGCTGGCGGTGAGAGTTACCGAGTAGGTGCCGGCGGCGGGATAGGTGACCACGGGATTCTGCTCGGTGCTGGTAGCGGGCTCGCCGCCCTCAAAGGTCCATTGCCAAGCTGTGGCACCGCTGCTCATATCCATAAAGTGCAGGCTCTGTCCTTCGTTGATGGTGATGGAAGTGGCGGCCAGGTCGCTTTCGAGAATGCGGAAACCATCGATGGCCTCGTCTTCGCCATAATTGCCTGTGTAGACAAACGAGAATTGCACCTGTTTGCCGGCATATTCGGCAAGGTCCACGCTGAAGCGCTCCCACGACGGGCCGTCGTAGCCTTTTTCCTGAGCCCATGCGAACTGGTCGATGAGCAGTGTGGATGTTTCGCCCTCGATGGCGTAGAGTTTCCATGCGCCCCACACAAGGTAGATGCCGCTGGCGTAGCAATAAAATTCGAGACGGCTTCCTGGCTTGATGTTGATGATGGGTGAGGTGGCCGTTTCATTTTGCCCGGAGTCATACTTCAAAATAAGAGAGGTTGTGCTCGTAGGCTCGATGCTGCTGAACGAGCTGGCGGGATTGCCCACATGCCATGTGCTCGACGATGTGGACTGGTAGGTCCAAGTGTTGTCGCTGGCATTGTCCCAGCCCATCTCATAATAGGGTGTGGAGGCCTCTTGGCATCCGAAGGCTGCTTGCAGCCCTTGGGCATTGGCGGTAAGAACAGCCGTTGCCACTGCAATGGTGAGTAAAAGTTTCTTCATATTATTTGTTGATTATGGAATGAATATTCTGTGTTATTGGTGGCTTTCAATCGGGTAGGGTAGCCGTCACAAACCGCGGGTTGCCCACATAGTCATTCACCACAGTGGCATCGGCGTAGTGCAGGTCGGTGAGCAGGCGGGCCACATCGGTGGCAAAACGGCGGTTTACCTCCAGATACATCGCCCCACCCGGTGCCAGGGTGTGCTGGCCGTGTCGGGCCAGGGCTTTGTAGAACTTGAGCGGATTGTCGTCGGGGACGAAGAGCGCACCGGCCGGCTCAAAATCGAGCACGCGGCGCTCCATGGCAGGCCGCTCGCTTTCACACACATAGGGCGGATTGCTCACGATAATGTGCCACGGGCCGGGCAATGTGTTGCCCAGCGCCAGCATATCGGCCTCGACAAAGCGCACACGGGCCTTGAGCGCCTTGGCATTCTCACGCGCCACGTCAAGGGCGACGGGTGAGATGTCGAAAGCGGTGACTTCGGGGAAGTGCAAGGCGCGTGCCAGTGAAATGGCGATGCAGCCGCTGCCGGTGCCGGCATCAAGCACACGCAGGTCGGTGGCCGGGTGACGGTCCACAATCATGTCGATCAGTTGCTCGGTTTCGGGGCGCGGGATGAGCACTGCCGGTGTCACCTTGAACGTGTGGCCGTGAAATCGCGCCGACCCCAAAATGTATTGCAGCGGCTCGCCCGCTGCAAGCCGTTGCACAATGATTTCCAGTCGTGTCACAAAAAATGGCGGCACATCGCCCTCTTGGCGCATGAGCACATCCACAGGGTCCATGTGCAGCACGTCGTCGGTGATGACGCGCCACATGGCTTCAAGTTCACGCGGCTCAATGATGTTTTGCAGGCCGTTGAAGAAGTAGATTTTTGCTTCTCTCAGTTTCATCCTCCGTGGATAGAAATTACATACCAATTATTCACAAATTCATCGCTTTCAATGAGAGAAAGGCCGATGTATGGGAGTCCATTATTATTGTAATGTTTTGACTTTTTCACATACGCCATGAATGCGTCGTGGTCGGCCTTCTCCTTGAAACACAGTTTGGTCAGGTTGTCGGTCATGAGGGTCACTTCGATGGCTATGGCGTGGCTCCCTGTCGCTTCCAGTGAGACCTTCCATCCCTCGGATGCGCTGACCTTTGTGTTCTTGCCGTAAACAAAAAAATAGAAAGTACCACATTCTTCATCTTCTTCGGTTTCTGAAAAAATCTTTTTCAAACCGATGTCGGTGAGGTTTTGTTCGTCCCATTGCCCGCTCGTGGCAAGCAGATTGATAAGCCTCGTGTAGAGGACGCCTCTTTCCTGTCGGGGCATCCTGGCATCGGCATTTAGTGCCGTCAAAGCCATGAGGATAATCATGATGGACAAAGTGAGTCTTTTCATTTTTGTACAAGTTTTAAGTATAGTTTTATGCAAAGATAAAACAATTCTTGCAAAATTGATGCCATTTTGTGCATGAAAGTTGCTTTTTGTTTTAGCTAATGCCCGAAAAGTTGCAGGTATTAAAATTTGTCACCATATTTTGTGGTGCGCGCATCTTGTTGTAATTTTGCACCAATGATTATGAATGATGAATTATTCATGCGGCGTGCGTTGCAATTGGCTCGGCAAGGCGCCGGACACACCTCGCCCAACCCCATGGTGGGTGCTGTGATTGTGCACAAGGAACACATCATTGGCGAGGGCTTTCACCGCTGTTGCGGGCAGGCTCACGCCGAAGTGAACGCCGTGCGTGCTGTGGCCGACCGCTCGTTGTTGCCCGAAAGCACGATTTATGTCACGCTCGAGCCGTGTGCCCATTATGGTAAAACGCCCCCGTGCGCGCAAATGCTCGTGGACTGCGGAATAAGGCGTGTGGTGGTGGGTATGGTCGACCCCTTTGAGCAGGTGGCCGGACGTGGCGTGTCGCTGCTGCGGCAGGCTGGAGTGGAAGTGACGGTGGGCGTTCTTGAGCGTGAATGTCGCGCGCTCAACGAGCGTTTTGTCACGGCGCACACCCGACGGTTGCCGTGGGTGCAACTTAAGTGGGCCCAGACGGCCGATGGCTATATTGCCCTGCCGGAGTCGGCGCAAGAAAATCCGCTGCACATTTCCTCTCCCGTCACCTTGCGCTTGATGCATCGAGAGCGTGCCGTGGCCGATGCCATCGTGGTGGGGGCGCGCACGGTGGCTATCGACAATCCGTCGCTCACCACACGCTTGTGGCCTGGCGCAAATCCGCTGCGTGTGGTGCTTGACCGCCGGCTGAGTATGCCTCCCGACGCTCGTGTGCTGACCGATGGAGGTCGCACGGTGGTCTACAATGGCTTGCGCAGCGAAAATCGCGGCCAGGTGCAGTGGGTGTGCTTCGACACCACCGACCCCCGTTCATGGCTTCGCGACCTATATGCCCGTGGTGTCACCAGCGTGATGGTGGAGGGCGGCACGCAGGTGCTGCGGCAACTGCTCGAAGCGGGTCTGTGGGACGAGGCACGCATCGAGGTGTCGGCACGGCGTGTGGGATGTGGCGTGGCCGCCCCGCAATGGCCGCAAGGCAGCACCTTCCGTACCTGGAAAATTGACCAAAACTCCTTAATTTGGTTGCGAAATGACGTTAAAAAGGTGTAAAAAACCCCATTGTAGACTAAAATAAGAGCCAAACACAATTTTTTTTGTAAATTTGCAGTTTAAAATAGCAAACGAACGCACAAAATGTTTAGAAAACTACCATTATATCTGCTGTTGATTTCTGTGGCTGTCATGTTGGTGTCATCGTGCAAGAAAAAAGATGACGACACCACATCCACGACCACAGTGTACAGCAATAGTCGCACCTCCACGCAGGTGATGAAATTCAGTCTCAAAGTAGATGCCGATGTCATGACCAATCTCGACTCGGTGTTCTTCACCGTCGACCCCGACAGAAGTCTCATATATAATGCCGACTCTCTGCCGAAGGGCACCAAGATTACGGGTTTGGTGCCGTCGGTGACATTTGCCAGCTCGGTCAGGAGCGTTGTTTTTTCGGTGACTGGCGGCTCTGTCCGCAAAGACACCACATTCACTTATAGGTCGTCGGTAAGCGACACCATCGACTTCACGGGTGAAGTGACCATGGCTGTGACAAGCAATGATGGAACTTACGTGCATATCTACGATGTGAAAGTGAATGTCCACAAGGAGAACCCCGATTCTCTCATGTGGCCTATGCAATGGCGCCGCAATCTGCCGGGCAACAGCCCCACCGCACAGAAGACGGTGTACTACGCGGGACGCTTTGTCACGCTGACCAAGGAGGGTGGGCAATATACGCTCTATGCCACCGACAATCCCTTGCAGGACACTTGGGACCGGCAACCGATGCCCTTTGAACCTGCGGTGGAGACCTTCTCGGCCACGATGGACAACCTTTATGTGCTCGATAAGGACGGATTCCTCTATGAGTCAAGTGATGGCTTGGAGTGGAACGTCACCGGCATGCAGTGGTACAGCATATTAGGTGGCTACGGCAATCGGTTGCTGGGTGTGGTGCACGATGACGATGAGTTCCTTTACGACGAGTATCCCCGCCCCAGTGGATATACACCTAAAACAGTGGATGAAGATTTCCCCGTGCGCGATGCGTCGCAGCTGGTGGAGGTGGACAACGAGTGGAGCGTGAGCGCCCAGGCGATGCTTGTGGGTGGCACTACGACCACCGGGACGCGTTCTGCTGCCGTGTGGGGCTATGATGGCAAGGTGTGGGGACAGATAAGCCGCGACAATAAGTTGCCCGCCTTGCGCAATGCCACACTGGTGCATTACTACAGCTACAAACTGCGCACAGGAACTGCCCGTTATGAAAAGACTCCCACTTGGCTTGTGATGGGAGGGCTCACATCGACCGGATTAACCAACGAAAAGGTGTATGCCTCCACCGACCAGTGCATCACATGGAGCGAAGCCCCCACGAGCATGCAACTGCCCTTTCACATCATTGATTTCTGGGGAGCGCAAGCCTATGTGATTGAAGAGGAGTTGAGCGTTGCCTCGGCCCATGCGCCTCGTTTTGCGGCACCCGTTCAGCCGGTGACCACATGGAACTGTCCCTATGTGTATCTCTTTGGCGGTTATGTGTCGAACGGCGATTTGAGTGCTTATGTGTGGCGTGGCGTGCTCAATTGCCTAACGTATAAACCTCTTTATTGATGACAGTCCACTTTTTATGTTGCCCATGAAACGCTTGCTTGTCATTACCACGCTGATAGTTGCCTGTGCTGTGTGCACAAAAGCTCAGGACTACCGCTTTGAGGTGGGTCCGGCGTTGGGCATGTCGGGCTATCTGGGTGATGTGAACAACAGCAATATGTGGAAGCACCCGGGTGTGGCCGGAGGTGTGCTGTTCCGTTACATTCACAATTCGCGCTGGGCATTCAAGGCCAATTTATTCTATGCAGGCATCAGCGGCAACAGCAACGACATGGCCACCAAGCTGCCTGATGGCGCATACTATGAGTTCAAGGCGGGCCTGTTCGACATTGGCGCGCAGGCCGAGTTCAACTTTTTCAACTTTGGCATCGGGCCCAAGTACAAGAACCAGAAACGTATCACGCCCTACATGGTGGCCGGTATGGGGCTCGTGGTGGGCACAGCCGCCAATGGCAGTGTGGCTTTCTCGCTGCCGCTGGGCATCGGTGTCAAGTATAAAATCAAGGAACGACTCAATGTGGGCTTTGAGTTCACGATGCGCAAGTCGTTCGGTGACAAACTGGACGGGCTGAGCGACCTTTACGGTGTGAAACACTCTTTCGCCAAAAACACCGAGTGGTACTCCCTGGCCCTGTTTACGGTCACTTGGGAATTCAGCAAGCGCTGCACCAAGTGCCACTATGTGGAATAATTGATAGACAAAACGAAATAATAAAAGCCAACCAACGATGTCGAAGACCGAACAAATAGACCTGAGCCGCTTGCCACGACACATTGCCATCATCATGGACGGCAATGGCCGTTGGGCCAAGGAGCACGGGCACGAGCGTGCCTGGGGTCATGAGAACGGTGTCACCACCGTGCGGCGCATCACCGAGATTGCATCGGAGCTGGGTGTGGGATACCTAACCCTCTACACATTTTCCACCGAGAACTGGAATCGTCCCAAAGCCGAGGTCGATGCGTTGATGAACCTCATCGTTGTGTCGATAGAGCAGCAAACGCCCGACTTGATCAAGAACAACGTGCGGTTGACGGCTATTGGCGACATGGACCGTATGCCGGAATTTGCACGCGAGCGCTTGCAGCGCTGCATGGCCGACACCGGTCACTGCACCGGTCTTGTGCTGTGCCTGGCATTGAGCTATTCGGCTCACTGGGAGCTGACCCGGGCCTGCCGCACCATCGCCTCAATGGCCGCGCAGGGGCAAATCGCTCCCGAACAGGTCGACGAGCAACTGGTGGAATCCTGTCTGGCAACAGCGTCGATGCCTTCGCCCGATTTGCTTATCCGCACCGGTGGCGACTTGCGCATCAGCAACTTCCTGCTGTGGCAGCTGGCTTACAGTGAATTGTATTTTACCGATAAATATTGGCCCGATTTCACGAAGGACGATTTTTGCGACGCCATCATCTGGTTCCAGTCGCGGGAGCGCCGTTTCGGAAAGACGAGCGAACAAATAAAGAATGATGAGAATCAAGAACACTGACATTATGCGTTTCAAGATACTGGCCGTTGTGGCCGTTATGGCAATGGTTTCGGGCGTCGGGAAGGCGCAAGAAACCTACACGCGTAACGACACCATCTACAATCCCAAGATTGTCTTTACCGGCTCGCCCAACCGTTACGAGATAGCAGGCATCAGGGTAGAAGGCGTTGACAATTATGAGGACAATATCATCATTGGCTATTCCGGACTGGTGATAGGTCAGCGCATCGACATACCCGGTGATGACCTCAAAAGTGCCGCCAAGCGTTTTTGGCGACAAGGACTGTTCTCTAAGGTGCAAATTGCCGTGGAGAAAATCTGTGGCGAGAAAGCCTGGCTGGTGTTCCAACTGCGCCAGCAGCCGCGCGTGTCGCAAGTGAATTACAACGGTGTGAAAAGCGGCGAGAAAAAAGACTTGCAAGAGCGCCTGGGACTCACTCCGGGTAACCAGATGACTCCTAACATCGCAAACCGCATCAAGCAAATCGTGGAGCAATACTTTGCAGGCAAGGGATTTGAAAAGGCCACTTGCAACGTGCGGCAAACCGAGGATTTGAGCAAGAAAAACGAGGTGATTGTCGACATTGATGTTGACAAGCACGAGAAAATCAAGGTTCACAGAATTTATATTGAGGGCAACGAAGTGCTTTCGGACCGTGCCATCAAGCGCACAATGAAGAAGACCAATGAAAAGCGCGACCTGCTCAAGATTTTCAGCCAAAAGAAATTTGTGCGCAGCGACTTCAACGACGACAAGCAGCGCATCATCGACAAATACAACGAAAAAGGTTATCGTGACGCACGCATTGTGGCCGACTCGGTGGTGAACTACGACGACAAAAACGTGGATGTGTATCTCACAATCGAGGAGGGAAAGCGTTATTACATCAGCGATGTCACTTGGGTGGGTAACACCGTTTATCCCTCTTCGGTGCTCGACAATGTGCTGGGTATCAGTAAGGGCGATGTCTATAATCAAAAACTGCTCAACAAGCGCACCACTGAGGACGACGATGCTGTGGCCAATCTGTATCTCAACAATGGCTACCTGTTCTATCAGCTGGTGCCCGTGGAATCGAAAATCGAGGGTGACTCGATTGCGCTTGAAATGCGCATGTTCGAGGGCAAGCAAGCGCGTATCAACAAGGTGGTCATTAACGGTAACGACCGCCTCTACGAGAAGGTGGTGCGCCGTGAGTTGCGTGTCAGGCCCGGTGACTTGTTCTCCAAGCAAGACCTGATTCGCTCGGCGCGTGAGATTGCGCAGACGGGGCATTTCGACCCCGAAAAAATGGATATCCGCCCTGAGCCGAATGAGGAGAACGGAACGGTCGACATTATCTTGGGTTTGGAATCGAAGGCCAACGACCAGATTGAGTTCTCGGCCGGTTGGGGACAAACGGGTATCTTGGGTAAATTGAGTTTGAAATTCACCAATTTCTCCATCAAGAACCTGTTCCATCCGTCCAAGTTCAAAGGCATCATTCCGCAGGGCGAAGGGCAGACGTTCACCATCAGCGCCCAAACCAATGCCAAATACTACCAGGCATATAGCTTGTCGTTCCTCGACCCGTGGTTTGGTGGCAAGCGCCCCAACTCGCTGTCGATATCGGCGTTCTATAGTCGGCAGACGGGTATCAACTCATCGTATTATAACCGTCAATACCAAAACATGATTAACAGCGGTTATTATTATGGCGGTTATCCATACTACGGCACGTCGAGTGTTTATGGTTCCCGTTATGGCTATGACAATAGCTATTACGAGAATGCCTACGACCCCAACAAGTACCTGCAGATGGCCGGTGTGACGGTAGGCTTCGGTAAGCGTCTGAAGTGGCCCGACGACTACTTCACCTTCATGGCCGATGTGAGTTATCAGTGGTACAGCCTCAAAAACTGGGAATACCTTTATTATATGAATAACGGTGTGTCGAACTCCATTGTGTTCGGCGTGACACTGTCGCGTAACAGTATCGACAACCCGCTCTACACCCGCAAGGGTAGTTCGTTCTCGCTCTCGTTCCATGCCACTCCGCCGGCATCGCTGTTTGGCAAAAAGGACTGGGAAAAATTGAGCAAGACCAATACCGATGCGGCCAAAAAAGAACTTTACCGCTGGATTGAATATTGGAAGCTGAAATTCCAAGCCCGTACCTACACGCCGCTCACCGACCCCGACGGCCGCTGGACCTTAGTGCTGATGACGCGTGCCGACATCGGTCTGCTGGGTAGCTGGAACAGACATCTGAAGTCGCCCTTCGAGACATTCTATGTGGGTGGCGACGGCATGAGCGGAAGCTACACCTACGCCACCGAGACCATCGCCCTGCGTGGTTATGAGAACGGTGCGTTCACACCCTACGGTTACGATGGCTATGCCTACAACCGCTATGTGATGGAGCTGCACTTCCCGTTGATGCTTTCCACCAGTGCCACCATCTATCCGCTCGTCTTCATCGAAGGCGGTAATGCATGGACCAGTGTGAGCAAATTCAACCCCTTCGACATCAAGCGCTCGGCCGGTGCCGGTGTGCGTATCTTCCTGCCCATGATCGGTATGATGGGTATTGACTGGGGTTATGGTTTCGACACGGTGTTTGGTAAGAAGGGCGGAAGCAACTTCCACTTCGTGCTGGGACAGGAATTTTAATTTTTAACTTAACAATGTTAAACCAAAACGATAACTTGTAGTCAAATCAAACGAATTTTAAAAACAACCATAGATATGAAAAAATTTGCTATTCTTTTAGTTGCGGCACTGGCGGGAATGATGACCGCGCAGGCACAGAAGTTTGCCCTTGTCGACATGGAGTATGTGCTCAAAAATATTCCGGCTTACGAAATGGCCAATGAGCAGCTCAATCAAGTGTCACAACGCTGGCAACGTGAAGTGGACGAGGTGAAGAAGGAAGCCGACACGATGTACAAGAATTATCAGGCCGACATGGTGTTCCTCACCGATGAGCAAAAGAAGAAAAAAGAAGAGGAGATTGTGGCCAAGGAGAAAGAGGCCACTCAACTCCAGTACAAATACTTCGGTCCGCAGGGTGAATTGTTCAAGAAGCGTCAGTCGCTCATCAAGCCCATTCAGGACGACATCTACAACGCGGTGAAGAAGGTGAGCGAGGAGCGCGGTTTCCAAGTGATTTTCGACCGGGCTTCGTCACAGAGCATCATTTTCGCATCACCGCGCATCGACGTGAGCAACGAAGTGCTGGCCAAGCTGGGCTATGGCAAGTGAACCACGCTTGTTAACGAGAAATAATCAAATACTATTTATTCTAATAACAAACCATTCAAAGAAATGTTCAAGAAAATTATCCTTGCAGCACTCGTGGCTGCACCGCTGTGCCTGAGTGCACAGGTGAAACTGGGTTATGTCAACTCGCAAGAGATTTTCAATGTCATGCCCGAGAAAAGCACTGCCGAAAGTACACTTAAGACAGTGAGCGACAAGTACGAGACAGAATTTAAGAACTTGCAGAACGCTTTCCAGGAGAAGCTCAAAAAATACGAGGCCGAGGCACAAGATACCGCTACGCCCGACGCCATCAAGGAGCGCCACCAGCAAGAGTTGCAAGAGGAGTATACCAAAATCCAGAACTTCCAGCAGACTGCTTCGCAAGACCTGCAGAAGCAGCAGGAAACACTGCTTGCCCCTATCAGCCAAAAGTTGCAGAATGCTATTCAGGCCGTGGGAGCCGAGGGTGGTTACACCTTCATCTATGACCTTTCGGTTCCTGCAATTGTTTATACCGGAACCGGAGCTGAGGACATCAGCGCCAAGGTGAAGGCTAAACTGGGTATCAAGTAAATTATCAACGAGATTATTAAAAGGCCGAAGTTCGCTTCGGCCTCATTTTTATTTTTCTGTGGCCCATTGGCCGATGAAAAAACATATAAACACCACACCATGCTTATGAAGAAGTTATTGCTCATCCTTGTGGCTGCTCTGCCGATGCTTGCGGCTGCGCAGGTGCGCATTGCCATTGTCGACTCCAAGGCCGTGTTTGAGGCCATGCCCGCCAAGGCCGCGGCCGAGGCGCAGCTTAAAGCCGTCACCGATAAATACCAGGCCGAGTTTGAGAAGTTACGTGCCGATTTTGACGCCAAGTTTGCCGATTATCAGGCATCGGCCGACGATGCCGCCACACCGGCTGCCATCAAGGAGCGGCGGATGCAGGAAGTGCATGAAGGCGACAAAAAAATTCAAGCTTTTGAGAAAGCGGCGCAAGCCGACCTCAATGCGCGTCGCGACAGTCTCATGGCTCCCATCAGGAAGGCCATTGACGATGCCATCCGTGCCGTGGGCGACGAGGGTGAGTACGATCTGGTGCTCGATACCGCAACCACACCGGTGGCTTATGCCGGGTCAAGTGTGGTCGACCTTACGGCGGCCGTCATGGCCAAGTTGGGGCTTTGAAGGCTCTGTCATTTAACATTAGAAACTACCACATTGTCAAGCAGTGCGTTCATAATAGCGCACTGCTTGGTCATTTTGTGATTCCCCCTCCTCATCTTCATTTTCCATGAAATCGGGCTGTCATGTTGTGTGTGATTCTGGTTGACGCTTGCAATTATATGCATAGATTATGAAAACCGAAATGTTTCGTTATCGATTGTAGAAAAAAACAGCGGCCGAGTGGAACCACTCAACCGCTGCACTTTGGGTGAAATATGGGGCTCGAACCCACGACCTTCGGAACCACAATCCGACGCTCTAACCAACTGAGCTAA
The DNA here is from genome assembly GCA_017483645.1 of Muribaculaceae bacterium. Classification (GTDB taxonomy): domain Bacteria; phylum Bacteroidota; class Bacteroidia; order Bacteroidales; family Muribaculaceae; genus Sodaliphilus. Next base: position 9,387 of record JAFUWD010000093.1, on the reverse strand, counting down.
TCTCACCATGTGTCATATTTGCGGGTGCAAAGATATGAAATAATTGATAACTGGCAATGGAAAAAGAGTATTTTTTTCATTGCGGTGCAGTTTTTTTGCGATTTTTCTGCAATGCGGCGCGTCATACCACGCGCTCGCCCATTGAGAAGACTCCCTGCAACTGAACCTCATCGTCGAGCAGTAGGATGTCGGCGTCCTTGCCGCGCTGCAGCGAGCCCTTGCGGTCGTAGATGCCCATGATGCGCGCCGGCGTTTCGCTGGCCATGCGCACGGCGTCTTGCAGCGGTAGCTCGGCATCCTTGACAATGGTGCGGATGAGCCTGTCCATCGTTGCGATGCTGCCGGCCAGTGCCGAACGGTCGCTGAGCTTGCACACACCGTCCTCAATGATGACACGGGGGTCGAAAGCCTTGTCGCTGTCGCTGGCTGTGACAGCCAATGCATCGGTGACCAATGCCGTGCGTTCTACGCCTTTCATGCGGTGAATCAGGCGCAGAATAGGGATGGGCACATGGATGCCGTCGGCAATCATTTCCACCGACATGTTTTCCATCAGGTAGACGCTTTCGACGGTTCCGGCGTGCTTGTATTCGCGCACGTTGTGAAATCCCGGCATAGCGTTATAGAAATGGGTGGCCAGGCTGTAGCCCGCCTCGTAGGCCGCTTTAACGTCGGGATACTCGGCGGCGGTGTGGCCGATGGCCGCCACCACCCCCTTGCTGGTGATGTATTTTCCCATGAGCACGGCACCGGGCAGCTCGGGCGCCACATCCCAGCGGCGCACGCAGTCATAGTCTTCGATGATGTGAGTGTACTCGTCCACGTCGGGAATGCGGATGGCCTCGGGCATTTGTGCTCCTGCCTTGCGTGGGTTGAAATATGGCCCCTCAAGATGCAGACCCATGATGGGTGTGCCAGGCTCGTCCATGAGCGTTTGGCACGTCTGGCATGCCTCCTCAATCATGGGAAGAGTACAAGACGACAGGGTGGGGAAGATGGCTGTGGTGCCATGCCGCATGTGGGTGTCGACAGCAGTTCTGAAAGCCTCGACAGTGCCCTCCATAAAGTCGCTGCCGCCACCGCCGTGGCAATGCAGTTCTATGCCGCCTGGCACCACGTGCATGCCGTGCGCATTGATTTTCCGGTCGGCGCGCTCAATGATGTGGCTGCTTTTGGTCACTTCCGAGATGTGTCCGTCGGAAATCACCACCGAGCCTTGATTCACCCACCCCTCGGGGGTGAGGATATGTCCGTTGTAAATTTGTGTGAGCATCTTTCCTCTAAGTTTGCGCTATACTAAGATTTGGTCTTTCTCTAACTCGCATTTGCGTATCACAAATTTAGTGTGTTTTTTTGAGAAATGGTTTTCCTTAAACAATGTTTTCATATTATTTACATTTTTTCAGTATTTTATGCGCGTTTCTCAAGGTAGATGTTGTTTTTAGTGGCGGTGGTGTGGAGAATTACGCCGTTTTTTGTAATTTTGTGCCGGTGCGCTGTCAGCAAACGCACCATCTTGGCATGATGAGAAAGAGCTTCGTGATTACATTTTTGATGCTTGTGGTGATGTGCTTGACTGTTGCCTTCACTGCGGTGGCGCTGGAGCCGGCCGACACGGTGCGCGTGCGGCTGGTGACCTTTTATCCCGGCAGCGAGGTGTTTTCGGTGTACGGCCACACCGAAATCCGGGTAACGCAAGGCGATGCCGATTATTATTTCAACTACGGCGTGTTCGACTTCAACACACCGGGATTCGTCTATCGCTTTGTCACCGGCGAGGCCGACTACCTGTGCATGGCCGTGCCGCCGCAGTATGCCATGATGGAGCCCGGCCGGCGCATGGTAGAGCAGGAGCTTAATTTCACTCAAGAGCAGGCCTGCTTGGTGCGTGACTTGCTGGTGGCCAATGCCTTGCCACCCAATAACACCTATCGCTACCAATACTTGACCGATAATTGCTCCACGCGTCCCCGCGACATCATTGAGCAGGCATTGGGGCAACCGCTTCACAATCCCGCCGTCAGCGATACGGTGACTTATCGACAAGTGATGGCGCACTATGCGCGCAATTATCCGTGGTTGCAGTTTGGTATCGACCTGGTGCTGGGTTCGGGGCTGGACCGTACGATTGATGAACGTGAGCAGATGTTCATCCCCATGGCGCTCATGCGCTCGGCTGCAGGCACTATGGTGGAACGCGACGGCCGCACGGTGCCGCTGGTGCACTCCACCCAAGTGATGGTCGATGGCAGTGAAGATGGCATTGTGCTGCCTGCCACACCTTGGCCGCTAACCCCCTTGGCCGCAATGCTGGGCTTGCTGGCGCTGACTGTGTTGGTGAGCATTTCCGACCTTCGCCTCAAACGCCCGAGCCGTTGGTTCGACACCCTGCTCTATGGAGCGTTGGCCATGGTGGGCTGTGTGTTGTTCTTCCTCATCTTTGTGAGCGTTCGCGAGGCCACTTCACCTAACTATAACGCCTTTTGGGCACATCCCTTCTGCTTGCTGCTTGCCGTGTTGCCTTGGGTTTCGCGCTTTGACCGGCTGCTGCGCGGTTGTCATGTTGCCAATGCCCTGGTTGTGGCCTTGTTGTTGCTGGTTTGGCCATGGCTTCCGCAAGTGGCCAACGTGGCTTTCTTCCCCGTGATGATTGCATCGCTGTTACGCTCGGCACTCAACGTGTTTTTACTGAACAGCAAGCGTAAAAACACGACAAAATGACGTTATTCATTGTCATTTGTCAGGAAATTCGTATCTTTGTAGATTAAATGAGGGCAAGAAGATGTGAAAGGCATCATTTTTGCCTCAAAATATCATCATTATAGATAAATAAAAACAACATTACATAGAAAATGGGATTTAGTGACATTTTGAAATCTTTGTTCGGCAACAAGTCGGACCGTGACTTGAAGAAGTTGCGTCCGATTGTCGAAAAAATCAAGGCTGCATATCCCGAAGTCGAGCAGTTGAGCAACGATGGCCTGCGTGAGCGCACGCAGCAAATCCGCCAGCAACTGCGCGATGCTGTGCAGCCCCAGCGCGACGAGATTGCCAAAATCAAGGCAGAAATTGAAACCATCGACTACGACAAGCGCGAACCGCTCTGGGAACGTGTGGACAAACTGGAGAAGGAAATCCTCGATGTGCTTGAGGACCAGCTCAACGATGTGCTGCCCGTGGTGTTCTCCATCGTGAAGGAAACAGCCCGCCGCTTTGCCGAAAACGAAACCATCGAGGTCACCGCCACACAGATGGACCGCGACCTGGCCGCGCAGGGCCATGACTTTGTGCATGTGGAGGGTGACAATGCCATCTATGTCAACCACTGGGTGGCCGGTGGCAACGAAACGGTGTGGAATATGGTGCACTACGACGTGCAGCTGATTGGCGGCACGGTGCTTCACCAGGGCAAGATTGCCGAGATGGCCACCGGTGAGGGCAAGACCCTTGTGGCTACGCTGCCGGTGTTCCTCAACGCCTTGACAGGCAACGGTGTGCATGTGGTCACAGTGAACGACTACCTGGCCAAGCGTGACTCGGAGTGGATGGGGCCGCTTTATATGTTCCACGGACTGAGCGTGGCCTGCATCGACAAGACACAACCCAACTCGCCCGAACGCCGTGCGGCCTATAACTGCGACATCACCTTTGGTACCAATAGTGAGTTCGGTTTCGACTACCTGCGCGACAATATGGCCATGAGCCCTGAGGACATGGTGCAGCGCGCGCACAATTATGCCATTGTCGACGAGGTGGACTCGGTGCTTATCGACGACGCCCGCACGCCGCTCATTATTTCCGGCCCCGTGCCCAAGGGCGAGGATCAGATGTTCAATGAATATAAAGCTAATGTGGAGCGCGTCTATAACGCCCAGCGTCAGCTCGTGACCGGTCTGCTTGCCGATGCCAAACGCTTGATGGCCAGCGACGACGAGAAAGACCAGAAAGAAGGCACGCTGCGCTTGTTCCGCGCCTATAAGGGCTTGCCCAAATACAAGCCGTTGATTAAGTTCTTGAGCGAGGAGGGCGTGAAAGCTGCCATGCTCAAGACCGAGGCTTATTATATGCAGGACAACAACCGTGAGATGCCCGTGGTGACCGACCCCTTGTTCTTCATCATCGAGGAGCAGAACAACACGGTGGAACTCACCGACAAGGGTATTGATGTACTCACCCGAGGCACCGACGACCCCAAATTCTTCGTGTTGCCCGACATCGCCGCCCAGCTGTCGGCTGTGACCAATGAGCCGCTGAGCGACGAGGAGAAAGTTGCTCGCAAGGATGAATTGCTGCAAGCCTATGCCATCAAAGCCGAGCGAGTGCACACCGTGACCCAGCTGTTGAAGGCTTACACTTTGTTCAACCGTGACGACGAGTACATTGTCACCGAGGACGGCAAGGTGAAAATCGTCGACGAGCAGACCGGTCGTATCATGGAGGGCCGTCGTTACAGCGACGGCTTGCACCAGGCTATCGAGGCCAAGGAGGGTGTGAACGTGGAGGCCGCTACCCAGACGTTTGCCACCATCACCCTGCAGAACTATTTCCGCATGTATCACAAGTTGTCCGGTATGACCGGTACGGCCGAGACCGAGGCCGGTGAGTTCTGGGACATTTATAAGCTCGATGTGGTGACCATCCCCACCAACAAGCCTGTGATTCGCCGCGATATGCCCGACCGCGTGTATAAGACTCAAAAAGAGAAGTTTGCCGCTGTCATCGAGGAAATTGAAGCCATGCGCAATGGTGGCCGGCCTGTGCTGGTGGGTACGACATCGGTCGAAATCAGTGAGATGCTGAGTCGCATGTTGCGTCTGCGTCACATTCCGCATAATGTGCTGAACGCCAAGCTGCACCAAAAGGAGGCCGACATTGTGGCCGATGCCGGACGCTCGGTCGACGGCAAGGGTGTGGTTACCATTGCCACCAACATGGCCGGTCGTGGTACGGATATCAAGCTCACCCCCGAGGTGCGTGATGCTGGCGGTCTTGCCATCATCGGCACTGAGCGCCATGAGAGCCGTCGTGTGGACCGTCAGCTGCGCGGCCGAAGCGGCCGACAGGGCGACCCGGGCAGCTCGGTATTCTTTGTGAGCTTCGAGGACAAAGTGATGCGTCTGTTTGCCAGTGAACGCGTGGTGAAGATGCTTGACACACTGGGACTCAAAGACGGTGAGGCCATCGAGAGTAAGATGGTGACCAACAGTATCGAGAATGCTCAGAAACGTGTGGAGGAGAATAACTTCGGTATCCGCAAGCATCTGCTCGAATACGATGATGTGATGAATGCCCAGCGAAAGGTGATTTACACCCGTCGCCACCATGCCCTCATCGGCGAGCGCATCGGCTTGGACATTATCAACACCCTCTACGACAGCGCCGAGGATATTGTGGGCAAGTTTGGTCCCGACGAGTTTGAGGACTTCAAGATGCAGGTGCTCACCACCTATGCCATTGACCTCGACATGGACGATGAGAGCTACCGTCGCATGGACGACAATGATAAGGTGGACAAACTATATAATGCTGTGCTGGCTGCATTCAACCGCAAAATGGACCGGCTCACCGAGGTAGTGAACCCCGTGATGCAGCGCATCGTTGCCGAGCAGCAAGCCAACGGCATGGAGCCACAAGGACTCATTCGCATTCCTATCACCGACGGCAAGCGTACCTACGGCATCGTGGTTGACATTAAGGAAACTTACGAGGCGCAGAGCAAGAATTTGCCCAAGGCATGGCAAAAGGCTGTGATGCTGCTCACCATCGATGAGTCGTGGAAAGAGCATCTGCGCGAGATGGATCAGCTGCGCCAGAGTGTGCAAAACGCCAGCTACGAGCAGAAGGACCCGCTTGTGATTTACAAGGTTGAGTCGTTCAATCTGTTCAAGACCATGGTGGGGGTGATGAACAGCAAGGCCATCTCGGTGCTCATGCGCGGCCAGGTGCCCGTGCAGGAAGAGCCGCAGCGTCCTGTGCAGCAGCGCGAGATGCCGCGCCGGCGTCAGCAGTACAGCGAGGGCCGTGGCGGAAATTCTGCCGACCCCATTGCCGCCAATGCCGAAGCCCAGCGTCGGGCCGCTTCAGGTCCGCAGGGCCCGCAACGTCCCACGATGCCCATTGTCAACACCGCTCCCAAGGTGGGTCGCAACGACCCGTGCCCCTGTGGCAGTGGCAAGAAATACAAGAACTGTCACGGCCGGAACATGGACTGACACACAGTTTGACAAGAATATACAAAGAAGGCGAGCCGATTTTTACGGCTCGCCTTCTTTCTTGCTGTGGCGATGTTGTCAATCAGTTCTTGAGCGAGTAGGTGATGGTGGACACCACGCGCAGGTTTTTGATGTAGGGCGTATTGGCGTCGCGGTTCTCAATGGAGAACACCCCTTGGTCGGCATGCTCAATCTTATTGAGCTTGCTGCCGCTCTTGTCGGCAAACTGTTGCGCTGTCTTCTTGGCGTTTTCGATTGCCTCATCCATCATCTTGGGCTTGATTTCATTGAAAGATGTGTACTCGTAGGCAATATCATTCTCATAACTCTGCACGATGGCGATGCCCTGGCTCAGCAATTCACCTTGCTTGGCGATGATGCCGCGCACCTTGTCGACCTGTGTTGAGGTAACGGTGATGACACTCGTCACGTTGTAGCGGTCGGTGGAACGGGTGCTCTGGTAGTCGTTGGCGTCACGGTCGTAGACCTGTGGTGCATTCACGCTGATTTCTTTCTCGTCGATGCCGTTTTGTTTCAAGAACGACACGATGGCAGCATTCTTGGCGTTGACGGTTGTGTAAAGTCCCTGCAAGTTGTTTCCCATCTCCTTGGTGACGATGGGCCAAGTCACCTTGTTGGCAGGTACCTGCATTTCGGCGAGACCCTTGACGGTAATGACACGGTCTTTGTTGACAAAATTGTCAATGCCCCCCTTCAGGCAGAATCCTAAAATCACGATACCCAGCGCGATGATTGCGGCCGATAGTACCTTGTCCTTGTCTTTTAACATGATGTGTAGTTGTTTTTGTGGTTGGTAATGATGTTAAAACACGCATTTGCGCTTTAGACTTGTAAAAGAGTGCCAGGTTTAAAAGGGTGATGACAAAAAAACGGGAGAAAACCTTTGGGGCTTCTCCCGTTGTGAGCCGCGAGCGGGACTCGAACCCGCGACCTTTTCGTTACGAATGAAATGCTCTACCAACTGAGCTATTGCGGCTGATGCAAAACAATGTTTCGTGTTTTGCGGTGCAAAGATAGTAAATAATTGATAACTGGCAATGGATTGCCGTCAAAATTTTGTCAGAACAGGTACTGCTTGCTGAAACTTATTTTGATTTTAGCTTTGTCGAGCCTGATTCTTGCGATAGCAGGTTTTGACACCTGCGGTGCAATCTTGGTCACCGTGGTGGTGGACGTTGTGGAGTAGTAGTAGCTCGAAGTGGCGCTGGAGGTGTAGGTGGTTACATCTACCGGGGTGATAGTGAGGTTGATATCGTCTTCGTCGGCCACACCATGCTTATTCTTGAGGATGTTGAGAACATAATCGCGCATGCCGCTGAAAACATATTTGCGCGTCTTGGAGTCGTACTTGGCATAGAACGAGTCCTTGTTGTTGGCGAGGCTGTCGCCGGCAATGAATTTGTCCTTCAAGCTGGTTTTTACCATGAGCAGATAGTCAGGCGGGTTGATTTTGTACTCAGTGCCGACCAAATCCACGGGTAACTCCATCGACAGGGAGTTCACAATTGCCATGTCGCCTTCACCCTCAGAACCGGTTAAATAAGTGTCGATGATGTCTTGTATGGGAAATTTCACTTGCACTTCGTAGCCTGCCGGCGCCATGACAATGGCGTCGCCGCCGCGAACCATGGTTTGGATTGCCTCATCAATGTCGAGGTGGATAATGTTGTTGCTCAGCACTTCGGGCGACGCGCCCAGATAAGTCTGGTTGGCCACAACGATTGAGTCGGAACCGTCGCTGGCTTTGTAGGTGCGCCGGAAGTAGGAGATGATTTCGGAGTGTGTGAAGTTCATCACTCGGCCGCTGCCATAGGAATTGGTGATATAAAGTCCGGGGAAAAACTGGGCGAAGAGCGTCGGGGTGGTAAACGTCTCGGGATGCAGTTTGTACTCGGTGAAGATACTGCGTGCCACCTCCACGGGAAGCGTCACATACACGTCGCGATAGGTAACCGTGGTGGCGCCGCCGTCGGGTGTGTAGGTGTAAACCTCGGCCGCTGCCGGTGAATAGGGCACCGAGGCCAGCAACTCGTCGGGGTCGTAATAGTCGGTGGGATCAAAGTCGCTGAAAAGAGGCGCTGGCAGCTGCTTCTTCAGTGGGTAGACGTTCAGGCGCATGGTGGCCAATGAGTCGCCGGTGAAGCCCCCGCTCGACGGGATGCGCAGGCGTAGCTTGCATGAGTCGATGGAAGCGGCGTTGGTGTGTGCGGTGTCGATGAGCAGCACGGGCATGAATTGAGTCACCACATCGCTGGTGAGCGTGCCGTATCCTTCGCTCCTGATTACACCCAGCAATTGAGAGCTGGTGCGGGCCTGCAGTCTGGGGTTGGCCACCGAATGTCCTGTGATGACATAGGATGAGTCCTCGATGATGATGAGCTGTTTATCGGCGAGTGTGGTGCCAATTTTGCTGTCGGTACAAGAGTATACGCACAATAGCGTGAGCAGGGCGTATAGCACATTGATGGTTTTATTCATATCATTTAAAGCAATAATGATGATGATGCGCGGTAATTGATGAAAGCCGGCTGTGCGTCGGTAGTGTGTGTTACAACGACTGGTAGAACTCGTGGCAAGCCTTAACCATGTCGGGACCCGGTTCCTGATAGGGCAGGAACGGCAACTTGCTGCGCTTGACCAGCTTGAGCACTTCCTCGCTGATGTTGGGACTGCATTGCATCACGGCGTCGCAGTGTGCCAGCGCAATCTTGGTGAGAGCCAAGTGTTTCACTCGCTTTCCCTTGATGCCTTTCATGGCGTCGGCTGGTATGCCGTCCATCTGCAGCTTGTCCCAAAGACGCTTGTCGAGCGGCTGCTCAAAGTCGTCGTCATAGAGTCCGTAGACGATTTTGGCATCGAGGAACTATGGGTCATCATTGTAGTTCTGACGGATGTAGAGTGGTGCCAAGGCAGTAATCCAGCCATTGCAGTGAATGATGTTGGGATCCCACCTGAGCTTGCGCACTGTTTCAATGACACCGCGCACGAAGAAAATGCTGCGTTCGTCGTTGTCGGCAGGTGAACTCACCGTTTCCAACTCCTTGGTGAGGTTGTGGGCAAAGTAATCATCGTTGTAGATGAAATAAACTTGCATTCGCGAGGGCTGCAATGTCGCCACCTTGATGATGAGCGGGTGTTCGGTGTCTTCGATAAT
>JAFUWD010000019.1 GCA_017483645.1 Muribaculaceae bacterium | reverse complement strand
TTCCAAAAGGCCATACCGGTATTTGCTATGTACCTTCATGGCTACTCCTGCTATTTCTCGGAAGAACTCATACTTCTTGTTATGCTCTGCTATCAAGTCCATTTTCAAACATATTTGTTAGATTTGTAAAAATTTGTAAGATTTCTGTCCGAAGGACACTCCATTAGTCCGATAAATTCCGATTTATCGTTCTAATTACGCAGCAAAGGTACGAAACTTTTCCTTCTCAACGTGTCTTTTGCGAGGTGAACTTGTCAATCTACTTTTGCGGTGTAATTCACATCGCAAAAGATTATGATTGATACCAACCAATTATCAGCACTTATCTCGGCGTTCCGTGTCGAGACAGAAAAGGAGTCCATCTCGCCTGAGACTGTCGGCAAGTTGCTGCAAGATATTCTCGACCTGCTCGCCAACGCCTCTACCGACACCGAGCGCAAAGTCTTCGATGACTGGAAACATCGCGCAAGCCGAACGCAAATGAGCTTGCTCAATTTGCTGAGGCGCAGCCGATGTTGCGCAAAGCGAAAGCCATGCTATCGCAGTACACCGTCGTTTACGATGTCAGCCACGCTACGGGCATGGCCGACATGGAGCACATGTTTCTCACCCTCAAAGGCCGCAGTCTGCGCAACGGCGCAACCTTCACCTCGTCCGTACCGCTCTATGGCGCGAACAGTCTGCAAGCAGGGGTAATGACCGCCTCGCATGTGCAGACGCTTATGGCTCTGCAAACCACGCTGCACACAGGGGCGCTATCGGCAGACGGCATGAAGAAAATCACGAATTTGTTTTGCAAAACGCAATATTATGGCTACCTTTGCCCTACCCAAAAAAGGACGACGGCGATTGCTATGCTGTTGGCCAAGAAAAGGGCACAGGCTCAGGCTGTCTGTTGTCTTAAAAATCAATTCAGCCGGTCTAATTTTGGGGAACACTTCAGGATTCATAAATTGCCCGATTCGGGTTAGAAGCTGATTTGGCAAGTTTTGGGCAATTTTATGCTGCTTATGTGATTATTTACGTCTTCATAATCATTTGCAAATGAGAAAACAAATAATTCCTATTATGTTGGCCATTATGGCCTGTATCCTGCCGGCAAGAGCCGCCGAGCTGACTGTTGCCGATGATGACGGGTGGTTGCCCAATGCGCCGATTTCCGGTGGATGGTATGGTTATTCACAACACAATCAACTGATTTATCCGGCCGAGAGTTTAGTTGCGATGCGCGGAAAGAAAGTAACAAGCATGACTTTCTATGTTCGCGAATATTCCAACTCCTCGCCGGGTGGAAAAGTAACCTTCTCTTTGGCGAATATCGACGCGGGAACCACTTTCACCTCCGATGGAACGACACCTGTCACAGCCGACTTGGTGCAAGTGTATTCCTCCGAGCCGAACATTCAGAGCGAGTGGACGATTGCATTTGATGAAAACGCCAACTTTATTTACCAAGGAGGAGATTTGTTGATTGATGTCACCACCGAACCGGGAAACGCACATACTTTATGGTTCTACAGTAAGGGGCAAGACAAAAACAACGTTATCTTTTCTTACGATAATAGACCATACATATTCTATGATGCCTTGCCGAAAGCGACGTTCACCTACGATTTAGCCTCAATGGAAGTGTCTTCAAACAAGAAGATTGACTGCAGTAGCACGGTTGTCGAAGGCAAGGCGGTAGACATCGGAAAGCTCATTGTCAAGAGCATCGGTAATCTGCCTGTCAAACCTGTTGTCACTTTTGCAGGCGACCATGCCGACATGTTCGCTGTCGACCCTGCCGAGCCTGTCGAGATTGCCGCGGGTGACAGTGTGGAATACTCTATCATTTTCAATGCATCCCGGTGCACCGAGGCCGGGGTAATCCCCGCCGGCGTTGCCATTACCGACGCGTATGGCAAGGCCGACCCCATCGAGGATGTGACCGTCAGGGGGGCAGCACTCACGGGCGAACAAAATATGGTGTGTGACAAACGTGACAGGGATTGGCGTGTCCCACTCAATACCAACGAAACAACCACCAACTATCCTGAATCCCAGTTCATCTATCCTGCAGAGAAACTCACCGCGCTCAATGGCCGCAGGATTACAGGCATCAAGTTCTTCGCGCAGAATAATATCCAGGTCAGAGGCGGAAAGTTTCAGTTGTCAATCAAAGAAACCGACCGAACCATATTCACCGATGCCGGTGTGGACAAGATTACCGACATGACCGTTGCCGCCACCGCTTCGATTGCCGAGGGCACCGATGTGATTGAGTTTGTGTTCACCGAACCCATTGCCTACCACGGCGGTAACCTTGCCGTAGAAGTCCTTACAGTGGAGCGGACCAAGGTGCTTAATGTCTATGACTTTTGGTGGGGTGAGTATCAAGACAACACTACCGCTTACTCGAAATACAATGACGTCGATTCCTACGCTAAGAGTTTACATTACTTCCTGCCCAAGGCCGAGTTCTCGCTAATCCAGGGTGAACCCGTATACTCGATGGAGGTGACTTCGGATAAGACCGTTAATTGCCGCAGTGTGATAGGAAACAACGCTGTTTTAGAGGCCGGAAAGCTCGTCCTCACCAACACAGGTAACCAGCCCGTGAAACCTGTTGTGACCCTTAGCGGCAACGATGCCTCCATGTTCACCATCGAGCCTGTCTCGCTCACCGAACTAACCGCGGGCAGCAGCGTGGAGTACACCATCACATTCACCGCTCCCGAAGGCACTCCCGCCGGCGATTATACAGCCGGCATCACAATCACCGATGAGTACAATTATGCCCCGGCCATTAACGATGTCACCATCAACGCTGTGGCCGTTGCGCCCAACGTGGATATTGTGTGCGATTTCCTACGGTACGAGACAGGATGGGTTAATGCCGGTGTTCCAATTTTCACGGGCAATTCAGATCAATACCTTAGTAAATCGCAGTTTATCTATCCCGCCGAGAAACTTACAGCGTTCGTCGGTCGCAAGATTTCATCTATCAAGTTCTTCGCTGCCGATTATCTCAATTTCAACGGTGGCAAGTTTCAACTATCGATTAAGGAAACCGACCAAACCGAATTCGGGCCTAGGGAAATCGTATTTATTGACGACATGACAGTGGCTGCCACCGCTGCGGGCAACAGCGCCACCAAAGAGCTTGATTTTGTGTTCACTGAACCCATTGTCTACAATGGCGGGAATTTGGCGGTAGAGGTCGCTGGAATAGAGAAAACCAACCTTCTGCATGATAATACTGCATTCTGGTATGGTGAGCAGCAAACAACAGAAACCGCTATAGCTTTTCTCAACGACAGGTATGGTGGATATTGGGACATATATGAATTCTTGCCGAGGGCTCAGTTCACAACCCTTCCGGCTGACCCCATTACCCTTGCCGACATGATTACATCTGGCAAAAAAGAAGCCGTATACACCATAGCCGATGACCTCCATGTTGTATATAATGTGGACAACATCGTCTGGGCTCGCGACATGGATGCCGACCGTTGTGTCAATCCCACCGAACCGCCTACCGACCAACAGGTGGACTATATGCGCGACATCTTAGGCTTGCAGCGTGAGCAGTGGCAACAGTACAACTGGGTGATGCTTGACTTCGGCAACGCCTCAGATCAGAAACCCGCCGTGGGGGACATTATTATCGGAAACACGCTTACCGGCCAACTCTCCGATACCGACAACATAGCCATGACGGTCAACGCCAACGTTCAAATTAAAACCACTTCTGGAGCGCCGGAATATGTGCCCAATGTGTATTGCGCCGCCAACTTCCACAGCCCCAACACACAGACGAGCCCGATTAACGGGGCGACCTATTGGTTTATGCGGCCACGCGTTATGGAAGTGGTCACCATCACCGGAGCGGTGTGGAACGGCGATGGATTCTATATGCCCGCCAATGAGGTTGTTGACTCACGACACATCAACGCGGCCGGCCTGATAGGCGCTTTCGGTATCGACACCACCTTCAGCCCGACCGCCAGTCTCAAGCAAGGCGAGGCCTATGAGTTTATGGCCGTGGTCAAGAAGAAGGCCACCCACAACGAAAATGAGCAGCCCACGCCGCGACGTCTGAATGTAAACGACGGAGCATCGGCAGCCGACTGCGAGTGGGAAGTCTATCCGCTCACGCTGAGTTCTCCCAAAATAGTGACCGGCATCAGCCGAACGAGTGACAATCGCGAGATTGTTGACGTGACCTACACCGATGTCGCCGGGCGCGTCAGCAAACGGCCATTCAACGGCGTGAACATTGTGGTGACGCGCTACACCGACGGAAGCACCACCAACGTTAAAAAAATTTTCAAGTAAACCTTACTGACCATCAATTAGGTAGGAGCATGGGGTACTAATCTCCATGCTCCTACCCTATTAATCGTCAATTATATAAAATAAACGTGAGTTCGTTATAAGAGTTTAAGCGACAAGCCTGCTTTTGTCGACGATTTCCAAGTTCAGCGAAGGCTTTTTGGGCATGAGGTTGCCGCATTTTCTCTGTCAATAATCTTGAAAAGTTCTCGCCTACGAGCACTTACAATTAAGGGGAAAATGCCTACCTTTGCAACGAAAACAATCTTCGATTTCAATGGTTGCATTTATTATAATAGTAATTGTTGTTATTGTGTCATTAGGTTTCTTGATTTATTACCGAACAGATAAGAAAATCAAGGAAACTCAACGCCTTTATTCAAATCATAGAGAAAAGAAACGAGCGGAACTTGGAAATTTGGGTTCGTACTATGGTTTTGGAGCAAGGATAATCGGAAATGGTTATGTCGCTGATGTTTTATTTGGTTTGCCTATTTGGATTGTTGACAGGATCTCATATGTAAGCAGTCCTTCAATAGAGAACAACTATGGTTGGTTGAAAGAAACAAAAACAGACATATATGACCCTATACACATCCCATGGGATTGGAAAAGTTTACTTCAAATCGTTTCTATTTACTATGGTTGTGCAATTATAGGCATTGGCATTTTGTGCCTGTGTATATTTTTCGGCTAATTTAGTCTTTCTTTTAAGACCAGAGCAAAACTGCATAATTTCGCAAATTTTCTTGCAAGATTATGCAGTTAATTTTTTTCATCGGTGGAAATGTCAGCTTCGCCTCTGCGGTGTTTTTCTCGCCCGTGCTCTAACAACTAAAGGGTCTGGTGGATTCGGGGAAAGCTGTCACCCTTGTCAAATTTGCCAGGCACGGGTTTGCCGCCTCTTCTCTATCAATAAACTTGAAGTGTTCCCAGTGAAGTTTCCCCTATGATGTTAATAAGATAAAAAATGAGAGTCTGTTTTGTTTGTTTTATTGTTTATTTTGTATTTTTGTTTTTTAAAGAACAGATTAAGCAAATTAGACCTGCAACAAACCTATAAATTTCAATAAAATGAATCGGCTTTTTACATCTGTGGGGGTCAGAATATTCGCTCTGATTACCCTGATTTCGTTCTCAACTTTGGCCGCCGAGGCACAATCGGGCGACAACACTGCCCAGCCGTGCCCGGTGGAGGTGGTGGCCAACATTGAGAATGGCACAGTAACCGTGGATAAGACAGAGGCGATGGCCGGCGAGACGGTGACCATCACTGTCACCCCCGCTTATGGCTATGCCGCCACGAGTAGCGACGTGAACATTGATTTGACCATTGACCCCGGTAACAGCCGTGCGCCGCACCTTGCGCCGGCACTGGGCGAGACTTTCCACCCCGTAGGCGATGCACGGGCCACTCACGACTTTCCTGCCACCTACACATTTACAATGCCCGAATATCCACTGTGCGTGTCGATCAGCGCCAACTTCTCTAAACTGCCGACATATAGTGTGATTTGGGTGCCGGGGATGACAGGTCATGAACTGAGAATGAGCACATCTAATGGTGGATATTGGGGTGGTGACATTCCGGAAGGAACATTGGTTACAGTCACTATCAGGATGACAAATCCTGACGACTTTTTTGTGGAAAGAGTTTTTGTGGCTGAAAATGATAATAGAGACAATGAAGTGGAAACAACTGATTTGGGCAACGGCGTCTATACTTTTATAATGCCTGCTTTTGACATAGTTGTCCGTGGCTTTGAAAAAGCCTATCTGCATGGTGTGCGGTTTGATGCCAATAACCATTGGGCAACCTACTACGGAGATTACTGTTTAGAAGTTCCCGACGGCGTGCAGGGCTATGTTGTCACCGGAATTACCGACAATGAGCTGCAACTCGAATTATTAACCGCTGACGACAATCCGCCTTTTATACCGCGCAAGATGGGCGTGCTACTCTATAGCGAGACTCCCATGGATGAAGTCATAACTACCGAATCACGCATAGCGAGTTGGGATTACACCTCTATGCTGAAAGGCTCGCTTGATGACATGGAGATGCCGGCAGGCTATGTGCTCTACGGCGACAAGTTCTATCTTAGCCGCCCGGGTAATTTGCCGGCCCACCGGTGTTATCTGCCCTTAGACAGCGTGCCCTCATCGGCATCCGCGCCGCGCGTGCTGAAAATTCACCGGCTTGGCGAAGAAATCGTCACCGGCATTGAGGAAGTGATCACCACCGGCGCGACCGATGTTGCGAGCGTGAAGTACGTCAGTATCACTGGCGCAGTGAGCGACAGGCCTTTCAGCGGCGTGAATGTGATGGTCATCACCCGCGCCGACGGCACTACCGAGACGCGTAAGGTTGTTAAGCCATAACAATTCCTTTATTCTTCAACTCTAAAAAATGGCATCGCGATTAACCTAAAAGATACAAATAATCTTTTTGCATGGTCATCAGAAACCGATAAACAAAATTTATCTTTTAAGACGACAGCACAACTGCATAATTTCGCAAATTTCTTTGCAAGATTATGCAGTTATTTTTTTCATCGGTTAATACATGCCCGGCTTGCCCCTATCGTCAACGTTCAACACCCACAACGGCGAACTGATGACACGGCAGACTGCGTCATGGGCGATGAAGATGTCTTTGCACGTGATTTGTTCATCGATGATTACTACTTTGAAAGCGGTTACGTTTTCCGCCGCCTGTGAGCAGTAGCACCGCCCACCACACCGAGAGAGCCGCCTCGAGCGGTTCTCTTTTTTTGGGGGGGGTGGAACGTGGGAGGCCGACAACCAGCGCAATCGTTAAAGATAATGTTGATGTTGTTTTATGCCAACCGCTAATGGCGGTGGCAAACGCCCTTACACGGCACGCAGGGCGCGGACCACGCTCCCTGCACAAAAAGTTCGGCACTGGTTCGTCGGCAGTACATGGTGCTTGTCGCTCGGCAGTCTCGGCTTGCGCTGAGACCACCTCGCTGTGTCCTGATTTTCCTCTTGACCTTACCACTGCGAACTGCATTCGCTTGTAGGGCGCAAGGCTCCGAACACGCGGCTGACGATGTGGCTGCAAGGACACCACTCCCTGCGCTCGCGGTGTCCTCTACGCTACATCTACGCCGCTTCACCGCTGGCAACCTACGCTGCGCTGCGGATTGCCGGCGGTCAGTTCTACGCTTCGCGCCTTACCGCTCATCAATCGTGGCGGCTGGTTGGACTGTCCGGCACTCCGTTGCACTGCTGAAAGTGTCTGGCATGGCAGTCTGTTCGCGCCGACACCCCACGGCTTCGGCTCGCTCTTGATGTTCGAGTTCATTGGGGTATACGCTGCGCTCCAACCCCAATTCGACATCATAAGCAAGCCCACGCCTTTTGCGTGCCGCAAAGGGGTATCGCCGCTGACTGCCATTGACACACTCATTCGCTGCACTACATTTGCCCAGTCCAAGTGGCTTGAGCGCACGGTTCAGCTCGTCGCGCACCACGCCCGGCTCAACCCTGGCCCAACGCTCTTGAGCGTTTATCTCAAGGATGTGGCACCAGTGTCGACTGATGTCGGCCACGATGCCCTCACCGACCACCTGTCCGGCCAGCGAGGTGCCTCCCGCACGCGGAATGATGTGGGTGTGACGTAGCCGCGCCTCGTCCAGGAGGTGCTTAATTTCGTCGACTGTCTCGGGGAAAGCAACACCAGCCGGCACCTCGCGATAGACCGAAGCGTCGGTCGAATAGGCAATCTTGTGCAGGCTGTCGGTAAATATCTTGACTGGCATAACGTAGTTGTTAGAATTGCGGCAAAGTTACAACATTTTTCTGACTCACCACCCATAATGCACCTTACCAATCCCTCCTCACCCAAGACATGATACAATCGGGGACAGTTCTGTTTTGTATCAAAACGGCGAAAATGATACAAAACAGAACCGTCCCCGATTGTCACTCATAGCCGCGAGCCAATGGTTGATTGGCCTTTATCTTTGCGTGAGACAAATCAATGTGTTTATTTCCGCCAGAAACTGCGAGTGAACACCGCCAGCAGGGTGATGATTTCCAGTCGGCCGGCGAGCATGAGCATCGACATCATCCATTTTCCCGACTCGGGCAGGAAATCGTACGACCCCGTGATACCTGTCACTCCAGCTCCCAGGCCATTGTTTGACACGCACGACAGCGACGAGAAAAACGCGTCGACAATCGGAAATCCTTGTGCCACAAGCATCACACCGCCCATGGCAATCAGCAAGGTGTAGACAAAGATGAAGGCGATGATTTCGCCGGCCATTTCGTGGCTGATATAGTTGCCGGACACACTCACCGACTGCAACAGTCGCGGGCGCACATATCGGCGCACGACGAGCCGCATGTTTTTCAGCAGAAAGACCAGTCGGTCGATTTTTGCCCCGCCTGTTGTGGAGCCAGCGCACGCGCCCACATACATCATGAACATGGTGAGCGTGAGCACCATCACTCCCCATCCTTCCCAATTGCCTGCGCTGTAGCCCGTGGAGGTGAGTGCCGACACGATGTGAAAAATCGGGTCGATGGTGACGCTTTGCCATCCTGTGGCATGGCCGCCCCGCAGCACGGCCACCACCATCAAGATGTAGAACACGGCAATGATGGTCAGGTAGGTGCGGAACACCTCGTCGCGCCACAGGCTTCTCCAGGAGTTGCGCACCGACGTGATGATGAGCGTGAAACTCACGCCCCCCACCAGCATGAACAGCGTGAGCACTCCCTTGATGTAGGCCGAGTCGAAGTCGGCGATGCTTTGGTTGCGCGTGGAGAACCCTCCGGTGGAGATGGCCGAGAATCCGTGGCAGATGCTGTCGAACAGCGTCATCGGCCCCAACCACAGCAGGGTGATGAGCAGGATGGTGAGCAGGGTGTACAGCGCCCACAGCACCTTGGCCGTGCGGGCGATGCGGGCCCCCAGCTTGTCGTGTGTGATGCCGGTGGCCTCGGCGTGAAACATCATCAGGCTGCCGCTGTTGTTGAGCGAGGGGATGAACGTCAGAGTGAACAAGATGATGCCCAGGCCGCCTATCCATTGCGTGAGCGCGCGCCACACCAGAATGCCGTGGCTGCAGACTTCCACGTCGCGGATGACAGTGGCGCCCGTGGTGGTGAATCCCGACATGGCCTCGAAAAACGCTTCGCTGGCCGTCAGCGGAGTGTCGCAGAGCATGAACGGGAGCATGCCGAACAGCGAGAACATCACCCAGGCCAGCGATGCCAGCAGCAGGCCGTCGTGCCGGTGCAGCAGCGCGCTGCGAGGTTTAATGCCGAAGGTGGTCGTGGCCCCCACCGCCAGTGTGACGGCGATGGTGGCGGCAAAGGCCAGCCAGTCGTGTTCGCCGTTGAAGAGACACACCGCCAGCGGCAGCGACATGAAGGCCGTCTCCACCAGGAGCAGCTGCCCCAGCACTTTGAATACCATGGCATGATTGGCCGATAGTTGGCGATGTTGATTGTTCATGGGGTCACGACAGGTTATTGAAACAATCTTTTGGCTTTCTGCAGGGCGCCAGGCAGGCACACCACGAGCACGTGGTCGCCGTCGGTGAGATGGGTCTGCCCGGTGACCAGTTCGCTTTTCCCTTGCTTGATGAGGGCGGCGAAGGTGATTTCTTTGGGGATGCTCAAGTCCTTGACGGGCGAGGCAGTGACCCGTGAGCCGGCTTTGATTTCAAGCCTGATCATCTCGGCGCCGGGCAGCACCATGCACTGCGTGGTGAGTGACCCTTCGTCGATGAGCAGCTGGAACACGGCATTGGCCACGAGCATCTGTTTGTTGACAATGGTGTCGATGTTGAACGACTCGGCCATGCCGAAAAACTGATGACGCTCAACTTGCGCGATGGTTTTTCTCACCCCCAGGCTGCGTGCGGTCAGGCAGGTGAGGACGTTGGCCTCCGACAGGTGGGTGAGCGCCACAAAGGCTTCGGCATGTGCTATGCCAGCCTCGGTAAGCACGTTGATTTCGCTGGGTTCGCCATGAATGAGTTCGCATCCGGGATGCCTTCGGATGAGTTGGCGAGCTTGGTCGATGTCGTTTTCCACGATGGAGAACCTCAGCTGGCGGGGTACGCCATCCAGCACCATCTCGGCGATGGGCCCGCATCCAGCCATCACAGCGTGCTTGACGGTATAGATTTGCTTGCCTGTGAGTTTTGCCACCTGAGGCAGACCGCTGGTAGTGGTGGTCACGTATAGCATATCGCCAGGCAGCAATTGGCGGTCGCCTCGGGGTATGAGCGTGTCGTAGTCGCGTCTGATGGCCGCCACGTGCATGGATTGGTGCGCATCGTTGAGTTCGCGCAGGTATTTCCCGGCCAGTGGGGCTTCATCGGCCAAGCGCACCCCTAACATGATGAGTTGTCCGTGGTTAAATTCGAGCCAATTGCTGGCCCAGGCATGGCTGAGCGAGTCGATGATGTTTTGTGCGACGAGTTGTTCGGGGAAAATGGCATGGTCCACGCCCATCCTGTGCAAAGAGTGTCGGTAGTTGTCAAGGAGATAGTCCAGCCGGTTGACCCGGGCCACTGTGATACCTGCTCCCATCTCCTTGGCGATGCTGCAGGCCACCATGTTTCGTTCGGCCACGTCGGTCACGGCAAGGAACAGGTCGCAGTTGCCCG
>JAFUWD010000018.1 GCA_017483645.1 Muribaculaceae bacterium | reverse complement strand
TGGGAAATCATGCCGCTTCCTGTGACCCACGCCATCGTTACCGTCACCGTGTCAACCGGGGTGGCAGTACTCAGCAGGTTACCCAGCCCGTCGTAAGTTCGCACAGTGGTGAAGCCGTTGGGGTCGGTGACGGTGAGAGGCAACCCAAGCATCGTGTCGTAGGTGGTGACGGTTTCCTCGCCCATGGCATCAGTAGCCACCGTCAGGAACCGCCCGTGCTCGTCGTACTCCGACATGACGGTGCGAGGCGTTTGGGCGTTGTCATTCGGGATGGTGCGACTCAGGGTGATGTTGCCGAAAGAATCCCGTGCGTAAGTTTTTCGGTGTCCCAGCACGGAATCGTCGGGCTCAGCAGCCTCCCATGCGAGCAAACCGGTGGCAGGGTCGTAGCCGAACGCAGAGGTGCGGACGATGGTGTCGTTGTCGTTTGCATAGGTCACCACCGAGCGCGAGAGGCGTCCCAACAGCCAATTGACAGTGTCGTTTGCGTAGGTGTTGATGTTGGTCACCGTCTTTCCGTTGCACCAGCTCTTTCGGAACGTCACGTTTCCGTAGGTGTCACGTTCGGTGAGGATGGAGTCGGAGTAAACCAGTTCGCCGGTGTTGAACTCCCAACGTCGTGTGACACTTGCAACCGGCTCATAGGAGAATACATGCGTGTTGTCATAAGTGCATAGCGCATTGGTGTAGTCGGTCTGTTGTACAAGCCTGTGGTCGACCTCGGTCGTCTCGCGTCTTACCCCCATGACGTACTGTGACGGGTCTACCTCGTATAGAGTCGTCGAGACGGTGGCAGTAGTCTCGTCGGTGGTTTCCACACGCTCGAACCCCAGCAGTCCGCGCCCCCGCTTGTGCAGCAGTGCGTTGTGATAGTGGTAAGTCGTGGAGGATGTGCCGCCGATGCCATCGGGTACGGTCACACGGCGCACCACCGGCCAGCTATTGCAGAACGCCTGCATGGGATAGGCAAATGCGTCGGCATCATGTGTGTACACGCTGTCATTGGTCATGTTGGCGTAGTCAATGGTTGTGGTGTTGCCCATGCCATCTGTCACCGACTGAAGAAGTCCGTGGAAACGCCCCGGGGCGTAGAAGAGCCAGCATCCATTCCAGTCGGTAGAGCCCCACTTGGCGGTGCACAACAAATCCAGACGGCCGTCCCCATTAAAATCGCCCAGGTTGTAATTCCACAGGTTGAGCGCATAGGTGTTCACCTGGTCGTGTGAGTTGATAAACAGCCTCCCGTTGCGCATATTCAAATAGCTGAACACCCCCGCCACCAAGTTGTTGGCCTCGCCATCCTTGAGCACCATGTACAAATCGTCCCGTCCGTCACCGTTCACATCAGCCACAATGGGCTGGCGTTCGGCGATGGGCATGCCTATTCCCAAATCGATGCGGTCAAACCCCCAGCCATCAGAGAACCAAATCTTCTCGCTCACTGCCGACCCGTTTTTTCGGAACACCATCACATCGCTCTTTCCATCGCCGTTGAAATCCCCCACATAGTGGCTGTGATAGTGGCTGTCGGTTGTGATTTCGCTCGCCATTTCGGAGAACGTGCCGTTCCCAAGGCTGCGCAGCACCCATATGGAAGATTTGCGGTTGAGAATGTCCGACAGTCCATCGCCGTTGAAATCCCCAATTTGCACATCGCCCCATTTCTCGGAACTTTGGAAATGTGTCTGGTTGTGAAGCGGCTGAACGATGCCTCCGACACTCGCCGAGGAAATGACCATGCCGTTTCTGGAATCGGTGTCGGTCACCAGCAAGTCAGCGATGCCGTCGCCGTTCACTTCCACCCGGTGGATGGTGTAACCCTCTGTCCTGACAAGGAAGCACGAGTGAAAAACAAAATGGGTGCAGTTGCCATTTTGTTGCGACAGATATAGGTCGCAGTTGCGGTAGTCGCTGTTCGAAGGCGTACGGTAAATGACGATGTCGTCCCTGCCGTCGCCGTTGAAATCACCGCTCACCATCTGGCCTATTTCGCCGGACACTCGCAAGTCGGTGGTTCCTTGATAAATCATGGTGCTCCCATCACCTGTGAACAATCTGATGCCACTCCAGCCGACGAGAGGTGTTGCCGGTCTAAGGACGATGTCGCTGATTCCGTCACCGTTGAAGTCGCCCGTCGTGACCTCTGCCCGGCGGAGCATCTCACTGTAATTCCTCTCGTAGTCATACTCGCTGTCATCCTGCCGGTACCATGTGAATGTGGTGGGGCGCAATTTGGTTCCATCTGGGGCTGACTCTTCCACACTCGACAAATGGTTCCGGCCGTCAATATATTCATAGGCAAGCGCGTAGGTTTTCACCAAAGTTTCACCATGGTATACTTTGATGGCATCGAGGATGTGCGTATGACCAATTTTCAGCCCACCAGCATAGCTGGATGTGGAATCACTGTTCAGGGAATACTCGAAACGGACCGATGCGTATGGGGCTGTTCCGACTTGCGCATTCCCCGTGTAATCAATCCGTGTGGGCCAGTATTCATTGAAGTTCGGGTTTGTGTCATAAGTCACGGTGTAATAGTTTCCGCTTGTGTCGCTCACTTTTGTAACAGGCCATAGAAGATGAACAGGGTATTGGCCGTCGGAGGCAGTGAACCACTTCTGAACGGGCAACACAGTGTTATACTCGTAAAAAAGACCACTCTTGGTGTTAGCGGTGAACCGATAAGGCCCGCCGTCATCTGCCTCACAACAAATGCGCGAGAAACCATTGTTCTCGGTGCGGAACTCCATTCTGTCGGGATAGGCTGTGTTGACCAGAATCAAACGTTGGCCATCGAGCATGAATTTGTCATGTCTGTTCAAACTCATGACACCCACACTGCCGTCCACATGCAGATTGGCTGGCGCGCGGCTGACCACCGACAATCCCTGTAGGTCGAAACCTACACCGCACAGCCCGTTGCGGGTCGAGCCGTTGTAGACTATCGCTAATTTAGGTTCCATGCCACCTGTGCCGGTGGGGATTCTGATGGGAATCTCATAGGCCAGCTGGCCGGTGGGCGTCACACTGAGCTCGTCTGCTATTTTCCCCACAATTGTACCGTCCGACACCATGCGTAGCCCCGAAAGTGCCATGTCGACCTCTTGGGCCGGCATGACATTGCAGACAAGCAACGCAAGCAATATCGACAGCAAAAGTCGCATGGTCACTCCACTTTAATGATTTGTTCAGAAATCACCGTGTCGCCACGAAGGCCGCGCATGATATAAATTCCGGTCGACAATTCGCCCATATCAATTTCAGTCAACGACTGAACCGATTTGAGTGAGCGCACCAACGCGCCATTTGAGCCGTATAGTTCATAATATATGGGATAATCTCCCGTGTAGTTCACCGCCTCGGCAGTGAGTGACAGCCGTACGGGGTTGGGATAATATCGCAGGATCGTGTCAATGGAGGGGCCAATCAAGGTGTCATGGCCAGGAAGTGTAAGGTTCTCCCATGTGACAGTGCGTGAGACGATGTTGCCGGCCCCGTCAAAGGCGTAGTGCACCACCGGCTCGACTGGGTGCTGAAAAGATTGAGCCGCTGTATAAGTTATCAATACCACACCGGCAAGCAATAACAATACGCTTATCAATATCTTTTTCATGATTCAATCGGTTTTGATGCAAATTTCGTCAAAATATAGTGGTTTTTGCGCGTGGTTAGAAAGTGATGTTCACTGCCAATGAATAGGTGCGCGACACGGGGTAGATGTTCTTGTCGTCCACACCCAGCGTGCCGTTCACGCTGCTGCTGTTAATCATGGGGGTGAGTCCGCTGTAGCCGGTGATGGTGGCCACGTTGTCGACTGTGGCCGACAGGCGCAGGCGGCTCACATAGCGGCTCAGGG
Organism: Muribaculaceae bacterium; assembly: GCA_017483645.1. Taxonomy (GTDB): domain Bacteria; phylum Bacteroidota; class Bacteroidia; order Bacteroidales; family Muribaculaceae; genus Sodaliphilus. The sequence goes on along the minus strand of JAFUWD010000018.1, from coordinate 14,797 downwards.
TGTGTCCCAGTGGCACGTTCCACCCCACGGTGATGTAGTCCACGTTCAGATAGTCGCCGCGCTCCAGCCAGTAGTCGGTGGCTGTTTGGTCTTGAATGTTGCGTCCGGGTGCGGTGGCCAGCACGTTGTAGCCCGGCAGCGAATTCATGTTCATGTAGGTGAGTGCAGTGCCGTTGAAAATCTTGTGCCCGAAGGCGCCGTTCATTTGCACTGATATGTCCCATTGCTTGTAGCGGAAGCTGATGTTGGAGCCCAGCAGCACCTTAGGCACTGCCTGTCCGCAGATGCGCCGGTCACCGCCGTTAGCCAAGTTCACCTCACCGTCGTTGTTCAGGTCTTCGATGTCGTATACCAGGCCGTCGTCGCCATCGCTCTTCAGACCCTTGCAATGCGGCAGGTAGAACACCCCCAAAGGCTGTCCCACAATCTGATAGACGATGTGGTTGTTGCCGCCGTGGAAGCCCGCACCGTTCAGGTTGGCGATGTCCACATAGGTGGGCGCCTCGATGTAGTAGTCGTGGTAATAGCCGCTGAGCGAGAGCAGTTTGTTCTGCTGGAAAGTGATGTTGGTGTTGATGTTCAATTCCATGTCGCGGTTTTGCAGCGGGGTAAGCCCGAGGGCAATCTCCACACCGCTGTTGCGCATCGCCCCCAGATTGGCCAGCAACTTGTTGAAGGAGAAGGGTGGCACGCTCACGTTGTACTGGTAAAGCATGTCGGAGGTGCGGCTTGTGTAGAAGTCCACCGATGCGATGATGCGGTTGCCCAGGAAAGCGGCGTCGGCTCCCACGTTAAAGGTGCGTTTCACTTCCCATTTGAGGTCGGGATTGATGTTCTTGGGGTTGCCCAGCGACACAGCGGCCTCACGTCCCACTGGCACGATGCCGCTGGGCATGAGCACGTTCATCGACATATAGGAGTCGATGCCACCCTGGTTGCCGGCCAGACCGATGCCTGCGCGCAGCTTGAGGTTGTCGAGCCACCGTACACCGTTCAGAAAACTCTCATTGCTCAAGGTCCAAGCTCCCGACAGCGAGGGGAAGAAGCCCCACTTGTTGTTGTCGCCGAACTTCGACGAGCCGTCGGTTCGTGCGGTCACCGTCAGTGAGTAGCGGTGGTCGAAGTCGTAGGCCACACGTCCCATGAAGGCCAACATCGAGGGGTCTTCGCGGTAACTGCCGGTGCCCTCCCACAGCGTGAGCGCTCCGGCCTGAATGGCATCGTAGCCGAAGGCGTTGGTCGAGAAATTGGTGGTGGTGGTGTAGAAGCCGCTGAAGACGTCGCGCTGCGCTTCGGCAAGTGCCAGTGCGTTGACGTGGTGCCGCCCCAGGGTTTTGTCCCATGTGACGATGGCGTTACCCAGCAGCGACTCGGTTTTGGCCGTCTTGCGGTAGGCCTGGCCGTGAGCCCAGATGCTGGTGGGCAGGTATTGTGAGGTTTCCACCTCGTTGTGGCTGTAGGCTCCGAAAAGGCTCAGTTGCCAGCCACGTCCCAGTGTAAAACTGAGCTTGGCATGGGTACTGATGTGTGTGGTCTTGTTGGCCGTGCGGCTGTCCATCAGCGCCATAGGGTGGTTGATTTGGTTTGCATAGGTGAATCCTTCCCAGGAGCCGTCGGCATTGGGCTCGGTGCCAAACGTAGGATTGAAGGCATGTGCCGAGTAGAAAGTCTTTTGCACATCGTAGACGGCGGTCTTGTTTTTCTGGATGTTACCGAACATGCCCACGTCGATTCGCAGGCGGTCGTTGAACATGCGCTGATACATGCTCATGTTGCTGGTGAAGTTGCGCAAGTTCTCGTGCAAAATCACACCGTTGCGGTCGATGAATCCCAGCGACACGCGATAGCCCGAACGGTCGCCACCTCCCATGAAGGCCACATGGTGGTCTTGAACGAAGCCGCGCTGCTCGATTTGCCGCTGCCAGTTGGTGTCGTGACCCTTGTCGATGAGCATCAATCCCTGTGAGCGCAGCAAAGTGCGATAGTCGTCGGCACCGAGCATGTTGAGGTTTTTGTAGACGCTGCTGACGCCAATGCTGCCGTTGTAGCTGAGCGTGGCACGGCCCGAAGCCCCTTTCTTGGTGGTGACTTCAATCACACCCGATGCGCCGCGTGAGCCGTATTGAGCTGTTTCGCTGGCATCTTTCAGGATGGTGAAACTTTCGATGTCGGCAGGGTAGATGCTCGATAGCGTGTTCAAATCACCAAACACGCCGTCAACGATAATCAATGGGTCGTTGCCGCCGGTGAGCGATGTGGTGCCTCGCACACGCACGGCATTCATGGCAGCCACGCCGTTATTGCTCTTCTGCACAGTGAGGCCGGCCACGCGTCCGCTGATAGCCTCCAAGGGGTTGGTCACCTGCTTGCGGTTCATCTGCTCCTCGGTGAGGCGCTCTGTTTGTGTTGCGAGTTCTCGGTTGTTAACGGTGGCATATCCCACCTGGGACGTGCTGTCGGGCTGCGTCGCTGGCTGGCTCATCAAGGCTTGTGCAAAAAGCATGGTGCAAGCCACCAACATCCATTGAGGCAATCGTTGCAAAGTAGTCATGGTCGGTATTTTCAAGGTGTTTTGATGCAAAAATACTAAAAATGCAGCAAAAACACACAAGATGCCAACCCCTTTTTTACGGATTGCGCCTTCTGCGCCGCCCGCCGGCTGCTTCACAGTCCGATAATCACCTGTGGATGGTGACTTGGGTGGCTCCGAAGCCGTATTCCTTGAAACTGGCGTCCTGCACCTGGCAGTTGGGATAGTGGCGCTTGAGCTCTTCAAGAATGGCGCGTCGCAGCACCCCCTCGCCCTTGCCGTGGATGAAGACGATGCGCTGGCCCAGGTGGTTGCGGTGGGCGCGCATCACTTCGTTGAACTTGTCGAGTTGATAGTTGAGCATGTCGGCGTTCGACAGTCCGCGCAGATCGTCGAGCAGTTCGGCGATGTGCAGGTCTTGCACGATGATTTCATCGCGGCGTTGTTGCTGGGATTTGCCGTGCTGTGGTGCTTGCGGCTTCCTTTCCTGCCGCTTGGCGCGCATGGCATGCTCCATCTCGCTGCTGTCAATCACCATTTGCCTTGCCGGCCGGTCGTTGGTGACCACTTCCACGGCCATCACCGGCACATCGAAGTAGGGATTGCTGTGGAAGCAATGCAGTTTGTAGAATTTGGTCACGTCGAGGCGTTGCTCCACCATCACCGGATTTTTCAGCTTGAAACCCTTCTCCTGCTTGAACGCCACAAACTGCACAGCGATGTGCGTCATGCCATTCAGGTCGTTGTGTCCAAATTCCTCCATTTCCACCTGGATGTTTGGCTCCACCAGGCCGTGGAAGCGGGTGGTCCATTGGTCGGTGTCGTCGCCGCGTGTCATGTAGGAACAATAGAGGAAATAATTGCTGTCATTGACCAGCGTAGCAAAGAATGTGGTGGTGTTAAGATGCTTGATTTCCTTGGCCTCATAAGCCAGCAACACGTTCAGCTGCTCGCCCTCGGGTGTTTCCACCACGGGCAGGGTAGGGGCTGGTTTGGGCTTGGGAGCGGGTTCATCTGGCTCCACGAGTTTGCTTTTCACTTGCAAGGGGCGTTCGTAGGCGCTGGTTGCTGTGCCTGCCTGTCCCACGACCACCACGTCGCGTGCCAGTGCCGGCCGCTCGAATCCGTCTTCGTCTTCGACGTAGACGGTGTTGCCCGTCACGCGAGAAACACGCCCGCCTCCCACATCATTGAGGAAGCGGACGATGTCGTTAACTTTTACCATATTAAGCGATTGTATGGATAAAAAGAGTGTTTTAGATGTTTGCCATGAGCAAACCTACCAGCGTGGTGACGTCGGCAATGCTTGTTTCTCCGTCGCCATTCACGTCGCTGCGCTCGTTGGTTTGCTGATTGATGATGAGGTCGACCAGCGCGGTCACGTCGGCCACACTCACCTCGCCGTCGCCATTCACGTCGCCGACGACGGCAGGCTTGTAGCCGTAGTAGAAGGCAAATGGCGTGCTGTAGTCGGTCATGTGGTTGCCGGTGTCGTCGGCCCATGTGGTGCGGGTGCGCAGATAGTAGACCTGGCCCTCCACCAGTCGCTTGCTGCCCAACTTGATTTCGCTGGCGGGATAGTCGACGGCGGGTTGCTCGTTGGTCAGTTTCTCGCTGAATCGGGTGCGTCCCCAAGTTGTTTCTGATGCCGAAATCTCAATGGTGTAGGACAGCGCCCACGATTGCGGTTTAACCTCTAAGAAGTCGGTGGGGAGCAACACGCCGTTGGCCTGCGGTACCAGCATCTTCACGGGTTGCTGGGTGGTGGTGAAGCGTGCGGGCAGTGAAATCAGTTCCACTCCCTGGGTGGTGAGGCGCACACGGGCATAGAAAGTGCCTCCCGGCTCCAGAATGTCGTCGGGAACGAGCAGTTCGCCGGTGGTCGAAGTCCCTGAGAACAAGATGTCGGCAAAGGTGTCGTCGGTGGCGATTTCCAGAGTGGCCTCTTCATCGGAGCCCACGGTGTACCACTGGGCGGTGAACGTGGTGTTCATGCCTGTGGCGCCATCTTCGGGATAGGTGACGGTGAGCAACTTGGGCGTGATGGGGCGCACCTCGCTCAGCCCGCTGAAATGCTGGGGCGCATTGGCCTGCACACGCCAGTATTGCTTGGCCTGATGACGCAACTTGGTGAATTGCACCGAGCTTACCGAGGTTTCGGTGGTGTTGACGCGTTCCAGTGCGGGCGAGAAATCCTCGTTGTCGCAAATCTCGATAGTGTAGTCGGTGGCTCCCTCCACGGCTTGCCACTCAAAGTTGAATGGCGAGTCGATGCTGGCATCGGCCTCAGGTGCCGTGAGCACCGGTGCGTCGAGCTGGTCGTAATCGAGGGTGAGCAGCACGGGGTCGTATTCATTGCCCACGCGGTCGAGCACGCACACGGCATACTGGTAGTCGTCGCGATACTCTTCGGGGATGGCAAATGTGGTGGCGTAGCTCATGCCCAGCAGGTATTCCACTTGACGTGTGAACGTGGCTTGGTTCATTGTGGCCGGGAAGGCATAGACGGTGTAGCGCACGCCCTCATGTCCGGTCCAGGTGAGGTTGTCACCGCTCCGCTCCAAATTTTGCACCGGGCCGGGGTTGAATCCCTCTTTCCAGGGCATCATGGGTGGCAGAGCCGGACGGGAGTAGGATGTGTTGAGCAGTTTGCGGGCCAGCGAGGGCTTGCTGCCCACGCGGTACAGATATTTGCACGAATAATAGATGGAGCCGGGTGCGTTTTGCTTGTTGCTGTCACGGGTGAGTTCCACCTCGTCGACGTACTCGTTGAGCAAGCCGGCAGTGGCGTTCGAGGTGATATCGCTGATGGAGTGCGAGATGAAGACGTGGCGTCCGAATTTCTCGGCCACACGGCCCCACCAGGGCGTGATTTTGCCAAAGTCGGCCGTGGCGCCGATGTGCCAATAGACTTGCGGCGACATGTAGTCGATGCTCTTGTCGGCATACCAAGCAAGCGGGTCGCTGAAGATGCTGTTATACTGCCAGTCGCTGCCGGCGGGGCAAGGTTCTACGTCGTATTTCGAGGCCACCGAGCTGCTCGATGCCGCCACACCTGCTGGTGAGATGCCGAAACGCACCTCGGGGCGTTCTTGCTGAATCATGTCGTAGACGGCGCGCACCATGCGGTTGATGTTGGCACGGCGCCAGTCGCCAAAGCTCAGCGTTGTGCCGCTCTGCTGCCACTCGTCGTAGTCGTCGGCGGTGTCGTTGGTGGGAATGCCACTGGGATAGAAATAGTCGTCGTAGAGGATGCCGTCCACGTCATAGTTGGTGATAATCTCCTTGCACACGTTCACAATGCGGTCGATGGTGCGTTGCTGCGCGGGGTCAAGGATGATGTAGGTGCCGTAGGAGATGAGCCATCCGTTGTTCTTCAGTTCTTGGTCTTTGGCGGTGTTCCAGTCGGTGCCGGTGCTGAAGCGGTAGGGGTTCACCCACGCGTGGCACTCCATGCCGCGCTTGTGGCAGCCTTCCACCACATATTGCAGAGGGTCGTAGCCGGGGTCTTGGCCGCGGGTGCCTGTCAGGTAGCTCGACCACGGCTCATAACTGGAGCGGTACATGGCATCGCACATGGAACGTACTTGGAAGTTCACAGCGTTGAAGTTGGCCAACTTCAACGAATCGAGCATGCGGTCGATTTCGGCCTGCTGCACGCTGGGTGCCGCACCGATGCTGGGCCAGTCGAGCGCCCACACCGTTGCCACCCATGCCGAGCGGAATTCTTGCTTAGGCATGCCATAGGCAAAAGCCTGCATCCACAACGATGCCATTGTGGCAACAATCATCATGGTACAGCTACGAAGTAAAGTCTTTTTCATTATGTTTAAAGTTTTGTTGTTAATTCTTAAAAAGGTTTATAGCGCAAATTTATGACAAAAAATGCAATTTTAGACTGCTCCGCGGTTTAAAAAAGCCTAAAAAGACGATTTGCGTTGTCGTCGGTCATGGCCGACACCTCGTCGACACTCATCGACAAGCATTGCGCCACAAAGGCTGCCACATGGGTCACCCATGCGCTTTCGTTGCGCTTTCCGCGGTGTGGCACGGGCGCCAGATAGGGCGAGTCTGTCTCCAGCAGCAGGCGGTCGATGCCCACCACCGGCACTATGTCCTTCACCGTCGATTTCTTGAATGTGACGATGCCGTTCACGCCGAAGTAGAAGTCGCCGCGCCGCCTCACCTGCTCCACCTGCTGCACGGTGCCCGTGAAACTGTGAAAAACGCCCCGCAGCGGGGTGTGGATGCCGTCGAGCACTTCAAGTGTCTCGTCGAGGCTTTCGCGTACATGCATGATAAAGGGCAGGTCGAGTTCGGCGCACCATTGCAGCTGTTGCTCCAGCGCCTGCATTTGCTGCTCGCGGTAGGTGCGGTCCCAGTAAAGGTCAGTGCCGATTTCGCCCACGGCCACATAGTGATGCCGCTCGAACAGCGGGCGCAGGCCGGCCAGGATGTCGTGCCAGTCGTCGTGCACCTCCTCGGGATGCAATCCCATGGCCACCGACACATAGCCGGGCCATCGGGCTTGCATGGCTTGCAGGCGCTCCACGCTTGCAGGCCCTTCGGCCGGGAGCACGATGTGGCGTACTCCGGCGGCACGGGCGCGTGCCATCACGTCGTCGCGGTCGTCGTCGAAGGCTTCGCAGTAGAGGTGGCTGTGGCTGTCAATCATGCTGTGGTGCGGTGGTTAATGGTCGCGGCTCACAAGACGGTTGATGAGTGCGGCAAATGCTTCGCGGCCTTCGTCGCTCATGGGTACGGCTGCCAGCCCGTCGAGAGCGAGTTGTGTGTAGCGGTCGACGGCTTGCTCAGCGCGCTGCCGCACGCCCAGCCGCTCATAAAGTTCGGTGACCGCTTGCACCTTGAAATCGGGCATCACCTTTTTCTCGGTGAGCCAATAGTGCAATTCCTTGGCATCTTCGTTTTGTGCGAGTTGTAGCGCCGAGATGAGCAAGAAGGTCTTCTTGTTGTTCAGGATGTCGCCACCGGTGGCTTTGCCGAAGGTTTTCGGGTCGCCCCACACGTCGAGCACGTCGTCGCGCAGCTGGAACGCCAGCCCGGTGTTCACCGCCACGTCGTAGAGAGCCTGGCAAGCGTCGTCGGGTGCGCCGGCGATGAGCGCTCCGATGTGGCAGGCACATCCCAGCAGCACCGACGTTTTGAGCCGAATCATGTGCATGTATTCCTCTACGGTCACGTCGTTGCGGTTCTCAAAGTCCATGTCGTGTTGCTGCCCCTCGTAGATTTCCATGGCTGTGCGGTTGAAGGTGTGCAGCACTGGCGCCAGGCAGGCATTGGGCACTTGTGCCACCAGCTGGCCGGCCAGCGTGAGCATGGCATCGCCGCTCAGAATGGCCACGTTGTCATTCCACTTGCGGTGCACGGTGGGCTGTCCGCGCCTCACTGCCGCGCGGTCCATGACATCGTCGTGGAGCAGGGTGAAATTGTGGAATATCTCCACCCCGACTGCCGCCCGCAGCGCTTGGGCGGGGTCGCCTCCCAGGGCTTCGGCTGCCATGAGGGTGAGTACCGGCCGTAGCCGCTTGCCTCCCAGGGTCATGGTGTAGGTGATGGGTTGGTACAAGCGTGCCGGGGTTTCCGGCAGCTCCAGATGGGCTATGGTGTCGTTCACCATGTCCAAGTATTGTTCATACGTGCGCATGATGCAGTTTATTTCTTGGGTTTTGTGGTGGTTCTTTCTTCAAACAGCTTGAGCAGCCACTCGTTCTGCTCATCGATGGTCATCTGCGAGTTGTCGAGCACCACGGCGTCGGGAGCCTGCCGCAGCGGGCTTTCCTGGCGTGTGGTGTCGAGGCGGTCGCGTTCGGTGACATTTTCCAGCACTTGCTCCAGGGTGGTGCTGGTGTCGCCCTTGGCGCGCAGCTCGTCGTAGCGTCGCTGGGCGCGCACTTGTGCCGATGCGGTGACAAACACCTTCATTTCGGCGTCGGGGAACACCACTGTGCCGATGTCGCGTCCGTCCATCACGATGCCTTTGTTGCGCCCCATGGCCTGCTGCTGCCTCACCATGTCGGCTCTGACAAATCCGATGGCTGCGATGATGCTCACCTTGCCGCTCACCTCCATGCCGCGGATTTCGGTTTCCACATTGCGTCCGTTGAGGTAGGTCTCGCTGCGTCCCTCGTCGTTGGGGCAGAAAGTGATGCGGATGTCGCCGAGCCTGCCGCGCAACGCCTCCTCATCCACTTTGTCGCCGTCGATCAGGCCGTTTTCCATGCAGAAGAGCGTCACGGCGCGATACATGGCGCCGGTGTCCACATAGGCATATCCCACCCGTCGTGCCAGCCACTTGGCCATCGTGCTTTTTCCTGTCGATGAGTAGCCGTCGAGGGCAATGGTGATTTTTTTCTTTTTCATCGGTGTTGACTCAGTTAATGGTTTAGATGTGCAAATATACGATATTTTTTTTACCTTTGCACACAAAGAAAGTAGATGATGAGAAAATTGACCATAGTCAGTGCGCTGGTGGCGATGTTGGCCGCATGCCATCACGGGCCGGGGCACTCGCCCCTCGAGGGGCAGGCGCGCCGGCAAGGCGCCGAGGCGGCCGCGGCAGTGGTGGCCGTGGACCATGCCGACACGCTGGCGCTGCAAGAGGCCATCCTCAATGCCAAGGCGCTGCAGAGCCAGTATGCCCTCATGCCCGACACGGTGGCCGTCCGTGTCTTTGACGAGGCTTTCAGGCAATATGTTCGCCAGCACGACGACGCACTCTATCGAGCCATGTTCCGATAACGCTAAATAAAGAAATACTGTGATGAGAACTACGACTTATGCCTTTGTGTTGCTTGCGGTCTCACTGATGCTCGGCGCCTGCGGCGATGCCGCGCAAAAGGGCGAGCAGGCCGCGCACGACCTCATCGCCGCCTGGGGCGACACCACGGCCATGCGGCAGGTGGTGGACCGCCTGGAGCAGGAGCGCGAAGCCCTCACGTGGCCCTGGCAGCGCAGTGCCCTCGACCGGGCTTTCTCACGCCCGTTGCTGGCCATCGGGCGCGACTCGCTGGTGCAGGCGGCCTACATCGTGACGCTCAGCCCCGACGAGTTTGCCGAGGTCAAGGTGGGTGCCATGGTCGACGCTTTCCTGCGCGGCGAGTCGCTCAAGCCTCTGGGCGAGAGTTATGAATACCTGAACATCATTCACTGGCTGGGCCGCACACTGGGCCGCGAGCAAGTGGTGGAGACCTTCGACCGCCGCATCGACTCGGCGGCCAACGCTCTCCCTGTGGCCGACCAGATGAAGCTCTACAGCCTGTCGTGCACGCCGGCCGTGCTGGGCGCCGCCCTGGCCGAGGATGCTGGCCGGCCCGATGCCGACAAGGCCGACATCGCCCGCCGCATCGAACTGCTGCGCGACCTTTACAGCGCCGATGACTTTGCGGCTTTTGAGCAAAGCTACCGTCAGGCGTTGAAAACCGAACCATAATTCATTGCACAATCATGCCGTTAAATGTTGAAATTGACCAAGGCTCGGGTTTTTGCTTCGGCGTGACGCGGGCCATCAGCAAGGCCGAGGAGGAACTCAATGCCACCGGCCATCTCTACTGCCTGGGCGACATCGTGCACAACAGCAACGAGGTGGAGCGCCTCAAAAGCCGCGGGCTGGTGACCATCACCCACGAGCAGCTGGAGCGGCTGCACAACGTGAAGGTGCTGCTGCGAGCGCACGGCGAGCCGCCGTCGACCTACGAGACCGCACGGCGCAACAACATCGAAATCATCGATGCCACCTGCCCGGTGGTGCTCAAGTTGCAGCAACGCATCAACAAGACCTATGGCGGCAGCGACGAGCCAAACCCGCAAATCGTCATCTACGGCAAGCGCGGCCATGCCGAGGTGCTGGGGCTGGAGGGACAAACACGTGGTACGGCGCTGGTGATAGAGAGCATCGACGAAATCGACCAAATTGATTATACCCGAAACATTTACCTCTATTCACAGACCACCAAGTCGGTCGACGGCTTCAAGCGCATCGTCGAGGAAATCAGCCGCCGCGTGGGGCAGGGCATCAAGTTCGAGAGCTACGACACCATCTGCCGATCGGTGGCCAACCGCATTCCGCAAGTGCGCCATTTTGCCAGCCAGCATCAGCTGGTGCTCTTCGTGTGCGGCAGCAAGAGCAGCAATGGCCGCATCCTCTTTGCGCAATGCCTCGATGCCAATCCGCACTCGCACCTCATCAGCAACGCCTCCGAAATCGACCCCGCCTGGCTGCGGGGCATGGAGCGTGTGGGCATCTGTGGCGCCACGTCTACGCCCCGCTGGCTCATGAATCAGGTGCGCGACGCTGTGCTGGCGCTCAGCGGGCAGCAGTGTGAGGCCAATAAACCATGATATACAAATTGCAGGTTTCAGGCGTGAAAAACGAAAAAGTTGCGATGTTTTTCAGCTTTTCGGTGAAAATTTGTAACTTTGTGGCTCGAACCGCCGTTTTTTGTGATTATGACTAAACGCATGCTTCTCATCATCATCGCCCTGCTTGTGGTCGTCGACATCGTGGCCGCATTTTGGTATTTGGCGCTGCGCATCGAGAGTAGTGGGCAGAGCGGCGATATCTTTGTGCGTGCCGAGACCGACGTGGCGGCCCAAGCCGACACCGTGATTGACAGTTCCCTGCCCGACGCCTTTGTGGTGAGCCGGGACGAGGCGTTTTTCGTGTCGCAGGAGGCGGCAGGCACCGAGCGCGGGCAGCTGCTGAGCGTGAAGCGGGTGACGAGGCGCTGGCCACGGAGCATCAACGGCTGCGACAGTTTGGTCAATATTGAGCGAGAGCTGGTGAGAATAGCCTTTTCACGAAGTTATGGCACCGTGACCGAGGCCGTCAATTTCTTCTTGAGCGAGCCACAGTTCAATTATGGCAATGGCTTGGCCTTCACGCGTGTTGTGCAGGTGCCGGCTGCTGTTCCGGCCAAGAACCGCAACGTGCGCCATGTGCTCATCTACCCTTATTCCACTTCGTTCCAGTTGCTGGTAATGGAAATTGACCACTACGGTTACAGTGGTGACGGCTGGTCGAAGCGCAGCGCCTATGTGGTGTACGACCGTGTGCGCCAGCGGGTGCTCGACCGTGACAAAATGCTTGTCCCTGAGCAGGAAACCGCCCTGCTGGCTGTGCTCAACAAAAAGATAGCGCACATCAACCAGACGCAGCACCTCGACTTGCTCAGCGCCTCGCAGGTGCCGGTCGAGGTGTGTCCTAAGCGCACAGGCATGGTGTTTGAGTTTCAAGAGGGCGACATAGCGCCGTCGAGCAAGGGCGTGATTGATGTGCTCATCGACTACCCGACGCTCAAACCCTATCTTACCGACGCTTTCCGAAACATCGTGAACAGCAATGACGGCTACTGGGAATACAAGGCCTTGCGTCCCGACGACGCTGCACCCACCGAATAATCTGACATTCCCCCTGCTCAGTTAACTTCGCCAGCCCGTGGCGCTTTCTCATCGCTAAACATGCATTATGCCCTGAAAAAACTTAAATGGCAAACAGGTCGTCGAGTTTCACTTGGCTCTGTATCATATCGGCATACTTTCCATGCGCCACACCTTCGGTGGTTATCATGGTTATCCAAGGTGCATGGCGAAGGCCTGTTTCTTGAATAAAGACACTGCTTCGTTTGCTGATTTTGTCGTATTCCTCTTTGTTCAGTTCATATTCGCTGTTACTGTACTTCACCTCGCATACATTGACAATTCTATCGGCCCGCTCGATGATAATATCTATTTGTGCTGCGGGCTTAGCGGTTTTACTTCGCCACGAATAGCTGAGGGTTGAAATAGCATCTATTCGTAGTGCATATTTGATTTGTTGGATATGAGCCATACAGATGCGTTCATAAGTTAGTCCCATCCATGAATTGATTTCCGGCGTGTTGATGTGGTGTGCCCAGTATTTTGGCTCAACCTCCGCTCTATCTATAAAGGTAAGGTAGAACAAACTGAAGAAGTCGCACAGCTGATAAATAGCGTCTTTCCGCTTGATTTCTTTTTCGCGTACAATATTCTTGCGTATGAGATCACAATGAACAAGATCTTCCAATCGTTTTCCCAAGTGGCCGTTGTTGGCGCTTATCAGTTCTTTTGCCAGTTCCTCTCGTGTCATCCCTCTGCGACTTTTTCCTAAAACCTTGATGATATCGATGTATTTATCAGGATTTTTATAGAGCGTATTGAAAAGCCGGCGGAACTCGCGTCGCATCTGCATGTCTTGGCTGAAGAATAGGCGATCCACGTTCTGTACCAGGCTCTCTTCAGCGTCGAGCAGGCTCAAATAATATGGTATGCCCCCAAAAACCATATAGGCCTGAAGAATCATCTGACGATTCCAAACAAAATGCCTGCTGTCAAGATATGCCTCTGTCTCCCTTAGCGTAAAAGGATGGATGGGCATTTCAACAGTGATGCGGTCATGCAGTCCACCCTTGCTGTCAATGACGTTGGTTATCATCCAGCTTGTTGCGCTGCCGCAAATAATGAGTACGAAATTATCAAACTGACTTGCCCAGCTATTCCAAAAATAGCCTACCGCACTGGCTACATTCGAACCGTCAGCATCCAATGCGGGTAATTCATCAATAAAAACAACGCATCGTTCGCCACTTTCCACTTTTCCCTTCAAGGCTTGTTTCAGCATGATAAAGGCTTGCATCCAGTCCTTCGGTCGCTCAAGCAGGTTGAATCCATAGTCATTCATGGCATCGGAAAATGCTGTGAACTGGTCTTTCAGTTTACCTTCGATAACGCCAGTCATCTTGAAGGCAAACTGATTTCTGAATATATGGTTGATTAGAAATGTTTTGCCGACACGTCTGCGGCCATATAAAGCAACAAACTCAGGTTTTGCACTCTCAACAGCCGCGTTTAGCCTCTTTATCTCTGATTTCCTTCCGATGATTGCTTCCATAGGTGGGTTACGTTTTACCGTTTTGTAACGCAAAGTTACAGCAATTCTTTGACCTGAGCAAACTTCTTTGGGCGAAATCTAATAGATATTTGGTGGATTTCGCCCAAAATTATATAGTTTTGGGCGAAATGTGCTATTATTTGTGCAGATTTCGCCCAAATAAAGATTGCCAATTTGGCCCTTTCTTGGCTTCGGAGGCAACTATTGCTTTTCGGTGGATTCTTGCTGCGACTGGTGGTAGCGCTCATAGGCCTCGACGATGCGCTGCACCAGATGGTGCCGCACGATGTCCTTCTTGCCGAACTCCACGCGTCCGATGCCCTGCACGCCGTCGAGGATTTTCAACACTTGGATGAGGCCCGATGTGGTGGTGCGCGGCAGGTCTACCTGCGTCACGTCGCCGGTGACAATCATCTTCGACCCCATGCCCAGGCGGGTGAGGAACATCTTGATTTGGTGTGTGGTGGTGTTCTGCGCCTCGTCGAGCACGATGATGGCGTCGTTGAGCGTGCGACCGCGCATGAAGGCCAGCGGGGCAATCTGGATGACGTTGGTTTCCATGTACTCCTTGAGCTTCATGGCCGGAATCATGTCCTCGAGGGCGTCGTAGAGGGGTTGCAGATAGGGGTCGATTTTGTCCTTCATGTCGCCCGGCAGGAAGCCAAGCTTCTCCCCGGCCTCCACGGCGGGCCTGGAGAGCACGATTTTGCGCACCTCGCGGTTTTTCAGGGCACGCACGGCCAGCGCCACGGCCAGATAGGTCTTGCCGGTGCCGGCTGGCCCCAAGGCAAAGGTGAGGTCGTTCTGCCCCACGGTCTTGACCAGCAGTTGCTGGGTGGGCGTGCGCCCCACAATGGGCTTGCCGTTCACACCATATATAATCACGTCGTCCATCTTCAGTTCTTTGGGCGGTGCACCCTTGATGATGTCGATAATCACGTCCTCGGGCAGTTGGTTGTAGCGGATGCAGTAATCGGCCAGCTCGTGGATTTTTTTTTCGAAAGTGGCCGTCTCGTTGTCGTCGCCAATCACGGTGATGACGCTGCCCCGCGCCGCCATGCGCAGTTTGGGAAACAGGTTGCGGATGAGCTGGATGTTGCTGTTGTTCACGCCGTAAAAGGTGACGGGGTCAACGCGGTCGATGATGATGTGTCGTTCTATCATATGTGCAAAGATAACAAATTATCCCGTTTTGCGCAATATCCCGCCCTCCTATAATATATAATGTGCCGGGCGGATATGGGAACTTTCCTCCTTAGGGAAGCCGTAAAAAAAGGTTCAGCCCCCTGTGTCGAGGGCTGAACCGAAAAGGGTTGTCAATCTGTTGGGATTAGAGGTCT
>JAFUWD010000092.1 GCA_017483645.1 Muribaculaceae bacterium | reverse complement strand
TGGTCAGTGTTCTTGACTACTATGAGATTAGGCATTCTTTGAAAACAAATTAAACCGCCGTATGCCGAACGGCACGTACGGTGGTGTGAGAGGAAAGGGAGCGCAAGCTAAACGCTCACGCTCCCCGACCTACTCGATTGCGTTACCCAATCTGTTCAGTCGATAAAATAATCCGGTTTGTCGCCATTGCTGCTCCCTCTGGCGATAACTCGGTCAACCCCGTTTAACTTAGTTGTTGTAGCCGAGTCTAATAAACAAAAACAATAACTCGTCGTGCTGTCGGTATAGTCAACGACCGTATGACATAAAAAGAAAGGAGCTACATCATGAAGACAAACATTCTTATCACCGCTTTAGCCGCAGTGGCGCTTTTGGTTCCCGGAACAGCTCAGGCACGTCAGCAGTTTAAGCCGGGACGCGTGCAGCAACAGCACCGCATCGAGCATCGGATGGCAGGTCGAGCCCATCAAGGTGTGGCCCACGTAAGTCGTCACGGCATGGTGCCTGTTCGCCACATGGCTACCGCAGTTCATCGCCACGCCATTGGCACCCGTTTCTTCCACCGTCCCTTGCACGGCCGTTATGTGAATTGGAATCGTGAGCGCGTGTGGCTGGCCGACGGAATCATCTATCGCCTTGTCAACCTGCCGGGACGCGGTGTCGCCTATGTGGTGGTTGGCTACTGGCGTTGACCGATGGCTCTGCACGTCAAAAAATCCCTGCATACGACCCATCTCGTGCAGGGATTTTTTGTGACTGAGCAAACTTGGGTGTTACCAGCGGCCCCAGCCCCCTCCACCCATTCCACCGCTATAATTGCTGGTGGTGACTATGCTTGAGAGCGTGGCGTTAAAAATCGTGTTTCCTCCACTCACGCCAGTGGCCGTCGCGAGCCCATGAAAACTGCTGCCGCTGCCACTTGCATTGGCTCCGGTAGCTATGCTGCAAGTTCCTCCTTTGCTTAAAATGGGACTTGATACCAGCAACGTGTAACTGTTGTATGAACGAGGCACCGTGAAGGCCAATACGCCGTTTCCGCTCACGGTGAGCAGTGTGCCTGCATTGATGTTGGTTCCACCCAGCACCACCACGGGCTGTGTGGTGCCGTTCGTGCTGGGTACCGAGGTGCCTCCTCCCAAACCGACTACTGTGCCTCCGGTTATGATAAACGCATTTTGGTCGCTATCAAATCCGTCCTCGGGTTGGGTGGTGCCACAGGAAATCACCGTGCCGCCCGACACGGTGAGCGTGCCGTTGGTGTCGATGCCATCGTTGTTGGTTGAATAGGCAAATATCTGACCGCCGGCTATCGTCATATTTCCGGCCGAGTTGATGGCGTCGTCATAGGCATAAACCTCAACCGTGCCATTGTTGATGGTCAGGCGCGCTTTGCTTTCAATGGCTTCGCTGCCTTCGCCACCCGTGGTGCGTGCCATCACAGATCCGCCGTTGATGGTCAGGTCGCCGTCGGCCTTAATGCCTTTCGACTTAGCTGTGTAACGATTGTTGTAGGTGTATTGCATGTTGGTGGTTATCAATTTCACGGTTCCTCCGTTAATCACCACATGCTGGTCGCTGCTGAGGCCTTTCCCGCCCCGGCCTGTGCTTTTGGCAAGCACTGTGCCGCCGTTGATAGTAATCAGGCTGTCGGCCTTGATGCCTGCCGATGCTTTTACATCCTGCTCATCGCTGTCCCATTCACCGGCTCCTGTGGTCAACGCGGTGAAACGCCCGCCGTCCACTTGCACAAATCCATCACACTTCATGCCCTTGGCTGCTGCCGCGCTACACTCCACATTCACCACGCCGCCCCGCATCAGGATGGCGTCGTTGGCCTTGATGGCGCTGCCGGCTGTGGCGTTGACATAGATGTTTACGCCAGGCCTGAACAAGATGTAATCATCACTGCAAATGCCGAATTTGTAGTATGCAGTCACTTTCAGGTGCCCGCTGCCGCTGAAGAGCAGTTTCCCTTCGGCGAAAAGGGCACCTTTCATGTCTTCATCGTCGGTAAAGGCGTAATCTGAGCCATCGGCAAATTGGTTGTAGGTGCCGTCGGCCAGCACCACATAACAGCGTTTCTTGCACTGGCTGTTCACCGCCGCTCCGGTGGGGTTGGTGATGCTCACCCCATTCAGAGTGAGCTGGAATTTCTTTTCGCCATAAATTTTGAAGGAGCCATTGTCGGTAGTGCCCTTGAGGACATAGTTTACCCCTTTTATGGTCGAAACCACGGTCACATGACCTCCGTCAGTTTCCACGCTCACGCCGGTCACGGTGCCGTTCACACTCACCGCGTCGCCATTCCATGTTATGCCGATGGTTTGTGTGAACTCATTGTTTTCCACATAGTCTTCATCATCGAGGTCGATGTTTTCCGTTTCGGTCAGTGAAGTTGAATCCACAGCAATATCGAAAGTTCTCACTTCGCCCAGGTCAATTGTCGTTGCCCACTGGTCACCGCCCGAGGTCTCAGGTCTTCCACTTGTCCCATTGTTGCCGGGCTCATCGGGCGAGCATGCCGTTGCCGCTGTCAGCAGCGCCAAGGCCATTATCCATTTTTTCCCTTTCATCGTTATTCCTCCCTTTAGATTAACATCAATAGCCAGCTTCCACACCGTTGCGGAGCATGGTCTTTATTGAGAAACGGCATGCCCGGTGCATTATTGCTGGGCTTTCAACCAATGGCACGTCTTTGTCGATGAACCATCGATTTTATTCGGGCAGGTTGCTTGATGCGGGGTTGTTTTAGAAATCTATGACCTTGGCCAGACGCAGCTGGCTGCGAAAGACCGGGAAACGCAGCGTGAGGATGACGGCGTTGTCGAATGTTGCGAAAACGTCGTCGTCGATTGGAAGGAATGTGGCATCGACCCACGTGGCGGTGTAATTATCGATGAAAGCAGTTTTCTTGAGATGACCTTTCAGTGTGCCTGTGGTCCACTGTTGACGCTTGACTTGTGCGCCGTCAACATAGATGATATCATATCCGTCGTCGGCCAGCACCAGTGCCACGACATATCGTCCGCCCAGCCGCAGAATGTTGTCGTCCATATCACGGTCCAGATACTGCCAATACCCTTCAAGCGGGTCGGAACTGGCTGCAAAGTGAGCGTTGAGTGTCTCTTTTGTCCACTGCGTCATGATGTGCCGGTGTGGGTCGCTTATTTGTGTCATGACCGTACGCTCCACGGCTGCGACGGCGGCAGGCCCCACAAAAATGCCCGTCTGAACAGGCTGTTGTTGCCGCTTGATGGCGAAACTCATCACCTGGGTGAACTCTTTCTCTCCCACAGCGATTTGCATGGAGTTGTCATTTACTTCAACGGCAATCGAGTTGAGCCCGTCGCTGAGGTTCACACTGTCGGTCATGGTGCGGGTGAATTGCTCTGCTCGTTGTCCGTGTTCGTAATGTGTGGCTGTGACAATCATGTACCTCCGGTCCATGATGTCGTCGTGCAGGTTGCTGTTGTGGCAGGCGGTGGTCACGGTCCAGTAGTTGGCTGAATCGGCGTATTCCACCACCACGCCGCAGGCGGTGGACGCCACTTTTACGTGTTCGCCGGCGGCGCTGGTGGCCCGGTAGGTTTTTCCGGCTTTGTTGTGCTCATTGGCCAACCGTGCCACAAAGCGGTAGGGAGTGGCAACGATGCGGGCTGTGTCGAGCGCCAGCATCGGGCTGTCTTGAGCATTGTCAAGCACAAGCCGATTTCTGTCGATACGGGCTGATTGGTGGATTTGCAAGCGGATGCCTGCCCTGAGCGAAGCGAAATCGTTGTGGACAGTGCAGTAGCGGGTTGCTGAATGTGCAGCGACGAAGGACAAGATGAACGATGTGATGACTGAAAGACGGGTGTAGAAGGTCATGTTGTTTTGGAAATTTGGGCAAAGATAGGAATTTTTGTAAAAAAAGTAGTAATTTTGTGATTTAAAACGACAATATTCTGAATGGAAACATTTCTGTCAATTATAGTGGGCTGCATTTCCATTGGGGTGCTGCTGTCGGCCCCGATGGGTCCGGTTGGTATTCTATGTATCCAGCGCACACTGAGCAGTGGCCGTGAGGCCGGCTTCCGCACTGGTATCGGTGCCGCGGTAAGCGACTTGCTTTATTGTTTGGTGACAGGCTCAGGCATGTCGATAGTGACTGATATGATTGAGGCCAACAAGAGTTTGCTGCAGGTGGTGGGCTCGGTGTTTCTTATCATTTATGCGCTCTATATGATTCTGCACAACCCTGTGCGACCGGTCACCGAGAGTGATGATTCCTCAGTGGTGGTAAAAGATGAGCGATTACGCGATGTGGTGACGGGTTTTCTGTTCACCTTGTCGAATCCTCTGATTGTTTTCTTGATTATCCCGTTCATGGCACGGTTTAACTTCCCGATGCCTGAGCATCGTTTTTATCACATTATGCTGGGATATATTTTTATTGTGGTGGGTGCCCTGTTATGGTGGGCGGCGATTACGTTCACTGTCGACAAAGTGCGGGCTCACTTCAAGCCGGGAAGCATTTGGATTATCAACCGCATCATGGGTGGCATCATCCTGTTGCTTTCGCTCTATGGTTTGGCCACGGGCACGATAGAATATCTGCAGCAACTTCACATTATCGTATGAATCTTTTAGCGTGAGTGTTATGAACGACGTGTCGCTTCAAATCCCCTTTGTGCCCGAGCTCGACTCATTGTCGTTGAAGCAAGCGGGCGAGTGGCTTCAATCCCATAGTCAACATCACATCATTGGCATTGTCAATTGGCCGGATGTGGCTGCCTATCGGCCCGACGCATCTTTTGCCATAGCTCGTGGCGGTGAGTGTCTTTTTGTTCACTTCATGGTGGCCTGCGAGGATTTGCGCGCGGTGAACACCGAGCCACTGAGTCCGGTGGCTCAGGACAGTTGCGTGGAGTTTTTCATGCAAGTGCCGGGCGACCCCGAGTATTGGAACTTTGAGTTCAACTGTATTGGTACGGTTAATGCCAGCCATCGCGTCACGCGGCCGGAGGCCGTGCGCCTCACACCTCGGGAAATTGCAACGATAGGGCGCTGGGGCACATGTGGAACGACTCCTTTTGCCGAACGCCCGGGGCATCATGTGTGGACGCTCACGGTGAGCATCCCGTTGCGGTTGGTACGACTGAATGCCGACAATTTACCGTCGTGCATCATGGCCAATGTGTATAAGTGTGCCGACAAGACGGCGCATCCGCATTTGTTGTCGTGGGCACCCATAACGGTAGATCGGCCCAATTTCCACGAGCCGGCCCACTTTGCCCCCATGTACTTTGACTGACATTCACTGCACGGTGACTGTGATGTTGGCTGTGCGGAACCGTAGCAGGTTGTCGCGCAGACGCTTGTTGCCTTTGTTGAGCGTGTAGTTTTTTTGCGAACGGAATTTCACAATTGGTACGGTGAACGTGATTGCCTCGCGGTCGGGCGTGTAACTATATTCGACGGCGGTGTTGCGTTCGTTGAGCAGGATGAGCGTGTCGGCCGGAGTGGTGTTGAGTCGCTGCATGACTTCGCTCATGGGCACTGTGACTGTGGCGTTATGACAGTCGGCGGTCCCCACATTGGAGATGAGTATGTTCACGGTGTCGGTGTTCTGGCATGAAACGCATGCCAGGGCCAAGCACAGAATGATGACTAAGTGTTTCATTACTTGATTTCGTTTATGCCCTTGATGCCGTCGCGGCACAGGCACACGCGATAACGCTTGTACTCGCTTTGTGCGACATATTTGCAGTGAATGACAAAGTTGAGGTAATAGAGCTTGTTGCCGCGCGTGGTGGCAGCTGTCGCCGAGCCGTCGTTGACGAAGAGCGACACCTGCGGGTTGTCCATCTTGCGCATGAACCCTGCCAGATTGTAGCGCACGATATTGTTCACCCCCGTGAGCGGGTAGTCCGAGAGTTGTTGCACGGCTTTGCGCCTGATGTGCACATGCTTGCGGTACTGAATCACTTGCTCGTCGACACCGCGGTTGATGACCAGCGGCGATCGGCGGGCACGCTTTTCGTTCACTTGCTTCGACACGTCGGCAGGCGACACAAAGTCGAATCCCTCCTTCACATGGCCTATGCGGTTGCCACCGATGCGGATGGTGGTGATATAATCATAGAGACGGCCACCCATGCTGTTGGCAAAGTAGTTGTGAATGAGGTCTTTGATTCGGTCTTTGAACATATAGCTGATGACCAGGGCAATGAAAAACTCCATAGTGAAGTTTCCATAAGTCTGCTGGAAAGCAAACGATACCACTGTGGCGAAAACCATGGCGATGCCTGCTGCCAAACTGAATGCCACCTGTTCCAAAAACACGTTGTTGCGGCGCTTGTGGGTGGGCAGGTAAAGGTTTGACTCGATGTATTTCTTCAATTGGCTGGCATGGTACACAAACTGGCCGTTGCCGTCGGGGCTGGCTTGCTCCACGCCGATGTAGCCCATCTGCTTGCGGTAGGCCTGTTCGTGCCCTAACAATTGCTGTAACTCGGCCAGCAGTGACGGCTCAATGACGTTGTGGTGCGCCGTGAGCACCTTGATAATGCGTCCGCAATGCTGTTCCAGGATGTTCGAGATGAATTCGTCGCCGTAGTTGTAGTAGATGATGGCTTGCCGGGCTTCCTCAGTCGATTCCAACACCTCACGCATCGAGCGGTAATGACCGAGCACGGCACGGCAATGTTGCAAGAAATCATGGGTCATCGATGTGCGCTGTTTGACCGATGCTCGCTCCAAGGCGTGGTAGGCATCGCGGATGCTGCTCTTGACGATTGAGGCAAACATTTTGATTTCGCTTTGCAATGCATTCAGCGCGTCGTCGCCGGCATGATTTGCCATGCTCCGGCAGGCGTCGGCCAGCCGGGTGCATGGCAGGGAATGTGCGTCGGCCAATTCCATGAGCCGATAGGAGGGAGTGATGAGCCTCAGGTGCGACAAGATGTCGCAATAGAAAGTGTCTTTGGCGTAGGTGTGCTTGTTCACATCGAGCACCTCGGGGATGAAAATCCACGTGTTCATGGAGAAGTCATTGTAGGTGACGCCGTCTTGCGGCACGAAACCTACTTTGAACTCCAGCGTGTTGCTGTCATGAATTTTGGGCTTGATGAAAATCATGGCACATCTCGGGTTTTAGCGGAAGAAGACACCTTGTGTGTAACCATACCAGCGCAGCAGCGTCTCGCCCCACACGATAATCATAATCCAGCTGATTATCATCATGGTGATGCCAAATTTGAATGTGTCGCTCCAGCTGTACTGGTTGGTGGTGTAGAGTAGGGCGGCGGGCTTGCTGTTGAATGGCAGCACATACACATGGCCCACGAGCATGGCCACAGGGAATGCCAGGCTCATGATGGGATAACCATTCTTCTGTGCCACACCGATGGCGATGGGGATGAAGATGAGTGTGAGCATGGTCTTCGACTGGAAAATGAGCGAGAAAATGAGCATTCCGGCGGTGAGAATGAGGAAGATGGCCCAGAACGGGGTGGCCGATGTGATACCCAGGCTGGTGAACAGCGCGTCGATGAGTGTGCCGGGCAGTCCGGTGGCGTCGAGGCCGGCGCCCAGGGTGTAAGCACCAGCCGAGAACAGCAGCAGGTGCCAGGGGATGTCGACGTCGTTCCATTTCACCACGCCAATGCCCGGCAGCAGTGCCACCACGGCGCCCAGAAACGCCACGGCGGTCTGATTGATGCCGTGTTGCTTGTCGGTGGCCCAGAGTAGCAGCACCACCACAAAGATGGCGATTGCTTTGTATTCTTCGGTTTTCATCTTGCCCAGTTTCTTCAGCTCTTCGCGCAAGCGGTCCATGCCGCCGGCAATTTGCGGCACACGTTCCTCTTTCTTCAGCGGGAAAAAGATTTTGGAGCCCACAAACCAAGCAATAAATATCAGCAGCACGCTGAAGGGGAAGGCTGCCTTGAACCAATCTTGATAGCTGAAGGCGCCAATGCCCAACGCGCCAGCAATGAGCGAGCCGGCCAGCAGTGTGGCGCCTGACCCGGTGAGGAAAGCGTTGGCTCCAAGGTTGATTTGAAACAGGTTCTGCAAAATCAGGTTGCGGCCGAAATTGTTGCGGTTCTGGCCGCCTGTGGCGCCATAGATAGCTGCGATAACCATGAAGATGGGCAGCAGGATGGCCGCCTTGGCAGTGGTGGCCGAGATGAATGCCGAGAGCACCAGGTTGATGACGATGAAGCTAATCATGATGCCACTGGCATTCTTGCCGAACTTGAGGACGAACCAGATGGCGAAACGCTTGGCCACCTGGGTCTTGACCAGCATGCTGGCAAGTATAAACGACAGGATGTTGAGCCACATCACGGGGTGGCCCAGCTGGGCGTATGCCGTTTTGTCCGATGTGATGCCTGTCAATACAATCGACAGTATCACAATCAGTGATGTCAAATAATTAGGGATTGCTTCGGTTATCCACAGAATGATGGCGGCAATGAAAATAGCCAGCATGGCATAATTGATGCGGATGAACTGCTCGTGGGTGGCTTGGGTGATTTCGGCCTGCTGGGCCTCGGTGATTTCAATGTCCTGGCCGGCTTTCAACGTCTTGACCTTGGCGGCCTCCATCTGGTCATAGCGTTTCATGGCCGATTCGGTGAGCGTGGTCGTCTCATGGTTGGTGTCGATGTTGTTGATAAACGAGATGTCGGCCATCCAGTAGATGACAACAAACGCAATAATTGCCAGCGGAGCGCCAATGCGTTGCAAAATTCTCTCAAAACCGGACTTCTGCATCTTGGGCAGTTTCTCGATTTTGTAGTTTTCCATATTCAGCGGGTCGAATGTCGCTGTGTTTTTTATTTCGTCGGCCATGACTAATGAGTTAGGTGATTTGTGAAAAAAGAGGGGCGCCGTGGCCCGTGCGGATGCTTGATGCGCACCGCGCCCCTCCTAAGAGAGAATTATGAAATGGTAAGTCTATTTCCAGTTTTTGAACGGATTCTTCATGAGCATGGAGTTGTAGTAACGCGGGTCGCCGGTCACTTCCTCGCCCAGCCATGCGGGCTTGTCGAAGGCGGCGTCCTCGCTCGGCAGCTCCACTTCGGCCACGGTCAGCCCCTCGTTGTCGCCGTAGAACTCATCCACTTCGAAGGTGAACTCGCCGGCCTTGACCAGATAGCGGGTCTTGTCAATCACGCCGGGCTCACAAATCTTGAGCAAATCGTTCACTTCGGCAACGGGAATTTCTTTTTCCCACTCGAAGCGGCTTGCTCCGCTCTCGTTACCAATGCCCTTGATGGTGATGAAACCCTTGTCGCCCTTCACACGCACGCGCACGGTGCGCTCGGGGACAGAACTCAAATATCCTTGTGTGATGCGGGTTGCCTTGAAAGCCTCGGCCTTGAATTCGCCCTTTACCAAAAATTTTCTTTCAATTTCTTGTGCCATAGTTGTTCAGTTTGCTAAGGGTTTGTTGATCATGCCAATCACGCGCTTGATGGCCTGCAAATAGTTGATGTTCTCAACTCCTTCAAGGCCCACATCGGCAATTGTTTTCTTAATGTCCTCAATCTCGGTGCTTTCGGAGTTGATGGTTTTCACCATGGCTCCGTTGATGAAGACTTCGCCGGTTTCGCAAATGGTGTCGTTCACCATGTAGCCGTAGCGTGCTTTCTCCACCGTCACAGCCTGCAGGTCGGGGTGTGCATCAATCATGGCGAGGAACTCATCGAGGGTGTATTCGTCTTTGTCAAGCTCGGGCATGCCATCGACCTTGAAAGCCGGGAACACCTGCTCGCGTAGCACTTGGGCCGGGATGGGGAACTCACCCTTCATGAGCGGGTTCCATTGTTCCAGACCGTCGACGGCTTGCACAAAGGTCTTGATATCCATCTTACCTTTGCGGATCTTGGTGTTGTTCACATCGTTGGTGCGGCTC
>JAFUWD010000017.1 GCA_017483645.1 Muribaculaceae bacterium | reverse complement strand
TCAAGCCACGATTTCGCTATTGCTTCTTCTCTCCCAAGCGTCACCGCTTGAAACTTGCAAGTCGCTATAGGGTTCGTCGGTGACTACGCCCCGTGTGGACTTTCACCACAGATGTATAACATGCCCGTCATACCAAAAAAGACCTCGGCAAAACCATGCCGAGGTCTTTTTTATAGGGTTAATGCCCGTCAAGGTATCACTACCTTGACCGCGCCGCGATTGCCCTCAACGATGAGCACATAGACGCCTGCCGGTAGCATGATAGTGTCGTCGTTCATCACACGGTCGATGTAACGAACGAGCTGGCCGGCCGTGTTATAGACACGCACGCCGCCAAGGGGCTCGCTGCATTTCACTATGATGCCTTGCGGCGTGGTGATGTAGGCCATGGGGCGGTCGGCCTCAACGCCGGTGATACCGGTGTAGTCGATGTTGATGACGTTCGACTCCACCGAGGTGAATCCCAAGCGGCTCGACTGCACTGTGTAGGAATAGGAGCATCCCTCACGCCGTTCATCAAAGACGTAACTTGTCTCGTCGGTGCTGTAAGTGAAGGTGGAATTGGGATTATGGTTCACATCATACTCGGTGATGTTGACCAAATAGGTATCAATCACGTCGTCCGTTGCCCTCCAGTTGCAGACAAACGATGTGGGGGTGATGCCTGTGGCCGGCAAGGCCGTGATGGCCGACAGCGTAGGAGGCTCCACGCAGGAGGCTTTCAGATCCACGCCCACACTTCCCACCAAGCCGCCGTCGCTGATAAGCAGCTTGGCGCTGTGATCTCCGATGGCGGTCGGGGTGTAGGTGATGGTGAGTGCATAACCGTCTTCACTGTTGGCTGCCACGCGGTCGACCGAAGTCACCGGGATGCTGAACATACGGAAGTCGGCGCGATAGAGCTGCAACGACAGCGTGTTGGTCAGGTGCATACCCTTGACGTAGACCACCATCTGCTGCGATTTGCCAAGGGCCACCTCGCCAAAGTCAACAACAGTGCCCTGAGTGGGCGTGATGAGCTCGGGAGTGCCGGGGTCGACCTGCGTGCCGTCGAGAGTGAATTGCTGACCTTGCTTGTCGCCCCAAATGTATTCAAACAATTCAGGGAAGTCGATGAAAGGGTTGCGGTTGTTCTGGATGGTGTAGACAGCGTCGTTGCGCACCCGTTCTTTCTCGCTCACGGGGTCCTCGCGCGCCCAGCGCACCAGCAGGGCTATCGACCACTGGTTCAGTGTGAGCCATGTGGCGTTGTTCACCATGTAGGTGTATTTCCACTTCAGGTTCTGATAACAGCTGGCCATATAAAAATAGGTACGCGCAAAGTCACCTTTGTACTCATCGGCCGGCTCAAAAACCGTGCCGGCGCCACCGCCTTGCCCGTTGACAGGTGTTCCCACACGGGTAACACCGTTGTCGAAGGTCGTCGATGACACCTCGCCCAACGGCCAGTTCGACTTGGCCATGTTGGCATCACCGTCGCTGGGATAAAGGTGATTAAGGTCGGTATAGGCTGGTGTATCGTCACCACCTCCCCACCAACTCTTGGGGAAGGAGTGCTCCTTGTTCATGCCGCTCACCGAGCTTGACCCGCGGAAGTAATAAGCCTTGTCGCTATACATGTCCCACACTCGCTGAGGGTTATCAATTCGATAATCGGTCTTGGGAAAATAGTTCCACAGCGAGCTATATGGGACCACTGTGTGGTTATAAACCAGGTCTTGAATAGCGTTTTTGAGCGCCTGCCCGCTCTTGTTCGACAAGGAGTTGTAATAACCAGTGGGGATGGCTGCCCAGGTTGTGCCCACGGCCACCACCATCCATGCCGCAAGAAGGTTTCTCATGAGTTTCATTGTTATCTTTTTATAAAAACTTATCGGTTTTTGAATTGACGGCAAAGGTAGTAATAATTTTCGACAAAAGGTCATCAATCAAAGACATAGTTCAGAAAATCGTGCAGCGGCATGAGATGGCGCAAGTCCTCGGCCACTCGCGCCACCCAGTCGTCACAATCGAAATAGCTCATCTCGGGACGCATCATCACGATGTACTCCTTCATTTTGATGTAGCGTGCCAGCGGATGATCCTTGGGGTAATCGTGCGGCATGGATTTCAGGGTATTGCATTCCCAGTGATAGCGGCGGGTGAACTCGGGATTCTCCACAATCTGCAAGAACTCCTCGGGTTCGGCATCGATGAGCGACCTGAGTTTGTCGAGAATGGGCTTTTCGGGCCACCAGATGCCGCCACCCACCATGATGTTGCCCGGCTGAAAATGAACGTAGTTGCCCGACATCACCGTGTGCCGGCCTCCGCGGCCCAGCACGCCCGAGAAATAGTTTTTATAAGGGCTTTTATCGTGGCTGAAACGAATGTCGCGATAGATGCGGTAAACACACCCTTTCACGTCGAGCCCGCGCACATTGTCGTCGTATTGCCCCACCAGGGTGATGAGGCGAGCCATGTCGTGCTCCCAGGGAATGCGCACCGCGTCGTAAAGCTGCCGGTTGGCCTTGAACCACGCGCGGTCGTTGTGCTGCTGCAACAGTTCCAGGTAGTTTATCACATCGCTGATTTTGCTTTCGGATTTCATGCTAAAAAAAGTTTTTTTGCCCACAAAATTACTAAAAAAGCCGCGGAATTGACTAACTTTGCCCGAAACAAAAAATCATGACCCCATGAAACGTATCATTTTCACATTATCCATGCTGGTATGCCTATTGGCGGCCGACGCACAAAATTTGGTGATAGGAACCTACAACATCCGCCTGTTCGTGACAAGCGATGAGCAAAAGGGCGAGGTGTGGCGCACTCGCTGCAAGGTGATGTGCGACCAGATAAACTTTGAGCAACCCGACGCTTTCGGGGGGCAAGAAGTGCTTTATGGACAGCTGCAGGACATGCTGCAGCAGCTCGACGGCTACGACGCCATAGGCCGCGCGCGCGACGACGGCAAGGACACAGGTGAATTCTCACCCATATTTTACAAAAAGGACCGGCTGCGCCTGCTCGACACGGGCACATTCTGGCTCAGCGAAACGCCCGACCAGGTGAGCTTCGGCTGGGATGCCGCCTGCCGCCGCGTGTGCACATGGGGCAAGTTCAAGACACGCAAGGGTGGCTTCACCTTCTACCATTTTAATCTGCACATGGACCACATCGGCGTGACAGCACGCCGCGAGGGGGCCAAGCTGGTGGTGGAGCGAATCCGCAGCATCGCCAAGGGGGCGCCGGTTGTGCTCACGGGCGATTTCAACGTGGATCAGCACGACGAAGTGTATCGAATCTTCAGCGAGAGCGGCATTTTGAACGACAGCTACACGCATGCCCGCCTGCGCTTTGCCGAGAACGGCACGTTTGTTGATTTCGACCCCGATGCCAAGACCGACAGCCGCATCGACCACATCTTTGTCTCGCCTGGCTTCGCCGTAGATAATTATGGTGTGCTCACCAACGGCTACTGGACACTCGATTTGGACCATGTGGGCACAAGCCAGACCAACGAGGGCCCTGCCCAGGTGACGGTGGAGCACTACCGGCGACACACGCCCAGCGACCACTATCCCGTCATCGCCAAAATCCACTGGCGGTAACCTACTGAAGTGCGACACAAATTGTATCTAAAAAGGCGGGAACTAAAGCTCCGCCTTTTTTGATGACTTATGCCACTTGCGCCTTATCCCCCATTATTCCATAGCGCAATTTTTATTAAAAACCGAGAAAACTTTTGGAGTTTTAAAAGTTTTCTACTACCTTTGTGCCGTCATAATTTTGCATACTAAAAGCATGGACACAAGAGAGCAAATCATTCAGGAGAGCAGCAAGCTGTTGAGCCGCATCGGGCCGTCGTCGATGACAATGGACATGGTGGCTCACCGATGTGGCATCTCCAAGCGCACATTGTATGAGAAATTTCCCGACAAGAAAAGTCTCATCATGGAATGTCTGCGACGCGACCACGAGCAGCAGGATGCTGAAATGCGACGTATCTTTGAGTCGGCCGACAACTGCTTCGACGCACTATTTCAGGTTTTTACGCGCATACGCAATTATTTGCAGGAAACGTCGGCGGCATTTATCGACGACATCAAGCGCCTCTATCCCGAACTTCATGCCAAGCACAGGGAAAAGGAGAAAGAATTCGTCATCGGTCTGAGCCACGTGCTGGCCAAGGCGCAGGGCGAGGGGCATGTGATGCCTAACATCAACACCGACATCGCCTCATTCCTGCTCTTGTCCACGATGCGCAACCTCAACGAAAATGAGCGGCTCAACGACTACGGTTTCTCGCGCGTGCAGGTTTTTGAAGGAGCGTTCCTCAACTTCATGCGCGGCATTGCCACCATTGAGGGAATCAGTTATATCGACCAATTTGTCAACAATCAAAAGAAATAATCAACGAAACACATATCACACAACATGTATTACCGCATTATCACAACGATTGCATTGGTGCTCGCCACATTGGGCGCAAACGCGCAAGCGACAGACGAGCCCGTGCTGCTCTCGCTCGACGAGTGCGTGCGCATTGCACTGAGCGATAACCCCACCATCCACATCAACGAGATGGAAATCCAACGAGTGAAGTACTCCAAGAAGGAGATACAGGGACAGTTGCTTCCCAACATCAACTTCACAGGCCAGTACAACCGCACATTGGCTAAGCAGACCATGACCATGAATGCAGGTGACGAGCCCATGACCATCAAGGTGGGTATGGACAACCAGCACTCGGTAGGGTTCAACGCATCGATGCCACTCATCATGCCCACGCTGTGGAAAACACTCAAACTCAACGACAACCAAATTCTGCAAAACATTGAGAACGCACGGGCCAACAAGTTGTCGCTGGTGAATCAGGTGAAAAACGCTTATTACGCACTGCTGCTGGCCCAGGACTCCAAAAATGTCATTGAAGAGAACCACGCCACGGCCCAGCTCAACGCCTCGATTTACCAGAAACAGTTCGAGCTGGGAACCGCAAGCGAATACGATGTGCTCAGGGCCAACGTCGCTGTGACCAATCTGGAACCGTCGATTCTCGAGGCCGAGAACTACATCGACCTGCTGAAACTGCAGCTCAAGGTACTCATGGGGATGGATGTGCGCACACCCATCGCACCCAGGCAGACGCTCGACGAGTTCAAGGCGCGCATGTACGACCAGTCTATTTTGGCCGACACTTCACTGGTGAGCAACACCAGCCTGCGCTCGCTCGAACTCAAAACCGATTACCTCAAGCGTGCGCTCGACACACAAAAGATGTCGTGGTACCCCACCCTCACCGCCAGCGCCAACTACATGTGGAACTCGATGTCGAACGGAAGCCCGTTCAAGAATTTCAACTGGAACCCCTATTCCACCGTGGGGCTGACGCTCACGCTTCCGCTTTTCCAAGGTGGCCAGCGCTATTACAAGCAGCGGCAGGCCGAAGTGGCGCTGCGCGAGATGACCTGGCAGCGCGAGAACTTGGAACGCTCGCTCAAAATGCAAGTGCAGAACCAAGTGGACATCATCAACAAGACCTTGAAGCAAATCAGCTCTAACGAAGGTGGCGTGCGACAGGCAACCAAAGCCAACGACATCGTGCAACAAAGTTTCAAAATCGGTGCCGCATCGTTCATCCAGCTGCGCGACACCGAGGACGCACTGATGAACGCGCGCCTGTCGTACTATCAGGCCATCTACAACTATCTGGTGGCTGAGTGCGACCTGGAGTACTTGCTGGGAAACACCCACTATGTGGCAAAATAACTCATCGTCAACGAATCAAAAAAGCAATCAAATATATGAAAACGACAAAGTATTTAGCATTGTTTCTCGCCACACTGCTCATCACGGGCTGCTCGGGCAAGAAAGAAGAGAAAAAAGACCCTAACGCCGACCTGCCGCTGGTGACCGTGCAGTCGGTCTTTGTGCAGGAAGTGCCACAAACGAGTGAGTACACCGCCACCGTCGAGGCATTCAAGACCAACAACATCATGTCGAACTCCGGCGCGCGCATCAAGCGCATCCTTGTAGACGTGGGAAGCAACGTCAGGGCCGGACAGAGCGTGGTGATTCTCGACGACGTGAACATCACCACCCAGAATGCGGCCATCGCACAACAGCAAATCCAGATTGCCAACCAGAAACGCGACCTGGAGCGAGCCAAGGAACTGGTGCGCATCGGCGGCGGCACCCAGCAGACGGTGGACCAGATGCAGGCTCAGTACGACGCGCAAATCCGCGCACTGGAAGCCAGCAACCGACAGCTGCGCAACATGCGCGAAAACACCGTGCTCACCTCGCCGGTGAGCGGCGTGGTCACAGCCAAGAACTACGACGCCGGCGACCTGCCCGCAGGATTGCCCGTGCTCACCATCGAGCAGCAGCAACCCCTCAAAGTGGTGGTCAACGTGAACGAAAGTGAGTTCCCGCAGGTCAAAGTGGGCATGGGCGTTGAGGTGAAGCTCGACACCTATGGCGACGAGGTGTTCCAAGGGCGCGTGCATCTCATTCACCCGTCAATTGATGTTTCCACCCGCACTTTCCAAGTGGAGGTCACCATCAACAACTCCGGCAACCGAGTACACTCGGGCATGTTCGCTCGCGTGACGTTCAACTACGGCACCAAGCGCAGCGTTGTTGTCCCCGACCTGGCCATCCAAAAGCAGACTGGCTCGGGCGTACGCTTTGTCTACGTCTATAACACCGATGGCACAGTGAGTTTCCGCGAGGTGCAGCTGGGCCGCCGCATGACCGACCGTTATGAAGTGCTTAGCGGCATCGAAAACGGCATGCAGGTGGTGGTGAAAGGCCAAAGCCGACTGGCCGACGGCGTAAAAGTGGCATTACAAAAGTGAAAGCAACACGCTACCTCAAAGACAAACACATCACCTAATCACAGAATCAGAATAACCCATGAGTTTATATTCCAGTTCAGTTAAGCGACCGGTAACCACCATCCTGGTGTTTGTGGCCATCACAATCATCGGACTCTTCTCGCTGCGCAGCCTGCCCATCGACCTGTATCCCGATGTTGACACCAACACCATCATGGTGATGACCACCTATCAGGGCGCCAGCGCGCAGGACATCGAGCAGAACTTGACACGACCGCTCGAAAACACGCTCAACAGCGTGGAGCACCTGAAACACATCACCAGCAATTCGCGCGAGAACATCTCCATCATCACGCTGGAGTTTGAGTATGGTTACGACATCGACGCTTTGACCAACGACGTGCGCGACAAGCTCGACATGATTTCGAGTTACCTGCCCGACGACTCGCAGACGCCTGTCATCTTCAAGTTCAGCAGCGACATGATTCCCATTGTGCTGCTGTCGGCGCAGGCTAAAGAAAGTATCCCCGGACTTTATAAAATCCTCGACGAGAATGTGGCCAACCCCTTGGCACGCGTCGACGGAGTGGGTTCGGTGTCGATTGCCGGCGCACCCAAGCGCGAGGTACACGTCTACATCGACCGCATTCGTCTCGAAGCCTACAACCTGAGCGTTGAGAGCATCGCGGCTCTCATCGGAGCCGAAAACCGCAACATCCCGGGCGGTACGTTCGACATCGGAAACGAAACCTACGCCTTGCGTGTGCAGGGCGAGTTCAAGGACCCCAAGGACATGGCCAACATGGTGGTGGGCTACGCCAACGGCGGCGTGGTGCACCTGAGCGATGTGGCACGTATCGACGACTCGCTTGAGGAACGCGCGCAGGAGACCTACACCAACGGTGTGAAGGGCGCCATGATTATCGTCCAGAAGCAGAGCGGTGCCAACTCGGTGCAAATCTCCAACAAAGTCAAGAAAGAGTTGCCCAGTATCCAGAAGAACCTGCCCAGCGACGTGAAGCTTGACTACATTGTCGACACGAGCGACAACATCCGCAACACCATTGCATCTTTGGTTGAGACGGTGCTCTACGCACTGCTCTTTGTGGTGATTGTGGTGTTCTTCTTCCTGGGACGCTGGCGCGCCACGATTATCATCGTGCTCACCATCCCCATTTCCTTGATTGCATCATTCATTTATTTGTATGGCACCGGCAATTCGCTCAACATCGTTTCGTTGTCGGCTCTGTCCATCTCCATCGGTATGGTGGTGGACGACGCCATCGTGGTGCTGGAGAACATCACCACGCACATCGAGCGAGGTTCCGAGCCCAAGCAGGCCGCTGTGCACGGCACCAATGAGGTGGCTATCTCGGTTATCGCGTCGACCCTCACGCTGATTGCCGTGTTCTTCCCGCTGACTTTGGTCACTGGCATGACCGGTGTGCTCTTCCGCCATTTAGGATGGATGGTGACCATCATGATGATTATCTCGACCACAGCGGCATTGTCGCTTACGCCTATGCTCTGCAGCCGAATGTTGCGCCTGAACTCGAAAAAGAGTGATGCCTTCAAGCGGTTCTACGGGCCCATCGAGCGCGTGCTCGACAAAATCGACGACGTGTATGCACGCCTGCTCGACAAGTGTGTGAGCCACCGATGGATAACGTCGGCGGCCGTGCTGGGACTTTTTGTCGGGTCGATGTTCATGATGCGGTTCATAGGCAGCGAGTTCTTCCCCACCAGCGACAACAGCCGCCTGGGCGTGAGCTTGGAGCTGCCCATCGGCACCCGTGTGGAGGTGGCCAAGGACGTGTGCGCACGCCTGTATAAGGAATGGACAGAGAAGTATCCCGAGATTAAGGTGTTCAACTACACCGTGGGACAGGCCAGCAGCGACAACACTTTCGCATCGATGCAGAACAACGGCACCCACATCATGTCGATGAACATCAGGCTGGTGAATCCTTCGGAGCGCAAGCGCGGCATCACTGAAATTGCAGCACTCATGCGCGAAGACCTCAAGCACTACCCCGAACTTAAGAAATATCTGGTCAACGTGGGTGGTATGCGCGGTGGCGGCATGAGCGGCCAGAATACCGTCAACTATGAAATCTACGGCTACGATTTTGAGAAGACCGACAGTGTGGCCCAGCAATTGAAGCGCATCCTTGAGAAAGTTCCCGGAGCAGCCGACATCAACATCAGCCGAAGCGACTATCAGCCGGAATACCAAGTGGACTTTGACCGCGAGAAACTGGCCATCTACGGCCTGAACCTCTCGACTGCCGCCAACGCCCTGCGCAACCGCATCAACGGTTCCACGGCGAGCTATTTCCGCGAGGATGGCGACGAGTATGACATCAAGGTGATGTACGAGCGCTCGCAGCGCGAGTCGATTGAGGCTATAGAGAACATCCTGCTCTACAACGCCATGGGACAAGGCGTGCGCCTGAAGGAAGTGGGTACCGTGGTGGAACGCTTCACCCCGCCCACTATCGAGCGAAAAGACCGCCAGCGCATCATCACGGTGTCGACCGTGGTGCAGGATCGCCCCATGAGCGAAATCATTGCCGACGCCCAACCCGAAATCGACAAGATGGACAAGCCCAGCGGCGTCACTATCGAGCTGAGTGGTAGCTATGAGGACCAGCAGGACTCGTTCCGTGACCTGTCGATGCTTGCCGTGCTCATCATTATCCTGGTCTATATCGTGATGGCATCGCAGTTCGAGTCGTTCACCTACCCGGGCATCATCATGTCGTCGATTATGTTCGCATTCTCAGGTATCGTGCTCATTCTGCTCGTGACTGGCACCAACCTGAACATTATGTCGATGATTGGCGCCATCATGCTGATTGGTATCGTGGTGAAAAACGGTATCGTGCTCATCGACTACATCACGCTGAACCGCGAGCGCGGCATGAGTATCCGGCGAGCGGTAATCGACGGCGGCCATTCGCGTCTGCGCCCGGTGTTGATGACATCGCTCACCACCATCCTGGGTATGGTGCCTATGGCAGTGGGACAAGGCGAAGGTGCCGAGATGTGGCGACCCATGGGTGTGGCCGTGATTGGCGGCCTCACGGTTTCCACCATCCTCACACTGCTGTTCGTGCCCACAATGTACACCATCTTTGCCTTCAACGGCATCCGCCGCACGCGCAAAAAACTTCACAACAAGCCTGCCGACCAGGCTTCTCAATCATGAACAACATCCCTGTAAACGGCAATAAGCATGAAAGCAATATTTATAGCATTTGACCAAGCATACTACGAACGCATCGTCGAAACCCTTCCCCGCCTGGGATGCCGTGGATTCACGGCATGGCAGGAAGTGCAGGGACGAGGCACCGAGAGCGGTGTGCCGCACTACGGCACACACGCGTGGCCTTCGCTGGGAGCCGCCATGTTCACCATGGTCGAGGACAACCATGTGGACACCGTGCTCGACTTCCTGCACCGGATGGATGTGGAAACACCCAAATTGGGACTGCGGGCTTGGGTCCTGCCCGTGGAGCGCTGCATCTGACGCAGCCACTCCACCCGAGCAGGGTTTCAACCCACACACATCGGCAATGCACCACCGTGCACACAATTTATGCATGGTGCATTGCCGATTTTCAATGAAAAATCCTTATCTTTGCAGGTCAAACATTTAATCATCTCATGGGAGAACGCATCAATCCATACCGGCGAGCCGCCGAAAACGGCATCCCGTTCGGTGCCTACATGAGCGCGATGGCGGTGGGCTCGGTTTTTGCCGACCGCATGCCTCTGTTGGCCCTGGCGGTGCTGGTGATGATGGTGGCCACACCGGTGGTGGTGTATCGCTTCCAGCGGCGCTACTTCATCGACGAGCAAGGCTTCACCGAATACGCCGCGCTGTGGATGATGGGCATCATGATGTTTATCTTCGGCGCACTCATCGCCGCCCTGGTCACCTATTTCACCGTGAAGTTGGCACGGCCCGACTTCATCTACGACCAGGCAATCCAAGTAATCAACACCTACAGCCAGATGCCCGAGTTCAAAGACAGTGAGATGGTGACCGTGTTGCAAAAGATGGTGGACGAAGGTTTGCTGCCCACGCCCATCGAAACGGTGTTCAACATGTTCTGGGTGGTGACCTTCGGCGGAGCAATCCTCAGCGCCATCACAGCACTGGTGGCACAACGACGCATCAATTAACTCAGATAATTCACGACACAAGATAAAACAATGGATATTTCTGTAGTGGTGCCTCTTTACAACGAGGCGGAATCGCTGCCCGAGCTGGCACAGTGGATAGAACGGGTGATGAAAGCTAACAATTTCAGCTACGAAGTGCTGATGATTAACGACGGGTCGACCGACGACTCTTGGCAGGTAATCAAGCAGCTGCACGACGAGAACCCCGCCGTGCGAGGGGTGTGTTTCCGTCGCAATTACGGCAAGTCACCGGCACTGAACACCGGATTCGCCCGCGCCAAGGGCGATGTGGTGATCACCATGGACGCCGACTTGCAGGACAGTCCCGACGAGATTCCCGAACTCTACCGCATGATTACACAAGAGGGCTACGACCTGGTGAGCGGATGGAAGAAAAAACGCTACGACCCACTGAGCAAGACCCTGCCCACCAAGTTGTTCAACGCCACCGCACGCCGAGTGAGCGGCATCCACAACCTGCACGACTTCAACTGCGGCCTGAAAGCCTATCGGCGCGAGGTGGTGAAGCACATTGAGGTGTATGGCGACATGCACCGTTATGTGCCTTATCTGGCCAAAAATGCCGGTTTTACCAAGATTGGCGAGAAAGTGGTGCAGCACCAGGCACGCAAATATGGCTCGTCGAAATTCGGCCTCGACCGCTTTGTCAACGGCTATCTCGACCTGCTCACGCTTTGGTTCCAAGCGAAGTTCGGAGTAAAACCCATGCACTTTTTCGGTTTGCTGGGCTCACTCATGTTTATCTTGGGTTTTGTGGCCGTGATTGTGGTGGGAGCGCTCAAGCTCTACAACATGCATGCCGGAAACCACTACACTCTGGTCACCAACTCGCCCTACTTCTATTTGGCGCTCACCGCCATGATTTTGGGCACACAGCTGTTCATGACCGGCTTTTTGGGCGAACTCATCACACGCAACGCCCCGGGTCGCAACCACTACGAGATTTCGGAGGAGATTGAAGAATGACAAGAGGGGCATTCCTACACACGGCAATGTGCGCGCTGCTGGCATGGACACTGGCAGCTTGCGGCGACGGCAGCTGCTATGACAACGGCAGCAGTTTGCCGCTGGCGCGGTTCTACGAATCAGGAACCACCTCCACACTGACCGTGCTCAACCTCACCGTAAAGGGCATTGATTCACCGGGCGACACGATTCTAATCAAGAACAGCTCGGTGAGTGAATGTTATCTGCCACTGCGCGCCACGGTCAACACCACGCAGTACGAACTGCGTTACGGCACCGAAGAGGGCAAGGCATCGGTAGCCGACACCATCACTTTCAATTACAAGCCTGTGCCCTACTTCTCGTCGCACGAGTGTGGCGCGATGTACAATTTTGAAGTGAGCAGCCTCACCACCACACACCACGTCATCGACTCGGTGACCCTCGTCAACCCTGTCATCACCAACACCACCAACGTGGCCTTGCGCATCTATATTTCCGACGACGATACCGAATGAAACACTGCCTTTCATATCACGCCACACTGCTACGTTATGCACTCATCGGCCTGATGATGGCCACGGGACTTGGAATCTCGGCCCAAGAGCGCCGTGTGACGCCTGTGCGGCCCGAAACGAACACCGTGCGGACGCCCGACAAGAACCTCGACCCCAAGTATATCGAGCAATATCTTACCGGCGACTCACTCAAAGCGCAGGCCGAGGCTCGCAAGGACTCGTTGCGACGGGTTTATCCACGCTATCCACGACTCACCGACGTGGCTTTGGGCATCAACTTCATCGACCCGGTGCTCATGGCTTTTGGACAAGACTATGCCAGCGTGGATGTGAGCGCCACACTCAACATGTGGAACAGGCTGCAACCTGTGGTTGAACTGGGTTTGGGATGGGCCAAATCAACGCCCGACGACATGAACTTCACTTACCGCTGCAAGCCTTCACCCTACTTCAAAGTGGGCGCCAACTACAACTTCCTGTTCAAGAGCAAGCCACAATACCAGGTCTACTTCGGTGTGAGGCTGGGCTACAGCACGTTCAACTACGAAGTAACCGATATTTCCTATAAAAACAGCTATTGGCAAGAAACGACGTCATTCAGCATCACCAACCAGCGCTCACATGCCTTGTGGGGCGAACTCGCGGCCGGACTCAAGGTAACACTGTTCAAACAGGTGGCACTGGGCTGGTCGCTGCGCTACCATGGTGTGTTCAGCTATGGGAAGTCCGACAACGCCCGCCCATGGTACATCCCCGGCTACGGCAAACGCAGCGGCTCTCTGGGATTCACCGTGACAGCCTACTACACCCTGCCTCTAAGCAAGAGCAAGTGGCCTGCGGTCGATTGACACACCTCTCACCTGCGCAAAAAAGTCATTTTGTTTTAAAATGTTAAATTTGCCAAGCTATCTGTTTGGCAAACAGTTTATTGCCCTATTTCAAGGGAATGAAATGGCAAAAAAATGCAAGTGAAAATGAACGTTTTTTACAAGTTTTTGCTTGTTTTATCCTAACCACCCGGTACCAAATTGTTGTTACTTTGCATTGTCGAATAATCGACAAAAACAACCAATACAACAACCTTCACAATGAGCGACAGCACATCATCACCCAGTGGCCTCAATTATGAGCAGATTCAGCATCTGATTGATGAGCGCATCAGCCGCATCCACGAGCGCGGCAGCACCCTGGCCACATCGCACCTGCCTCCGGGCAAGCCGCAAAGGCTGTCCTGGTACAAGCGCTTCAGGAAACTGCTGGGAATGAGCGCCAACAAGCAACCAAAGTGAGGGTTCCAACAAACAGAAAACAATATT
Source organism: Muribaculaceae bacterium (assembly GCA_017483645.1). GTDB lineage: Bacteria > Bacteroidota > Bacteroidia > Bacteroidales > Muribaculaceae > Sodaliphilus. Next base: position 2,033 of record JAFUWD010000017.1, on the reverse strand, counting down.
ACAATATTTATATATCAAAAATTCTGCCCCGCCACTGATGCGCCTTGCTACTCACAGAACCGTACAACGCTTAACCGCGACAGACCCTTTGATGCTAAGAAAGCACTGAACTTGAAACAAAACACGCATCGAATTGACTGACGTACACCACTTCCATTCACATGAATTGATGGGTGTCATTGAAAAATACAGGCCTGCGTTGCAGGTGATAGCGGCAGGCCTGATTATTTTTCAAAAAAAAGAGGCAAAAAAAAGAGAAAAATTTTGCCAATTCAAAAAATGTTTGTAATATTGTACTCTGAATAGTGATTGAAAACAGAGGTTTTCTGCAAGTTCCTGACAATCAATGCAATTTCCGTTTTAGGGAAAATTGTATTCAGTTGGATAGACTTGGCACATTCGGCAAAAAAGATGAAAAAAAACAAATAATAAACATTTATTAACAAAATTACTAACTTATTAAAACATTTTTGACTATGAAGGTTAAAAGTTTACTTCTTATCGCTGCTCTTGGCGTTAGCATGAGTGTTTTCGCCCAGGATGCACAGCCGGGTATCCCCACTACGGACCACCTGTATTTCAAGGGTAATGTCAACCAAGAGGATGGCACAAGCACTCTGGAGTATATCAACAACTCCAACGAAGAGGTTGTTACGCTGTACCTTGAGGACATCGCTATCAAAGAGCTCATCGGTGGCAAGACCTATGGCGACTTCCAGGTTGACTTCACTGTTCCCGAAGGCTTCGCTGTTGAGACCAACTCTCGTGGCAAACTGGTTGCTACTCCTCTCGATCGTCTCGTGAGCGACAGCCACAAGATTGAGTTCGCACAATCGTCAAGCAACCCGCTGCAATATCGTCTGCTCGCTTACAGTGGCGACGGTTATGAGATGACTGGCGACAACGAGGACAAGGGTATCAACGACCCCATCTGCTCGTTCAAGCTCATCGCTGAGGAAAGCGCTATCCAGGGCAAGGGTAAAGTTGGTGACATCACCATCTTTGCCCAGCAGCTCACCGACCCCGTGAACAAGGGCGCCATCTTCTTCTTCCATGGAACTGGTGGCCAGGGTGTGGCTCCCCGTGTTGAGACTGAGTTCAAGCTCGGTGTCTTCGGAACCACCGCTGTTACCGAACTCGCTGCCGACAAGGCTGTGGCTGGCGTGAAGTACTTCAACGCTGCCGGTCTGGAGAGCAATGAGCCCTTCCAGGGTGTGAACATCGTCGTGACGAAGTATGTCGACGGCACCACCAAGGCTGTGAAGGTTGTGAAATAATCAACTTTACGACTAAAGTTTAAAATCGGCTCCTGCATCTGCGGGAGCCGATTTTTTATTGCCTGGTGATAAGCTTAGGGCATCTATGCCTTATTGGTCTTATTGGTCCTATTGGACTAATTAGTCCTATCTCACCCCAAAACTCAGGGCACAAAAAAAGGGCAAGTGAACTACATCGCGCCGCTACGACCCGATACCCTTGCTTCGGTCAAGACCTGGGGGATTCTCGGGGAGCTGGCCGTATAGGACTTACCCGCTGCAAAATTACAAAACTCTTGACAAATAGCAATGGATAGCGCATAAAAAGTTTGGAAAAGGCATCAACTTTTGCGTTATCCGGGGCTCATTTAACGTGAGTTCAGTATAAATCTATTTAATAGTCAGAGCATTGGCAGCTCTCCCCCTAAGATAGGGGGAAAGGCTACGGGTAGGCGAGCGTAGCTCGGGAATGTGGCCGAAGGCCGAGGGAGTGTGTCAACCGGCGACGCTGACAGCTCTCCCCCTAAGTTAGAGGGAGTGGCCGAAGGCCGAGGGAGTGTGTCAACCGGCGACGCTGGCAGCTCTCCCCCTAAGGGAATGTGGCCGAAGGCCGAGGGAGTGTGTCAACCGGCGACGCTGCCAGCTCTCCACCTAACCCAACTTCAACGGGGACTATTCGCTATGTGGCTGAGATCCATTTTATGAAAGCAATTGAAGAACTTATTGATATGAACCGCCTGCATGATATTTCGCTGAAATTCCGCAGTGACCTGGAAC
>JAFUWD010000016.1 GCA_017483645.1 Muribaculaceae bacterium | reverse complement strand
CGCCGGTCGCCGCCAAGCGTGTTGCCACGCCCGCGCTGCCCCTCGACTTGCATGTGTTAAGCCTGTCGCTAGCGTTCATCCTGAGCCAGGATCAAACTCTTCGTTGTTGTATTCTCGTTTTTTTCTTCTCTTCCGATCAGATGTTTGTTTCGAGCCATACCCGCGAAGGTCCTCGGACCCCGGCCTTTGTCCGAACTGATTTTCGTGTACCTGTTATTTCAAGGAGTCATTTCTTGACGGGAGCGGCCGTCTTGCGACGGCGCCCCACTCTCTCTCGTGTTCCTTTGTACTACGTCTGTTGTTGCTAAGCATGTCAATGATCGTCGCTCCGTGCGCCTCGTTTTTGGCGCAAAAGCGGTGCAAAATTACAACCATTTTTTGAACTACCAAAATTTTTTACCACTTTTTTTGAAAAAATTTCATCTTAAATCAAAATAGCGAACTTTCACCTAATTATATATTATAAAAAAGGCAAGCCATTCGGCAGGAAATTGAAGAAATTTACATTAAATGTGCGTACATTATTGTCAATTGTCAAATTATCGCTACCTTTGCAGTGAGATTTGGTGTCTGCCCGCCAGCAAGGCCGGGTAGGTGAAAAGGGAATCGGGTGAAAATCCCGAGCAGACGGTGCTGCTGTGTGTCCCCCAAATAGTCGATTTGCAACAAGCCACTGTCGTCTCTGTGACGATGGGAAGGCCGCAAAATCGATGGGACGAGCCAGAAGACCTGCCAAATCGGTGAGATAGAAACCCGGAAACAATGAAACGACATTTTGTTGCAACATGGATGGCAATGTTTTGTGTTGTCGTGAGTCTGAAGGCTCAGGACACCACACTGGTGCGTCACACCCGGCTCGACTCCATGCAGTATATCAAGGACGTGGTGATTTACGGCACCAAGCCCTATCGCGAAGTGATTCCCGCCCAGATTCTCAGCGGAAAACGCCTGGAAGGTCTTAACAGCCACAGCATTGCCGACGCTATCCGCTATTTTGCTGGCGTGCAACTCAAGGATTATGGCGGCGTGGGCGGCATCAAGACTGTCGACATGCGCTCGATGGGCACCAACCACATGGGCGTGTTCTACGATGGCATCCAGCTGGGCAACGCCCAGAACGGTCAGATTGACCTGGGTCGCTACTCACTTGACAACATTGAAGAAATTTCACTCTACAACGGCCAAAAGAGCGACATCTTCCAGTCGGCGCGCGACTACGGTTCGGCCGGCACCGTCTACATACGCACCCGTCAGCCCCGATTCACCGACGGCAAGCGTGACAACCTCAATGTGACCATGCGCACAGGCTCATTCGGGCTGGCCAACCCGTCATTCCGATGGGAACACAAATTCAACCGCCATGTGAGCCTGGCATTCAACACCGAGTACACCTATGCTACAGGACAATACCATTTCAGATACCGCAAGCGCTTCTCCGACGGTGTCATCGCCTGGGACACAACGGCTGTGCGGCACAACGGCGACATCGGGGCATTGCGCATCGAGTCGTCGGTCTTTGGTGTGTTCACCGACGGTCGCTGGCAAGCCAAGGCCTACTACTACGACAGTCACCGCGGCATTCCTGGCGCCATTGTGAATAACGTGTGGCACAATGCCCAGCGACAATGGGACCGCAACTTCTTTGTTCAGGGAACACTGCAAAAACGCATCAACAGCTGCTACGAGCTGATGGTCAATGGCAAATATGCCCACGACTATATGCGCTATCTCAATCCCGACACCACACTGATGTATATCAACAACCGCTTCTATCAAGACGAAGCCTATGTGTCGACAGCGCACAAGTACACCTTGCTCACCGACTGGGACGTGAACCTGGGCGTGGACTACCAGTGGAACTACCTGAACTCCACACTGGTCAATTTCTCCTACCCCACCCGTCACACCGCACTCACCGTGCTGGCCACCTCCTACACTTGGCGCCGCATCAAGGCGCAGGCCAGCCTGCTCTACACCCATGTCACCGACCTCTACACATCGCGGTCGGCAGGCGTGGTGCTGGAACACCACAGCCGGCACATGGACCGGTGGACCCCGGCCATCTTCATGAGTTACCAGCCCTGGCAACAACACGACCTGAACTTCAGAGCCTACTACAAGCGCATCTTCCGCATGCCCACGTTCAACGACTTGTATTACACCGACATCGGAAATGCCTCGCTCAGGCCAGAGTATGCCACACAATACAACGTGGGCGTGGTGTATCAAATCCAAAACGAGGAAGGATTTCTGAGCAGCTTGCGTGTGAGTGCCGACGCCTACTACAACGAAGTGACCGACAAAATTGTGGCCGTGCCCAAAGGCACAGGACAATATCGCTGGATGATGATGAACATAGGGCTTGTGAAAATCAAGGGTGTGGATGCCACGGCACGCATGGCCGTGCGCCTGCCCCTGGAACTCAATGCCGACGTGAACTTGAGTTACACCTATCAGCGCGCGCAAGACTACACCAACCCGGCCGACAACCAAGACGGGGGTACCTACCGCGGCCAAATTGCCTATGTGCCCTGGCACAGCGGCAGCGTGACGGCGCACATGGGTTGGCGTGCAGCCGACTTGAACTACAGCTTCATCTATGTGGGCGAGCGCTACCACAACAGCGCCAACATTCGCGCCAACCACGAGCAACCGTGGTACACACACGACCTCTCGGCCAGTTACCGCTTCAACCTGGGCAAGCTGAGGCTCCGAGTCACCGCCGAGGTCAACAACCTCTTCAACCAGTCCTACGACGTGATTCAGAACTACCCCATGCCCGGACGAAACTATAAGTTAATCCTGAAATTCGATTTGTGAAGCCATGAGAAATGCCTGTGTATTTTTTCTGATGGCCGCGCTGATGCTGGCCGGCTGCCGCAAGGAAGAGTTGATTTATGTGCCCGAGCAAGTGGAGCTGGCACAGCCTGAATACACCTCGGTGGAGCGCATGTTTGTGCTATGCGAGGGCAACATGGGGACAAACAAAGCCACGCTCGACTACTACGACTACGGCGAGGGCCGTTACTACCGCGACGCCTTTCCCCACTTCAACCCCGGCACCGTGCGCGAAATGGGCGATGTGGGCAACGACTTAGGCATCTACGGATCCAAACTCTACGCCGTCATCAACTGCTCGAATAAAATCGACGTGCTCAACAAGCACACGCTCAAAAAAGTGGGGCAGGTCGACATTCCCAACTGCCGTTTCATCAAATTCCACGAGGGATATGCCTATGTGACCAGTTACGCCGGCCCGGTGGAAATCAACCCCGACTACACACAGCGCGGCTATGTGGCGAAAGTCGACACCACCACCCTGCAAGTGGTGGACCGCTGCCTCGTTGGCTTCCAGCCCGATGAGTTGGAAATCGTCAACGGCAAAATCTATGTGGCCAACTCGGGCGGATATATGGTTCCCAACTACGAGAACACCATCTCAGTGATTGACCTGAACACCTTCACCGAGGAGCGCCGCATCCCCATCGCCATCAACCTCAAATCGGTGTGCTGCGACAAGCGCGGCATCCTGTGGATCACTTCGCGGGGCGACTACTACGACACGTCGAGCCGCCTTTATGCCTACGATATCATCCACGACCGCATGGTGAAGGAATTCGACTGCCGCGTGAGCAGCCTGTGGATGGACGGTGACTCGATTTATGTGGCCGCAGTGGAATGGAGCTACATTACCGCCCAAAACACCAAGTCGTTCGCCATCATCAACACGGCCACTATGCAACAAGTCACCAGCCAATTCATCACCGACGGCACCGATGCCGATATCACCATTCCCTACGGCGTGGCCGTGCATCCCATCACCAAGGACATTTATGTGACCGATGCCAAGGACTATGTGTCGCCCGGACGTCTGTATTGTTTCGGCCGCGACGGGAAAAAGAAGTGGGACGTGCGCACCGGTGACATTCCCGGGCATTTTGCCTTTTTGGGAAAAGAAACCTCTGAATAACCAATAAAGCCATCATACAATGAGAAGAGCATTTGCAATCGGTATAGCGGTCATGGCACTTGCTGCCGTGGCACAAAACAAACCCTACATCACCCGCATCTATGATTTCAGGCCCGCACCGGGGCAGTTTGTCGACACATTGCCCGCCTACCATGCCGGCGAGCCGCGCGACTCCCTGCTGGCTCGCGTGGGCCGCGCCATCTGCGGCCGTGAGGAGACCGACGACTGGGGTGATGTCACCGTGAACGTGAAGCCGGGAATGATCAGCCTGGGCAGCTTTGGCGGATATGTGATCTTCGGTTTCGACCATCCGGTGGTCAACAGCCATGACTATGACTTCCAGATTTTCGGCAACTCCTTCCAGTCGGCAGCTTCATCGTCACGCGGTGGCAGCAGCGAGCCTGGCATCGTCATGGTGAGTGAAGACGTGAACGGCAACGGTGTGCCCGACGACACTTGGTACGCGCTGGCCGGTAGCGAATACAACGACCCCAAGACGCAGCACGGCTATGAAATCACTTATTACCGCCCCGACGAGAACAAGCCCCGCACACCGCACCCCGACGACGCCAACATCATCGACATCACCTATATCCGCTGGACAAGCAACGACGTGAACCCCGACAGCACAGCCGGCTATGTGTATCGCAATGTCTACCACGCACAGAGCTATTGGCCACAGCTTGAGCAAGGCTCTTCCACACTCACTTTCAAGGGCACCAAGCTCAAAAACAATGCCGAGGACCAAGGACGCATGTTCCTGGGCAGGTGGCAGCAGTCGTGGATGCAATTTTATAAGGATTGGGGGTATGTGGACAATCGCCCCGACTACGCCTACGACGGAAGCGAGCCACAGCAGGGCATGAATATGGGGTTCAAGATTGACTGGGCCGTGGACGAAGAAGGCAACCCCGTAAGGCTCAAGAAAGTTGATTTCATCAAGGTATACTGCGCCATGAATCAGCAGTGTGGCTGGCTGGGTGAAACCTCCACCGAAGTGTGCGGCGGCATCGACATCCACCCCGATGCCGTGCTGGCCTACGACCGCGGCGACGTGAATGGCGATGGAGAGGTGTCGGTCGCCGACATCACCCTGCTTGTCAATTTGCTTCTCGGCGAGACCAAGAACCCCCGCAGCGACGTGAACAACGATGGCGAAACTTCCATTGCCGACATCACATCGCTTGTCAACTTGGTAATCGACCAAGAGTGACACCACTGGCACTCACCACTGAACCCAAAGCGGCACATCCGCACTTTAACAAGAAGAATCCTTTATTAGTATTCTATAAATTTTAGATTCTATGAGAAAAATCAATTTGTTATTTGTAGCATTTGTCACGATGCTCATGGCGCTGCCTCAAGTGGCACTGGCCGACCGCACCGTGGCACAGTTGCAGTTTGGCAAGCAAACGATTGAGGTTGGTCCTGACGAGACCATCACCTTCCTCGACTGGAAGGAGAATGGGGGAATCTCCAGTTCCTCAGACAACAATGCTCAATCGCTCACCGTCTTCAAGCCTGCTCCCGGCATGGCCATCGCCATGACCTTCGAGTTCCTTGAGGCGCAGAATGATGGTTCCAGCTGGCCAAGCTATGTGAACATTTACGCCGGCGACCCCGATGAGGCAGGCTCCTTCGAGTATGCAACGAGCACCAGCCAGGTCTCGGGAACGTCAACACTCCCCGATGGCAACATCATGGAGCGGCTTGAAGGGTCGTACACCGACAAAGCCTACACATCGACCGACGCAAACGGCATTCTGTCGGTGGGTTACATCTTCCGCTGGGCCAAGGCTTCCAAGGGATGGAAGGCCACTGTGCGTTGTATCTCGGTAGAGAGTATGACAGTGACTGGTGCCGCAGCGGTCTATGACAATGTCATAGCCGAGCCGACAACAACAAGCAACGTGAATTTCGCCGCCGTGAAAGTCACGGCCAGCGGCATACTGAATGCCGTTGCACTCACTACGGTCAATTTCACCTTGCCCGTCAACCAGTCGGCCATCGAGCCCACTGCGCTCCGCCTCTATGCAGGCCATAGTGCCGACTTCAAGAACGACACGCCTCTTGATGCAACAGTAGCGGCCACCAGTGGCGGCTATGCTTTCACGCTGAACCAACCACTGGCTGATGGTGACAACCACTTCACCATCGTGGGCGATTTTCTGGGCACCGCATCACCCGGCTCCCAAGCACAGGTGCAAATCACCGGTGTCGCCACTTCGGCACAACCCGATGGCGTGACACCTTTTGAGCCCGCCACAGCCACACCGGTGTCCAAACCGGCCATCGTGCTCATCTCGACCACGCCCCAAGTAATCACCGTGGGCGATGTGCCTTACAATTTCTACGACGACGGCGGCCCCGATGGAAACATCACCCGCAATTTTGAAGGACAAGTCACCTTTGTCCCGGCCACAACGGGAATGTCGATAAAAATCGACTTTTCCAAACTCGACCTGTTCAATACTTCGACAGTGGGCTACAATGATGTATTCAACTTCTATAACGGACATGAAGCCAATGCCGACAACCTGATAACCACACTGCTCAATGAGGCAGAGATTGTGAAGTCAACGGCCGACGACGGTTCACTCACCGTGACCTTCAAAAGCACAGCAGGCACCACAAAGAGTGGATGGGAAGCCCTTGTGAGCCAGTTCTTGCCAGGCGACATGACCATTGCAGAAGTCACCGCATCGACTGTCGAAGGCAACCATGCTGCCGCCGGCGACCGAGATGTCCAAATGCTCCTGCTCGATGTGGTGGCCGACAACACGGCCAACCCGCTGTCGCTAACAGCCATCAATCTCTCTACCCCCGACGCCAAAAACATGGCATGTGTGAGAGCTTATTATCTGGGAAAGAAAAATACATTCAGCAACACCGATGTGTTTGGCGAGGCTACGGTGACCGGCACCGACATCACCATTACCGGCTCGCACACACTGGCCGAAGGTCACAACTATGTGGCCATCGTGCTCGACCTCAATGATGAGGGTGTCAACGACGAGGTGGTAACACTCTCGCTCACACAAGCCGTTGTGGGCACCGAGAACCATCAGGCACAGGCCACCGCCACCCGGTCAATCAGCAATATTTGCCGTGCCACCCTGGGCACTCACTCTCACGTCATCAAAGATTCATGGGCATTTACCAACGAAGAAGGCGTCAGTGGCAAATACGACACCACAACGGGTGACCACATTGTCACTTTCACCCCTGCCGATGCCAATGCGGTGGTGCAAATGACCTTCTCGAATTTTGATGTAACTTATTCATCGTCGTCATATTACGGTGTAAAGGCATTATTCGAGGTTTACAGCGGGTCCACCATCAGTGAGGACAATCTGCTGTGGCGCCTCAGCGACGCCGACCACGCCAAGACCGGTCCCGGCCATGTATTGCGCTCTGCAGCTGCCGACGGCTCGCTCACCGTGCGCTTCGACCCTAAGGAGAACAGCAGTTATTATGCCGCCACCGGTTGGCAAGCCGAAGTGACACCGTTCATCAACCACGAGATGCTCGTCAATGATGTAACCGTCGCTCAAACCAGCACCGATGTCATTCCTGCGGGAAGCAAAGATGCCGAAATCATCGACTTCAACATTGTTACCGAGGGCAACCTCACGTCTAAAGTGCTCACCGGCGTGCAACTGACTCTCAAGGGTGCTGAAGCGCTCGACAAGGTCACCGTCCTGTGCCACGGCACGCAGGCAAATGCCTCCGATGCTGTGGTCTTTGGCTCCATCGAGGAGTTTGCCGCCGACGGAGTGGTTACTGTCACAGGAGAGAAAACGCTTGCCGAGGGCGACAACCAGTTCTCGGTAATCTTTGATGTCAAGGCTGATGCTGAAGCCGAGACCGCAGTCGACGCAGCACTCACTAAACTGCAATTTGAAGATGACAGTTTCGCTGTGGAGCAAGGCAACCCCGATGGCGAGCGCGTGGTGAAGTACATCTACATCATGCAAGCTGGCGACCAAGTGATTACCGTCAACAAACCGCTCCTATTCTATGACGATGGAGGCCCCGACGGCAACTTCAGCCGCAGTTTCACCGGCGCCACTACATTCGTACCGGGAATCGAGGGCTACGGCATTGAAATGAACGCCGTCCAATTCGGCGCCGGCTCATCGACCCTCTATCTTTACAATGGGCGCGAGCACAACGGCGCTACCGACCAAATTGGCAGTTACAGCGGCACAAACGGCCCGCAAGGGGTGATTTCTGATGCCGAAGACGGAACCATGACAGCCTACTTCAGCACCACATCCTACACCACACAAACTTCGGGATGGGTCATCGAAGTCAAGCTTCATGAATATGCGCCCAATGTGCTGTCGCAAATTGACACCGAACCGGCCACCGACGAAGATGTGGTACGCGGAAGCACCGATGCCGAGATAATAAGGATGACACTCACCGTCACCGGCGACAACGGCCCCGTGAACATCAACGACTTTGTGTTCAACACCGAGGGCGAGGGTACAGTCGCCAAGTTGTACTATACAGCTGATGTGCCCAGTTTCAACACTTCCAACCTCGTGGCGCAATCACAGACCTTTGGAGGAGCACTCACTCTCTCAGCCGAAGAGCCCATCACCATCACTCGTCGGGGTACCTATTATGCTTGGCTCGCCGTCGATGTGAACCCCGACGCTGAACCAGGCAGCACGGTCAAGGCCGAGTTTGTTTCGGTACAGGGTACAGCTTCCGATGCCGTCATCAACAGCCAGGAGGTCACAAGAACCGTCACAGCCGGATTCCAAGGCACCTATACCATCGGTGCTTCGGAGCAAGCCGATTTTGCAACTTTTGCACAAGCCATCGAAGCAATGAGTGTAGGACTTGAGGGTCCTGTGCGCTTTGAGGTGGAGGATGGCACCTACGCTGAAAATGTGGAGGTGAGCAGCGTGGCTGGCACAAGCGAGCAGCACTCCATCACCTTTGCCGCCAAGAGCGGCAACAGCGATGCCGTAGTAATCACCGGTGGAACGCCAGCAACGGGCTATGGCGTGGTTTCGCAGGTGATTTTGGTCGACAACACACCGTATGTCACGTTTGATGCCATCACAGTGGCACCCGCAAACCAAGGCTTCAGCAATGCCATCCGTGTCATCGACCGTAGCCACAACTTCAAACTGACCAACTCGACGGTTAAAGCCGAACAGACCACGGCAACGACCGGCATGAACCTCGTGTACATCACCACAACAGATGAAAACGGGTCGGCTTGCAACAATGTGGTCGTCGAGAACAACAATTTGCAAGGCGGCGGTATCGGCATCAACTTTGGATATTCCAATGTGGCCCACGCCAAGGCGCTGAAACCCGTCGTCAAGGGCAACAACATCAGCGAGACTGGCCGACAGGCAATTTATCTCAACATGACAACCGACGCACTTGTGGCCGACAACACAGTGTATCAAAGCACTACCACGTCGACAGCCTATGCGGGAATTGACATGTTCTACAACGACGGACAATTCATTCTCTCGGGCAACAAAATTGTCAATGCACAGTCGTCCTACAGTTCTGGCATCTATTTGCGCAACAACAACATCGGCAACGATGCAAGGGTGTTCAACAACAGCATCGTCATCACCGGTTCCAACAGTTCCAACTATGGTATTCGACTGCATGGCGGAAGCAAGAATGTAGACTTTGCCTATAATACCGTGCGCATGATAGGACAAGGCCGCGCCATGCATGTGCAGAACGCCGCCGCCACAGGCATTAAGTTGCGCAACAACTTGATGCAAGGACTGGCCGAGAGCGGAGAACTGATGTTTGTCTACTCAAACAAGTACGAAGGGTTGGAAATGAGCAACAACGCGCTCTATCACGCCAGCGGCAACATCACACCAGCCATCGCATCCATTGATGAACTGAACACAACTGTGGGCAACACCACCAATATTTGGGAGCAAGCCTCGTTCCTGGCCGACACCGACAACCACCTCACCGCACAGGGCGGCCTGAACATGGCCCTGCCCATCGACTATGTGACAGTGGACGCCGATGGCTACAACCGCAACGAGACGACCCCAACAGTGGGAGCCTATGAGTTCCGTGAAGTTAGCGTTGAGAAGCCCGAACTGGCCGAAGGTTATCCTGTGGTCATCACGCCTGTGGCCGAGACCCAAATTCAGGTCAAGACCAAGTGGAATGTGGGGGGCAAACTTTTTGCCATCATCGAGACCGTCGAACAGGGCGCTCAGCCCGCCGGGGCACCGGCCAAACGGGCCAAGGCACCCACAGCAGATGAGCTGCTGGCCACCACGCCGGCCGATGTCATGCCCGACACCGAAACCACAACAACCTTCGATGAACTGGAGCCCGACACCGACTACCGCGCTTACTTCTTAATGGAGAGCGCACTGGGCGAAAAGAGCGATGTGGTGACAACCGATGTGATTAGAACCGCCCGCCACATTTCACCGCTCACCATCACCCTGGCCAATCCTTGCACCACTATCGAGGCAGGGCAGTCGACCACCATCACGCCGCAAGTGGAAGGTGGTGATGAACCTTACACCTACGAATGGCGCGACCAGATGAACAATGTGCTGGGCACCGAAGCCACCATTGAGGTGACACCCGAATACACCTATGGCTACACCCTCACTGTCAATAGCGCCGACGGACAGAAAGCCGTGGCGCACACAGGTGTGTATGTGCTCGATGAGCCAACCCCTGCCACCTTCGACGACAACTATGTGGCCGAAAACAGTGACAACCGCACCGGTGAAGACAGCGGCGTTTTCTACAGCGGCTCGTATGCATTCAACATGGGTGCTATCCTCGACTGGAGCTACTTCTACGGCTACTGGATTAGCAACCAGCAGGACAATTCGTTTACTAATTACGTCTTCGACGACTCGCACTCGGCACCTGGCGGTGCGCACTCGAGCAGCAACTTCGCCGTAGGTTTCCCCGAGGGGTTGACCATTGATGTCACCAACGACCCCGAAGGCGACGTAATCAGTGGTTTCTATGTCACTAACAGCGCTTATGCACTCAACACGTTGCTGCACGACAACAGCAACGTGGGGCCGTTGGCCGATGGCGGTTACTTCAAACTAAGTGCCGTGGGCACAGCAGCCGATGGAACAACGACAACCACCGACTTCTATCTGGCCGACTACCGCGCCGAGAAGGCCATCGACCACTATGCCATTGACACATGGCAATGGTTCGACCTCCGACCGCTGGGCAAAGTCAAGAAAATCTCCTTCACTTTCGACGGCACACAGGCCAACAACTATGGATTGTGGACTCCGAAATACCTCTGTATGGACGACTTCAACGGCCAGCCCGATGTTGCCGAAACGAGCAAGAACATCACTTTGGGTGAAAACGACCTTGACCTGACGCAACTCTTTGAACTCGACAATGACGGGTCCACCGTGACCTATCGCATTGAGCCAGAAGATGCCGAACGAGTGAACTTTGCACTTGGCGAGAACGACCAACTCACCGTCACTTGCGAAGACGCGGGCGACGAAGGCACTGTCTTGATTACAGCCACCCAAAAGGGCAAGACGCAGTTCCTGCGGTTACATGTCATTGCCGATATGCCTACCGCAGTCAGCAGCCTAAACAGCGAAGCACACCTTGTTGACGTCACCTACGTCAATGTGGCCGGCATCACCAGCGACAAGCCTTTCGAGGGTGTCAACATGGTGATCAAGCGGTACGACAACAGCTCGGTTGTCACCGGCAAGATACTGAAATAAATTCCCAATTAACCCATTCCATTATTTCGAGGGCGCCACAATTACGGCGTCCTCGATTGTTTTTATACCCGTTTTGCTATAAATAAGGTGAAAAATCTAAAAATTGTCAATTAGCAATTGTGAATTATCAATTCTTTAGTACCTTTGCACCCGATTTTATAACAAACAATGTGAATATGGCAAGCAATTTAGTGATTGTGGAGTCTCCGGCCAAGGCCAAGACTATTCAGCGATTCCTGGGGCAAGATTATAAAGTGATGTCGAGTTACGGACACATCCGTGACCTTCACAAGAAAGATTTCAGCGTGGATGTGGAGCATGGCTTCAAACCCATCTACGAAATCCCGGCCGATAAAAAGGAATTGGTGAAGCAACTGAAAGCCGAGGCCGCCAAGGCTCAGACCGTGTGGCTGGCAAGTGATGAGGACCGCGAGGGAGAAGCCATCGCCTGGCATCTGGCCGAGGTGCTGAACCTCAAGCCCGAGAACACACGCCGCATCGTGTTCCACGAAATCACCAAGCCGGCCATTCTTGAAGCTATTGAGCATCCACGCACCATCGACGGCAATCTGGTCGACGCCCAGCAAGCCCGCCGCGTGCTCGACCGCATTGTGGGATTTGAGCTGTCGCCGGTGTTGTGGCGCAAAATCAAGCCGGCCCTGTCGGCAGGCAGGGTGCAAAGTGTGGCCGTGAGGCTCATTGCCGACCGCGAGAAAGAAATCAAGGCTTTTGTCACCGAGCAGTATTACCGCATCACGGCACAAATGCTGCATGACGAGAATTCCAGTGCGCTTTTTTCAGCCGAACTCGACCATCGCACGGGTGACCGCCAACAGGCCATAGACTTCTTGGAGGCCTGCCACGACGCCACTTTCACTGTGAGTGATGTCAATGTGAAGCCAGTGAAGAAAAGCCCGGCACCACCGTTCACCACTTCAACTTTGCAGCAAGAAGCCGCCCGAAAGCTGGGCTTTTCGGTGAGCCAGACCATGCGTGTTGCCCAATCACTCTATGAGGCCGGTCACATCACCTACATGCGTACCGACTCTGTCAACCTGAGCAATCTGGCCATGGGCACCATCAGCAAGGAAATCAAGGAAAACATCGGCGAGCGTTACCTCAAGGCCAGGCGTTACCACACCACCAGCAAGGGCGCCCAAGAGGCTCACGAGGCCATCCGCCCCACCTACATTGCAAACCACGACGTGGCGGGAACGGCTCAGGAGAAGAAACTCTACAATCTCATTTGGAAGCGCACCATCGCATCACAGATGGCCGATGCTGAACTGGAACGCACCACGGTCAACATCACCGTGCCAGGCCGCACCGAGAACTTCGTGGCAACAGGCGAAGTGGTGAAATTCGACGGTTTCCTCAATGTCTATCTGGAGTCGACCGACGACGATGCTCTGGCGGGTGACACCGACATGAACACCTTGCCGCCATTGGCCAAGGGAATGACCCTCACAGCCCAAGAGATTGTGGCCACACAACGCTTCACCCAGCAGCCCCAGCGCTACACCGAAGCCACGCTGGTCAAGCGGCTTGAAGAACTGGGAATTGGCCGTCCGTCGACCTACGCCCCCACCATCTCCACCATCCAGGCAAGAGAATATGTGGTGCGTGGTGAGAGCAAAGGCGAGAAGCGCGAATACGAAATCATCACCTTGAAGGGCAACAAAACCACCGTGCGCAAAAAATCCGAACTCGTGGGCCGGGAAAAGGGCAAGTTGCTCCCCACCGACACCGGCATGATTGTGAACGACTTCCTGATGGATTACTTCCCGTCGATTATCGACTACAATTTCACCGCTCATGTGGAGAACGAATTTGATGAAATCGCCGCCGGCCGCGAGCGCTGGAACGAAGGAATAGAGAAATTCTACGACGATTTCCACCCCAATATCGAGCAGGTGGCCACGCTGCGCCTGGAGCATAAAGTGGGCGAGAGAGTGCTGGGCAACGACCCCGCCACCGGCAAGCCGGTATCGGTCAAAATAGGCCGTTACGGCCCATTGGTGCAGCTTGGCAGCAGCGACGACGAAGAGAAGCCCCGCTTTGCCTCGCTGCAAAAAGACCAATCGGTGGCCTCCATCACACTCGAAGAGGCGCTCAAACTTTTTGAGCTGCCGCGCGAGTTGGGCGATTTTGAAGGGAAACCCGTTGTCGTGGCCGTGGGACGTTTCGGCCCCTATGTGAAGCACGACGGCAAATATGCCTCTATTCCCAAAGATTTGTCACCCATCGAACTCTCCTATGACCAAGCCTGCCAGCTTATCCTCGACAAACGGAGCGACGAAGCCAGCAAGGTGATTAAAACGTTTACCGAAGACCCTGAATTGCAGGTGCTCAACGGACGCTATGGCCCATACATCTCCTATAAGAAAAAGAATTATAAAATTCCACGGAAAAAGGATGCCGCTTCCCTCACACTTGAAGAGTGCAGGGCCATCATCGACGACGACGCCAACGCCACCAAGCCCGCCGGCACAGCCCGCCGCCGCACAACCCGTAGCAAGTCGCGCTCATGAACGAATCGCTCCTCAGCCAGCTCTACCTCAAGGACACGGCGTTCCAGAACTTGATGCAGGAGCGCATCTACAATGTGCTCCTGGTGGCAAGCACCTACGACGCGTTTATGCTCGAGGAGGACGGCCGCGTGGAGGAACAAATCTATTTTGAATACGTGTCGCTCAACCTCAGCTCGCCACCACGCGTGACCAGGGTGAGCGACTACGACGAGGCCATCGAGGTGCTCCAGAGCAAGCACTTCGACCTCATTATCGCCATGCCGGGAGTTGACCTCTCGGCAACTTTTGTTAAAGCACGGGAAATCAAGCTGTCGCACCCCGACGTTCCCTTTGTCGTGCTCACTCCGTTCTCGCGTGAGGTGTCGCTGCGTCTGTCTCGCGAGGACATCACCGGAGCCGACTATGTGTTCTCCTGGCTGGGAAACGTCGACCTGCTGGTGGCTATCATCAAGCTGCTTGAGGACAAAATGAACGCACCCGTTGATGTCAACGAGGTGGGCGTCCAGATGATATTGATGGTGGAGGACTCGGTGAGGTTCTACTCGTCGATATTGCCCACGCTTTACAAGTTCATCCTCAGGCAGTCACAGCGCTTCTCGACCGAGGCGCTCAATCCGCATGAGGCCATGATGCGCATGCGAGGCCGTCCCAAAGTGATGCTCGCACGCGACTACGAGGAGGCTTTGCGCCTCTACGACACTTATTCCGACCACATTTTGGGTGTCATCAGCGATGTGTCGTTCAGCCGTTCCGGAGCCAAAGACCGTAAAGCAGGCATTGCCTTGGCCTACGAATTGAGGGCTCGCGACCCCTATCTGCCCATCATTGTCGAATCGAGCGAGCCTGACAATCGTCGGGCTGTGGAAGCCTTTGGCGGGACGTTCATCGACAAAAATTCCAAGAAATTACCGGTTGACTTGGGCAAAGCCATCATGGACAACTTCGGTTTTGGTGACTTCGTGTTGAAAAACCCGGCAACGGGAACCGAGTTAATGCGTATCCATGACCTGAAAGAGTTGCAGTACTCCATGTTCACCATCCCTGCCGACTCGCTCTTTTACCACGCTCGCCAGAACGACATTTCGCGCTGGCTCTATTCACGCGCCTTGTTTCCCATAGCGCAGGTCATCAAGATGCACCGTTTCAACTCCATTGACGACGCGCCTGCCGCCAAGCAACTGTTCTTCGACCTCATTGTCAAGTATCGCAAGATGAAGAACCGCGGTGTGGTGGCAGAATTCAGGAAAGACCGATTTGACAAATACAGCAACTTTGCGCGCATCGGACAAGGCTCGCTCGGAGGCAAAGGACGTGGCCTTGCCTTCATCGACAGCATCATCAAGCGCAACCCCGAGTGCGACAATTTTCAGGGCGTGACCATCAACATCCCGCACACGGTGGTGCTGTGCACCGACATCTTCGATGATTTCATGGAGCGCAACAACCTGTATCCGCTTGCACTTTCCGACTTGCCCGACGAGCAGATTTTACAGGCATTTCTCAAGGCCGAATTGCCACCCCAACTGACCGAAGACCTCGCAGCCATCTACGACGTGATTGACCAACCACTGGCCGTGCGCAGCTCAAGTTTGCTCGAGGACAGCCACTACCAACCCTTTGCGGGTGTGTATTCAACCTATATGGTTCCTCACTTGCCCGACAAAGAAGCCACCATCCACCGTTTGGAAACTGCTGTGAAGGGTGTCTATGCCTCGGTTTTTTATGCCGACAGTAAGGCCTACATGGTAGCTACGAGCAATGTCATCGACCAAGAAAAAATGGCAGTCATCATCCAGGAAGTGGTGGGCAGCGAGCATCAGGGCTATTTCTTCCCGTCGTTCTCGGGTGTGGGACGCTCTCTCAATTATTACCCCGTGGGGCAGGAACGGCCTGAAGACGGCGTGTGCCAAGTAGCCGTTGGACTGGGAAAACACATCGTCGACGGCGGCCGTGCTTTGCGGTTCTCGCCCAAACGGCCCAAGCATGTGCTCCAGACAAGCACCACCCAGCTCGCCTTGCGCGAGACACAAACCCACTTTTGTGCACTCGACAACAGCGGTCATGCAACCGACGACTTCGCGCTCGACGACGGCTACAACATCGCCCACTTGCCGATACAGGATGCGGCAGCGACAGGCCAGCTGCGCTACATGGTGTCGACTTATGATTTCAACAACGACCGAATTGTGCACACCGATGCCATGCCCGGACGCAAACTCGTGACGTTTGCCAATGTGCTGGAGCACGACGCTTTTCCGCTGGCACCCATTGTGAGCTTCATGCTTGAGCAGGGACAGCGACAAATGGGCCGACCCGTAGAAATTGAATTTGCCGCCAACATCGCCACCGGGCAGCAAACCACTGCCGACGAGCCACACAAGGGCGAACTCTTCTGGCTTCAAATCAGGCCGATGATCGACCGAAGCGAGATGCTCGACGACAACATCATCCAAGCGCCCGACCAGCAAGTGCTGCTGCGCAGCCACAACGCCATCGGCCACGGCATGATGGACGGGGTCACAGGCATTGTGATGGTGAAACCCGGTAAATTTTCTTTGGAAAATAATTTCGCAATTGCCGAGGAAATTGCAAAAATAAATCGTAACTTTACCGACTGGGGAGAGAACTACATCCTTGCAGGAGAAGGAAGATGGGGTTCATCGGACTTGGCGCTGGGCATTCCTGTGAAGTGGCAACACATCTCGGCGGCGAGGGTCATCGTTGAGTTGCCGGCTCACGACAGGCCCATTGAGCCAAGCCAGGGGACGCATTTCTTCCAAAATCTCACTTCTTTTGGAGTGGGATATGTGACCATGAAAGACGAAGAAGACCTCTTCGACATCGACTTCGTAGGCCATCAGACTCCTGCCTGCGATTCCACCTGGCTGCATGTGGTGCGGTTCAAGCAGCCCATGCAGGTGGCCATCAACGGGCAGCAAGGACTTGCTGTAGTGCTCAAGCCGAACGATTGATTGTGTTTTATAAACGATTTTTCAGTATGTCGTTCTTCAACAACCTCAAACGAGCGCTCGGATTCAACAGCGACGGCGATGCAATCGACGAACTCGATTACTACGAGATGTCGGGACGCACTCCCTACGTCAATCCGTTCAAAAAGGAGCCAAACGCACAAGAGACTGATGATACAACCCAGGAAATTGCGCAAGAAGCGCCACAGCAACCCGACCAGGCTGCGCCACAGCAGCCGGTACCGCAAGAATTGATGCAGTCGTTCTCGCACTACATCAATCAGGTGAAGGCCGAAGCCGAGCAGCAGGTGGCAGCCGAGCGCGACAAGGCACAAGCCGGAGAGCAAGCGCTGGCCAAAGCCAAAGAAGCGCTCACAGTGGCCGAGGCGCAACGGCGCGCGGCGCAAACCCGCGCCAACGAGTTGGCCCAGCGCATGGCCACACTGGAAGCAGAAAATGAACAAATCGAGCTTGAGAAAAAAAGCCTGCTCAACAAGCTCAAGGTGATGCAAGTCAGGGCAGGCGAATTCGACAATCCGGAAGCGGCACAGCGCGTCGACGACTTGGCGCATCTTTCCGAACAATTACAGCAAGCGCAGAACGAAGTCGCCACAAAACAGCAATCCATCGACCGACTGGAAGCACAACTTGCCGAGGCTTCTGCCCAACTGCAAATCATGCAGCAACTGCAGCAACAACTCGAGGAGTCCAAGCAGCTCAATGATGCCAAGGGCAGCCAGATAACGACGCTGCAACAGCAATTGACCGAATACGAAGAAATGGGAGCCGCTGCCGACGAAGAACTCAAGGCAAAGCTGAAACTTGCGCAGGAGCAAGAAATCAAACTCCAGAAGCAAATCAACGACATGAACCGTCAGGCCAAGGTCAACGCCGAGCGTCAAAACCGACGTGACATCGACTTGGCCAACCGCATCGACGAACTGAAACAGCAAGCCTCGGCCATGGCTCACCAAGCCGAGCAAAAAAAGCAAGAGGACGACAAGCGGCACGAGGAGGACGTGGCACGCATCGATAAATTGCAGCAACAGTTGCAGCAGGCATGGAGCGACGCAAAAAAAGCGCTCACCGAGCGTGATCAAGCACTTCAGGAACTGGACGAGGCACGGCAACTGCAAGTGCAAGCCGAAACGGCCGAGAAAACGGCAGCCGAAAAGGCGGCGAGAGCACGCGACGACGCAAGGGCGCTACGCGACCAAATCAAAGAATTGCAAAGGCAAATCCGGCAACTCAAGCGTGAACTGCATGCCGCCGGAGAAGCGCCTATTGTCGACCCCGAGGCCATCATGACAGCGCAACCGGTAGCTGTGGAGGAAATTCTCGACATCATCGACGACCTTCCCACTCAACAAGAACGTGTAATCGAGCCACAACCCGAGCCCGAGTCACAGCCGGAACTCGCGCCGGAATCACAGCCGGAATCACAGCCGGAAGAAACACAACCGGCAAAAAAACAAGATGATTTCTCAGTTGGCTTGGACGACATTGATTGGCTCATGCCGGTGGAGCCAACCATCGAGCAGCCACAACCAGAGCCGGAACCCATTCCCGAACCAGAACCAGAGCCACCGCAACAGTCCACGCTATCATCCGACGGCAATCCTCGTCAGCTTTCTCTGTTCTGAAAAAGGACTGAAAAAAATCGTTATAAAGCCCATTCCACTGGCGAGCCCGAGGCAAACGAGGCTGGCACATCAATGATGCGCTGGTTGCCACTGCCACGGAAACGCAGTGTGGTGTCGCGCCGGGCAAGGACAAAGGGGCCGTCAACCACCACATCAACCCACCGCACCACATCGGCAAGCCGCCGATCTGACACAATTTGCTCCCATGTAAATCCGGTATAGAGCCAGATGTTAAGGTTCAACTCCGTCTTCACCCGCCGTACCAGTTCAAGAACTTGCTCGGGCTGAGCCAAGGGGTCACCCCCGCTCAGTGTGAGCGGCGCCTCATTCCATGCAATAACCTGCATCAATTCATCGGCGCTCATTTCGGTACCGCCAGCTGGGTCCCACGACTGCGGGTTGTGACACCCCGCACAATGGTGCGCGCACCCTGCCAGATAGACCGATGTGCGCAATCCGGGACCGTCGACACTGGTACCTTCAACGATTCTCAGCACTCTCATTGGGCACATTCAGCTCATTTGTGCACAACCCTGTCGTTCAACTCGGCAAGTTTGCCACTGTTCCAGCGCTCGGTGGTGCCGACGAGATAGCCGGTGATGCGCTGCAATTTATCAATGTGGTGGCTACCGCATTTGGGGCACTCAGTGAGGTGCTCGGAAGCATCTTCATAGCCGCAAGCCATGCAGCGGTTGCGGTTGTGGTTCACCGAGCAGTAACCCATGTTATAGCGGTCCATGAGGTCGACGACATCACTGATGGCCTGCGGGTTGTGAGTGGCGTCACCATCAATTTCCACATAGAAGATATGGCCGCCTCGTGTCAGATCGTGATAGGGAGCCTCCACTTCAGCCTTGTGCTTGGGGCTGCAATGGTAATAGACGGGCACATGGTTGGAGTTGGTGTAATACTTTTTGTCGGTAACACCCGGAATCTCGCCAAAGTCCTTGCGGTCGCGCTTGGTGAACTTGCCGCTCAGACCCTCGGCCGGCGTGGCGAGCACCGAGAAATTGTGTTGATAACGCTCGGAGAACTCCACCACGCGGTCGCGCATATAGGTGACAATGCGCACACCCAGCTGCTGAGCCTCCTCACTCTCGCCGTGGTGCTTGCCCACCAGCGCGATGAGGCACTCGGCCAGGCCGATGAAGCCAATGCCCAGCGTTCCCTGGTTGATGACACTATCGATGGTGTCGTTGGGAGTCAATTTCTCGCTGCCAATCCACAGTTGCGACATGAGCAGCGGAAACTGCTTGGCCATAGCGGTGCGTTGGAAATCGAAGCGCTCAATGAGCTGGCGGGCGGTGATGTCGAGCATCTCGTCGAGGCGTGCGAAGAAGCTGTCGATGCGTTGCTGCTTGTCGGCGATGCCCATGCACTCGATGGCCAATCGCACAATATTGATGGTGGAGAACGAGATGTTGCCGCGGCCAATCGAGGTCTTGGGACCGAAACGATTTTCAAACACGCGCGTGCGGCATCCCATGGTGGCCACTTCATTGACATAGCGTTTGGGGTCATCGGCACGCCACAGCTCATGCTGGTTGAAAGTGGCATCGAGGTTCACAAAATTCGGAAAAAAACGCCTGGCCGTCACTTTGCACGCCAGCTGGTAAAGGTCGTAGTTGCGGTCGGTGGGAAGATAGCTCACACCACGCTTCTTTTTCCAAATCTGGATGGGGAAGATGGCTGTGGCGCCGTTACCAACACCCTCGTAGGTGCTGTTGAGCAGTTCGCGAATGACGCAGCGGCCTTCGGCGCTGGTGTCGGTGCCGTAGTTAATCGACGAGAAAACCACCTGATTGCCGCCACGGGAGTGGATGGTGTTCATGTTGTGGATAAACGCCTCCATCGCCTGGTGCACACGGCATGCCGTGCGGTTGATGGCGTGCTGCCATAGGCGCTCACGGCCCTGCAAGAAATCGAGCTCGCGCACCACATAGTCGTCGACGGGTTTGTCGTACAGGTCGCTCAAGTCTTGATTCGACACTTGCTCAAGCACCTTGAGCTCCTCAATGAACGTGCGGCGCACAAACGGAGCCAGATAGAAATCGAAAGCCGGTATGGCCTGACCGCCGTGCATTTCGTTTTGCGCGGTTTCCATGCTGATGCAGGCTATAATCGAGGCCGTTTCGATGCGTTTGGCGGGACGTGACTCACCGTGGCCCGCCACAAAACCATGATGGAGAATACTGTCGAGGGGATGCTGCACGCAGGTGAGGCTTTTGGTGGGATAATAATCCTTGTCGTGGATGTGCAGATAATTGCCCCTCACGGCCTCGCGCACCTCTTCGCTGAGGATATAGTCATCGACGAAAGGCTTGGTGGTTTCGCTGGCAAACTTCATCATCATGCCCGCGGGCGTGTCGGCATTCATGTTGGCGTTTTCACGCGTGATGTCATTATTCTTGGCATTGATAATCTCCAAAAAGATGTCGCGCGTCTTGGCCCGGCGTGCCACACTGCGATTGTGGCGATAGTTGATGTAGCAGCGCGCCACTTCCTTGCGCGGGCTCTTCATCAACTCCAGCTCCACTTGGTCCTGGATTTCCTCGACGCTCATCTGGCTCTTGCCACGAGCGCCAATGCGGTCGGTGATGCGCTGAATGAGCCCTTCGTCCTCCCCCACTTCGGTCTGAAGCATGGCCTTGCGGATGGCCGCCTTGATTTTCTCCTCGTTATATCCCACGATGCGTCCATCGCGCTTGACGACAGTTTGTATCATATCAATTTATTGGTTTTAGTGTTAGAGTGTTGGTTTTTCGCCGCCCCGGAAGGAACCGTGACCACAGTCCGCCGGATGCGGATGCAAAACTACAAAAGTGTCATGAACCGTCAAAATTTTTTCACAAAAAGTTATCAACAAATTTTCCTTTTTGGAAACATTCTGCCTTTAATTATTTTTTATTTACTTGTTTTTCAGTGTATTAAAAAATATTTTGGAAAACTTTTTCAAAAAATCAAGCAAAAAAAGCCATCCAATCAAGTGATTGTGTGACAGTAAGCTCTACCTGGCATTATCCTCACGCCATTCCCGAGAACGAACCACCATTTTCAGGTGCCATGTGATTTGCACATTACAAAAAGATGTTGTAACTTTGTGGCTGAGAAACCGTGTCAGGTTCCCGAAGAGGCATGACTGCCTTTACGGGATTAAAAGGGAATCGGGTGAGAATCCCGAGCAGTACCCGCTGCTGTAACGCCCCGATACATCGTTTCGCATTTAGCCACTGGTCGCTATCACAGCAATCCTCGCATTGCCGACTGCATCGCTTAGACCGGGAAGGCGCGACTCGACAAGAGGCCAAGCCAGAAGACCTGCCATGACACAGCGCCTTGTTTTAAAAACAAAGGTTCACGTGGCATTTGAACCAAGGCCGTTTTTTTTGAGAGATGCAGTCGGCAATCACCAGCACTCGACGTCAGTCATTCAACAGTAGCAGCATTGCCCCTCTTTTCTTGATTAGCCTGCTAAGCCTCCGGCCCGCGCACACATGCCCGTGAGCATTTTGACAATGAGATTTATTATATTATTGTTTTATATTAAATGCTTTACGACATGAAAAAATTTTTACTTAGCGCAGTGGCCCTTACCATGGCAACCTCCATGTGGGCCCAAAATGGTGAAATTGTGCTCGACCTCACCAATCCGACCACCGAAATCAACTATGTGGACGACGGCAGTGGCAAAGCCCAGATATGGGACGGCTGCTACGAAGGCGGCGATGGCGTGATTGACTACGGCATCTTCTCGTTTTTCCATAATGGTCAAGACATGTACTGGCATGGCTTCTGCCCCAGCATCAGCACCGACGTGACGAACTACAACGAGGCTGGTGAGGCTTTCTACATGCACGCATGGAACCCCATCACAGGCGGTGGCATCAAGACCAATGATGAAGGTGAAGTGGAGACTGACGATAACGGAAACGCGGTCGTTGACCCATCGGCTCCCCTGCTGACGGGTTACTGGTCGTTTTATGACTACTACATGACCGACCAATCGACTCAAGTGATTTTCAACGACGGCAATAGCTATAAGGCCAAGGGCATGTATGTGACCAACAACTGCTATCCTTACTTCAGCTTTGAGAACGGCGACGGTTTTGCACGTGCGTTTGACCAGGAAGGCGACAGTTTCAAACTCATCGCCATCGGCCTCGACGAGAACTATGAGGAGACCGACAACCAAGTCTCCATTGAACTGGCCAGTTTCAACAATGGACAACTGAGCGTCATCACCGACTGGCAGTGGATGGATTTAAGCGCGCTGGGCGAGGTGTACGGCATCAACTTCATCATGTCGTCGACCGACGAAGGCCAGTGGGGAATCAACACCGCCTGCTACTTCTGCATGGACAAACTCACCGTGAAAGACCCCAGCGTGGCGACCGCAGTGAGTGAAAACAAGGCCGCCAAGACCGTTGCCGGTGTCGACTATGTGAACATGGCCGGACAGCGCGCCAATGCTCCCTTTACCGGTGTGAACGTGGTTGTGACCCGTTACACCGACGGCAGTGTAAGCACCGCAAAAGTGGTGAAGTAATTCACGCAAGAAACATTATGCCGCCCGGTCGGGGCGGCATAATTCCCATTATTTATATAGTAACACAGAGAACGGAAAGGCGGCCGCGTCGGGATGACGCAGCCGCCTTTTGTTTTAGCGCTTCATCGTCTTCTGATAATGAAGCGCACACTTGTCAGTTCGTGATTAGTCCTCGTCGGCAGCTTGCTCTTCTTCGTCGTTGAGCACACCTGCCAGGGCCAATTCATTCTTGTTGCCCACGGTGATGGTCTGGAACTCGCGCAGTCCGGTGCCGGCAGGAATCAGGTGTCCGCAAATCACGTTCTCCTTCATTCCCTCCAGATAGTCGACCTTGCCATTGATGGCAGCCTCGTTGAGCACCTTGGTGGTCTCCTGGAACGATGCTGCGCTGATGAAGCTCGACGTCTGCAGAGCAGCACGGGTGATACCTTGCAGAATCTGCTCGCTGGTGGCGGGCACTGCGTCGCGCACGGTAACCAACTTGAGGTCGCGGCGCTTCAGAGCCGAGTTGATGTCGCGCAACTTGCGGGCAGTGATAATCTGTCCGGCCTGCACATCGGTGCTGTCGCCTGCATCGGTAACCACCTTCTTGCCCCAGATGCGGTCGTTCTCCTCCATAAAGTCACGTTTGTCGACAGTCTGCTGCTCGAGGAAGCGCGTGTCGCCTGGATCGAGAATCACCACCTTGCGCATCATCTGGCGGACGATGACCTCAAAGTGCTTGTCGTTGATCTTCACACCCTGCAGGCGATACACATCCTGCACCTCGTTCACGATATAGTCCTGCACTGCCGTGGGGCCTTTGATGCGCAAGATATCGGCCGGGGTGATGGCACCATCGGAAAGCGGAGTGCCGGCACGCACATAGTCGTTCTCCTGCACCAAGATTTGCTTGGACAGCGGCACAAGATATTTCTTCTTTTCACCAATGCGGCTGGTAACCTCGATTTCGCGGTTACCACGCTTGACACGGCCGAAGGTGACCTCGCCGTCGATTTCACTCACCACGGCAGGATTCGACGGGTTGCGGGCCTCAAAGAGCTCGGTGACTCGGGGCAGACCGCCCGTGATGTCGCCGGCGCCACCGCTGGTGGCACGCGGAATCTTCACGAATGCCTCACCCGGGGTGATTTGCTCGCCCTCTTTCAGCATCAGGTGCGCGCCCACAGGCAGCGAATAAGTCTTGACCAACTCTCCCTTGTCGTCGTAGAGTTGAGCCTCGGGAATGCGTGTGTGGTCTTTCGACTCAATGATGAACAACTCGCTCTTGCCCGAAGTTTCATCTACCTCCTCACGGAAAGTGACACCCTCAATCAGATTGTTAAACTTGAGCGTACCGCCAACCTCCGACACAATCGAAGCATTGAAGGGATCCCAAGCACTGATGACATCGCCTTTCTTCACCATGTCACCGCTCTTGAAGAACACCTTTGAACCATAAGTGATATTGGCGGTGGTGAGCACCATCTTGGTGTTGGGGTCGATGATTTGCATCTCACCCATGCGGCCAATGACCACATCCACTCCGTCCTTATCCTTGACAGTGCGCAGCTCTTCGAACTCGATGCGACCGTCGTACTTCGACGTCATGTTCGACACAGCGGCAAGGTTGCTTGCCACACCACCCACGTGGAAGGTTCGCAGCGTAAGCTGAGTACCCGGCTCACCAATTGACTGGGCTGCAATCACACCCACAGCCTCGCCCTTCTGCACCATGCGGTGCGATGCCAGGTTGCGGCCGTAGCACTTGGCGCACACGCCGTGCTTAGCCTCACAGGTGAGCACCGAACGAATCTCAACCGACTCGATGGCCGAATTGTTGATGCGGTCGGCGGCAGCATCGGTGATTTCCTCACCGGCCTCGACAATCACCTCTCCTGTGGTGGGGTCGACAACATCGTGCACCGACACGCGGCCCACAATGCGCTCGCCGAGCGATGCCACCACATTATCGTTCTTTTTGACCTCACGGCAAACCAATCCGCGAAGTGTTCCACAGTCTTCTTCGGTGATGACCACGTCGTGAGCCACATCCACCAAACGGCGGGTAAGGTAACCGGCATCGGCAGTCTTCAAAGCCGTATCGGCCAAACCCTTACGTGCACCGTGCGTCGAGATGAAGTACTCCAGCACCGAGAGGCCTTCCTTGAAGTTGGCAATAATGGGGTTTTCAATAATTTGGTGTCCACCCTCAACGCCCGACTTCTGCGGCTTGGCCATCAGACCACGCATACCCGAGAGCTGACGAATCTGCGATTCCGAACCACGAGCACCCGAGTGAAGCATCATGTACACTGAGTTGAATCCCTGCTGGTCGGCCGAGATTTGATCCATAAGCGTCTTGGTCAAACGGGTGTTCACGTTAGTCCAGATGTCAATCACCTGGTTATAGCGCTCATTGTCGCTGATGGCACCCATGTTGTAGTTCATCATCACCTCCTCGACCTGGGCATCGCCCTCGGCTACGATGGCAGCCTTTTCAGTAGGCACCAGCACGTCGTCGAGGTTGAACGACAAACCGCCCTTGAAGGCCATGTAGTAACCCATGTTCTTCACATCGTCGAGGAACTGAGCCGAACGCGGCACACCGCAGTTGCGGATGACACGCGTAATGATTTTACGAAGCGAACCTTTGGTAATCAGCTCGTTGACATAGCCAATTTCATTGGGCACGCTATTATTGAACATGATACGTCCAACCGAGGTTTCCTCGATAAGTTTGGTTTCGCGCTTTCCGTTCTCGTCGACCACATCGGCCATCACACTGATGATGGCGTGCATGGCCACCTTGCCTTCGTTATAGGCAATCATAGCCTCCTCGGGGCCGTAGAACTTGAGTCCCTCGCCCTTGTCGCCCTTGCGCAGCTTGGTGATATAGTAAAGACCGAGCACCATGTCCTGCGAAGGCACCGTGATGGGCGCGCCATTGGCGGGATTGAGGATATTGTGGGGTTCGAGCATGAGCATTTGGGCCTCCACGATGGCCTCGTTGCCCAGCGGCAAGTGAACGGCCATCTGGTCGCCATCGAAGTCGGCGTTGAATGCCGTACATGCCAGCGGGTGAAGCTGGATGGCCTTGCCCTCGATGAGCTTGGGCTGGAAAGCTTGAATACCCAGGCGGTGCAGCGTCGGGGCACGGTTGAGCAGCACGGGGTGTCCTTTCATCACATTCTCCAGGATGTCCCACACCACGGGCTCCTTGCGGTCCACAATCTTCTTGGCGCTCTTCACCGTCTTGACGATGCCGCGCTCGATGAGCTTGCGGATGATGAACGGCTTGTAGAGCTCGGCGGCCATGTCCTTGGGAATGCCGCACTCGCCCATCTTCAGCTCAGGACCCACCACAATCACCGAACGTGCCGAGTAGTCAACACGCTTACCGAGCAGATTCTGGCGGAAACGGCCCTGCTTGCCCTTGAGCGAGTCGCTGAGCGACTTCAAGGGGCGGTTGGCCTCGCTCTTGACGGCACTCGACTTACGCGAGTTGTCGAGCAGCGAGTCGACGGCTTCCTGCAGCATTCGCTTCTCATTGCGCAGAATCACCTCGGGCGCCTTGATTTCGATGAGGCGTTTCAGGCGGTTGTTGCGGATGATGACGCGGCGGTACAGGTCGTTGATGTCGCTGGTGGCAAAACGTCCGCCATCGAGCGGGATGAGCGGCCTCAATTCGGGAGGAATGACCGGGATAACCTTGAGAATCATCCACTCGGGGCGGTTGATGTTCTTCGACATGCGGAAGGACTCCACCACCTGCAAGCGCTTGAGAGCGTCGGTCTTACGCTGCTGCGAGTTCTCCTTGTAAGCACGGTCGCGCAGTTGGTTGGCCAGGCTGTCAAGGTCGAGCTCGGCAAGCAGGTCATAGATTGCCTCGGCACCCATCTTGGCAACGAACTTGTTCGGGTCGCTGTCGTCAAGATTGGCGTTCTCACGGGGCAGATTCTCCATGATGTGCACATATTCATCCTCGCTGAGCAAGTCCAGCTTCTCGATGCTGCGTTCTTCGTCACCGTCGGTAATCTTCACATTTCCGGGATTGATGACAATGTAGCGCTCGTAGTAGATGACGGCATCGAGCTTCTTGGTGGGCAGGCCCAGCAGATAGCCGATTTTGTTGGGCAGCGAGCGGAAATACCAGATGTGTGCCACAGGCACCACCAGCTGGATGTGTCCGCTGCGCTCACGGCGCACCTTCTTCTCGGTCACCTCCACGCCGCAATGGTCGCACACGATGCCTTTGTAACGGATGCGCTTGTACTTTCCGCAGTGGCACTCGTAGTCCTTGACGGGTCCGAAAATCCTCTCGCAGAACAAGCCGTCACGTTCGGGCTTGTAGGTGCGGTAGTTGATGGTCTCAGGCTTGAGCACCTCGCCATAGCTGTTTTCCAGAATCATGTCGGGAGAGGCCAGGCTGATGGAGATTCGCGAGAAATTGCTCTTTATCTTATTGTCTTTTCTAAAAGCCATGATACAATATAGTGGTTAGAGAGGAAAATTTAATCGAGTTTCACATTCAGACACAGTCCTCTGAGCTCGTGCAGCAGCACGTTGAGGGACTCGGGGATGCCCGGTGTGGGCATGGGGTCGCCCTTGACGATGGCTTCGTAGGCCTTGCTGCGGCCCACCACATCGTCACTCTTGATGGTGAGGATTTCCTGAAGCACATGCGAAGCGCCGAAGGCCTCAAGTGCCCACACCTCCATCTCTCCGAAACGCTGGCCACCGAACTGCGCTTTACCGCCGAGCGGCTGCTGCGTGATGAGCGAGTACGGGCCGATGGAGCGAGCGTGCATCTTGTCCTCGACCATGTGGCCCAGTTTCAAGAAGTAGGTCACGCCCACGGTTGCCTTCTGGTCAAAGGGTTCTCCGGTGGCTCCGTCGTAAAGCTGTGTACGTCCCACACGGGGCAGTCCAGCCTTGTCGGTCCACTCGTTGAGGTCGTCGAGGCTTGCACCGTCAAAGATGGGGGTGGCGAATTTCACACCCAGTTCCTTGCCTGCCCATCCGAGCACAGCCTCAAAAATCTGGCCCAAGTTCATACGCGAAGGCACACCCAGCGGGTTGAGCACCAGGTCGACGGGAGTACCATCGGCCAGGAATGGCATATCCTCCTGCCTGACGACGCGCGACACAATACCCTTGTTACCGTGACGACCGGCCATCTTGTCACCGACACCGATTTTACGCTTCTTGGCCACGTAAACCTTGGCCAATTGCATGATGCCCGAAGGCAGCTCGTCGCCGATGGAGATGTCGAATTTCTTGCGACGCAACTCAGCGTCGATGGCCTTGCTCTTGCGCAGGTAGTTGATGATGGTGGCCCGAATCATGTCGTTGCGATGCGGGTCGTTGGTCCAGCGGCTCAAGTTCACCGACTCGAAGTCCTCGATGCTCTTGAGAGCCTCGGGGGTGAACTTCGCGCCCTTGCGGATAAGGTCGGTGTCGAGGTTGTCCTTCACACCCTGCGAAGCCTTGCCCTCGGTGATTTTCGCCAATTTCTCTATTAGGATAGCGCGCAATTCCTCCTGACGTGCGCCATATTCGGCGTCGAGCAGCGGTAGTTGCGGGTCGCCACCACGGGTCCTTTTCTTCATGGCGCGGGCAAAAAGACGCGTGCCGATAATCACACCCTTGAGCGACGGATTCGCCTTGAGCGAGGCGTCCTTCACATCACCGGCCTTGTCACCGAAGATGGCACGAAGCAGTTTCTCCTCGGGCGTGGGATCGCTTTCACCCTTGGGCGTGATTTTTCCGATAAGGATGTCGCCGGGGATGACGTGGGCACCCACACGGATGATACCACGCTCGTCGAGGTCCTTGGTAGCGTCCTCGCTGACGTTGGGGATATCGTTGGTGAGTTCCTCCATGCCTCGCTTGGTCTCGCGCACCTCGAGCGAATACTCGTCGACGTGCACCGATGTGAGGATGTCCTCACGCACCAAGCGCTCGTTGAGCACGATAGCGTCCTCATAGTTATAACCTTTCCAGGGCATGTATGCCACCTTGAGATTGCGGCCCAAAGCCAACTCGCCATCTTGGGTGGAATATCCCTCGGTGAGGATATCGCCCTTCTTCACGCGCTGTCCGCGGTCGCAGATGGGACGCAAGTCGATGGTTGTGCTTTGGTTGGTCTTGCGGAACTTGGGCAGCTTGTACTCCTTGACAGGCTCGTCAAAGCTGACAAACTGCTCGTCCTCGGTGCGGTCGTAACGGATGCGAATCACGTCGGCGTCGACATATTCCACTACTCCCTCGCCTTCGGCTTGGATTTGCGTGCGGCTGTCGTGAGCCAAACGCTCCTCGATGCCAGTACCCACGATAGGAGCCTCGCTGCGCAGCAAGGGCACAGCCTGGCGCATCATGTTGGCACCCATCAGGGCGCGGTTGGCATCGTCATGCTCCAAGAAGGGGATGAGCGCAGCCGCAATCGATGCAATCTGTTGCGGCGACACGTCCATAAGTTCCACCTGCTCAGGTGCCACGACGGGGAAGTCGGCGTCGAGACGCGCCTTGACGCGGGTACGCTTGAAAGTACCGTCGTCGTTAAGCGGCGCATTTCCCTGGGCGATGATTTTACCTTCTTCGTCTTCGGCGGTGAAATAAATGATATCGTTGTTGTCCAGGTCCACCTTGGCGTTCTCCACCTTGCGGTAGGGCGTTTCGATGAAGCCCAGCTTGTTGATTTTAGCATAAACACACAGCGACGAAATCAAGCCGATGTTAGGACCTTCAGGGGTCTCAATAGGGCAGAGGCGTCCGTAGTGCGTGTAGTGCACGTCACGAACCTCAAAACCAGCCCTCTCACGCGACAGACCGCCAGGACCCAGAGCCGACATACGGCGCTTGTGGGTGATTTCGGCCAGCGGATTGGTCTGATCCATGAACTGCGACAATGCATTGGTGCCGAAGAACGTGTTGATGACCGACGAGATTGTTTTGGCGTTAATCAGGTCGATGGGAGCAAACGTCTCGTTGTCGCGCACGTTCATGCGTTCACGAATGGTGCGAGCCATGCGTGCCAAGCCCACTCCAAATTGATTATAGAGCTGTTCACCCACGGTGCGCACACGGCGGTTGCTCAGGTGGTCAATGTCGTCCACATCGGTCTTGCTGTTAATCAGCCCGATGAGGTACTTGATGATTTCGATGATGTCCTCCTTGGTGAGCACTCGCACGGTGTCGGGTGTGTCAAGACCGAGCTTGGTGTTGATGCGGAAACGTCCCACATCACCCAGGTCGTAACGCTTCTCACTGAAGAAGAGGTTGATAATCACCTCGCGGGCACTGGCATCGTCGGCCGGCTCAGCATTTCTGAGCTGGCGATAGATGTAATTGATTGCCTCACGCTCGCTGTTGCAAGTATCCTTCTCCAGCGTGTTGAAGATAATCTGGTAGTCGCTTGAGTTCACATCGTCCTTGTGGAGCAAAATCGTCTGAGCACCACTGTCAAGGATTTCCTGAATGTGGCTTTCCTCGATGGTGGTGTCACGGTCGATAATCACCTCATTACGCTCAATGGTGGTCACCTCACCGGTATCCTCGTCGTTGAACTCTTCGGTCCACGACTTGAGCAGGCGTGCAGCCAATTTCCGGCCTACCGCCTTCTTGAGGTTGGTCTTGTTGACCTTGATTTCCTCGGCAAGTCCGAAGATTTTAATAATGTCATTGTCGGTTTCAAGTCCAATGGCTCTGAGCAATGTAGTCACCGGCAGTTTCTTCTTGCGGTCGATGTATGCATACATCACATTGTTGATGTCGGTAGCAAACTCAATCCAAGACCCGCGGAACGGGATAATACGTGCCGAATAGAGCTTCGTGCCATTGGTGTGCATGCTTTGTCCGAAGAACACGCCCGGCGACCTGTGCAACTGCGACACCACCACACGCTCAGCACCATTGATAACAAAGGTACCATTGTTGGTCATGTAGGGGATGTTACCCAAATACACGTCCTGAACCTCGGTGGCAAAGTCCACATGGTCGGGATCGGTACAAAAAAGCTTGAGTTTGGCCTTGAGCGGCACGCTATAAGTGAGACCGCGGTCCAGGCACTCCTCAATGGTGTAGCGTGGTGGATCGATGTAGTAGTCGAGGAATTCGAGCACAAAGTTGTTGCGAGTGTCCTGAATAGGGAAATTCTCGGCAAACACCTTATAGAGTCCTTCGTTTTTTCGTTTCTCAGTCGGAGTATCTAATTGCAGAAAATCTCTGAAAGATTGTAACTGCACGTCAAGGAAATCGGGGTACGGATACGGATTCTTGACCCGTGCAAAATTAACTCGTGGTTGTTTTGAAACTGACATTGAAAAATATATTATGTGAACTCAAAAATATTTAGACACAAAAGTTTGCGCACCAAGCGCTTGCATTTAGCGCTTACTGCGACAGGAGCTGAAAAAACATCGTGCACCCCCTCCGCCTGAGGCCTTGAAAACTTACCCTATGACAGCCCCCGCCAGAAGGGGCGCACGAATTTTGACACAAAAAGGTTAAGAATCGACAAAAAATGGGGATTCTTAACCTATACACCTGAAATTCAGGTGTTATTATTTCAGTTCAACCTCAGCTCCGAGTGCTTCGAGTTCGCTCTTGAGTCCCTCGGCGTCGGCCTTGGCCAGACCCTCTTTCACCACGCCAGGAGCGTTGTCAACGAGGTCCTTAGCTTCCTTCAGTCCCAGTCCGGTGAGCTCTTTCACCTTCTTGACGACCTGGAGCTTCTGAGCGCCGGCTGCCTTCAGCACGACGTCGAACGAAGACTTCTCCTCCTCAGCGGGAGCGGCGGCAGCGGGGCCAGCAGCCACTGCGACAGCAGCAGCGGCGGGTTCGATACCATATTCGTCTTTCAAAATCTGAGCAAGTTCGTTCACTTCCTTAACGGTAAGGTTGACTAACTGTTCTGCAAATGCTTTCAAATCTGCCATTGTAGTATGAATTAAATTGTTATTGTTTCTTGTTTAAAAATTAGTCTTCTTTTTTTGATAAAGTTTCCAGGATTCCGTGGAGTTTACCACCACCCGACTGGAGAGCCGAGACAACGTTCTTGGCCGGCGACTGCAGCAATGCCACAACATCGGCGATAAGCTCGTTCTTGCTCTTGATAGCCACCAGCGTTTCCAGGTTCTCTTCGCCCAGATAGACGGTCTCCTCGACGAAAGCAGCCTTCAGTGCCGGAATGGTTTGTTTCTTCTCGCGGAATGCCTTTATCAGTTTAGCAGGGGCATTACCCGTGTTGCAAAGCATCAACGTGGTGCTGCCTGCCATCGCTCCATAAAGCCCGGAATAGTCCACGTCGGACTCTTCCATAGCCTTCTTCAACAAGGTGTTCTTCACCACCATCAGCTTGATGCCCTCTTTGAAGGCAGCACGACGCAGCGCAGTAGTGCGCTCGGCGTTGAGCGCGGTGGTTTCGGTGAGATAAATGACACTGTACTCTTTGAGCGTGTCTTTAATTTTCTCAATCAATAAGCCTTTATCTTCCTTTTTCATTTTGTAATCGTGTTTAGAATTTAAGCTTCAACAGACTTGGGATCGACTTTGATACCCTTGCTCATTGTGCTCGAAAGATAAATACTCTTGATATAAGTACCCTTGGCGGCGGCCGGCTTGAGCTTGATCAGCGTCTGGATGAATGCCTGAGCGTTCTCCTTAATCTGGCTCGGAGCGAACGACACCTTTCCGATGGAAGAGTGCACGATGCCACCCTTATCGACCTTAAAGTCAATCTTACCTTGTTTCACTTCTTTCACAGCCTTGGCCACATCGGGGGTAACGGTACCGCTCTTGGGGTTCGGCATCAGTCCGCGGGGACCGAGCACGCGACCCAGGGGGCCCACTTTGCCCATGATTTGGGGCTGAGTAATAATCACATCAATGTCGGTCCAACCACCTTTGATTTTCTCGATGTACTCATCGAGACCAACGTAGTCGGCACCGGCCTCCTTGGCAGCGGCTTCGGCATCGGGCCCGCAAAGCACGAGCACGCGCACCACCTTGCCAGTTCCGTGCGGCAGCGACACAACGCCACGCACCATCTGGTTAGCCTTTCGAGGGTCAACACCAAGACGCACATCGATATCGGCCGAAGCGTCGAACTTGGTGAAAGTGATTTCTTTCAACAACGCTGCAGCTTCCTCAAGAGTGTAAGTTCTCCCGGCTTCAATTTTCTCGTTAGCTAACTTCTGATTTTTTGTAAGTTTACCCATTTCAATTGAAGTTTTAAATGTTTTCGGGGAATTGACCCTTTACAGTGATACCCATGCTTCTTGCTGTTCCGGCCACCATACGCATAGCCGAGGCTACAGTAAAGCAGTTCAAATCAGGCATTTTGTCTTCAGCTATCTCCTTCACCTGCTCCCAAGTGACGCTGGCCACCTTCTTGCGGTTGGGCTCGCCGGAGCCGCCTTTCACCTTGGCAGCATCCAAGAGCTGCACCGGCACGGGCGACGTCTTGACCACAAAGTCGAAACTCTTGTCGGCATAATAAGTGATGACGACAGGAAGCACTTTGCCGGCCTTAGCCTGGGTGCGGGCGTTGAATTGCTTGCAAAACTCCATGATATTGATACCCTTAGAGCCCAGTGCGGGACCTACGGGAGGTGAAGGATTTGCTGCTCCACCTTTAATCTGCAATTTGATCTGTCCAGCAATTTCTTTAGCCATGTTTTTGTTTAATTTTTTTGGTTTAAAAACGTCGTGACACCACGCAACCTCCACACCACGTAACATTGGGGTGGCGGCCACAGTGGCGATTACTCACGCTCGACTTGCGAATTGTCCAACTTGAGAGGAGTTTCGCGACCGAACACCATCACCATCACGGTGAGCTCGCGCTTCTCGCGGTTCACCTCTTTGATTTCGCCGATGAAACCGCTGAAAGGCCCATAATTCACCTTCACGCTCTCGCCCACAATGAAGTCGTTGAGTGCGTCGTCGGCTTGTTCTTCACGAGCCTCGGCGTTTCCGAGCATGATTGCGATTTGTGACTCGGGCACAGGCTCAGGCTTCTTGCCTCCCTCGCGCGACCGCACAAAGTTAATCACGTTCGACGTGTTCTGCAGGAAATTTTCAACCTCGCCTTGAAGAGAGCACTGCACAAACACATAGCCGGAGAAAAGAATCTTTTCTTTCAAGACCTTCTTGCCGTTACGCGTTGTGTAGACTTTCTCAGTAGGCACCAATACTTGGAAAATGCTTCTCTCCAGTTCAGGATTGTTCTTACGAGCTGCCTCAAGCATCTCTTTCACTTTCATCTCTTTGCCAGAGATGGTACGCAAAATGTACCAATTTTTTCCTTCAGCCATTGATTACTACGCTCCTTTGAAAATTGATAAACTCATCACCACAAGCTGGTTGCACCATGTGAGAAGTATTCACGGAACCTTGCCCTGACAATCAGGCAATACCGTAAATCAAGTGCATCATCTTGTTTATCCCTAAGTCAACGAGCCAAATCACCAATGCCATAAGGATGGAAGCTACCATTACGACGACGGTGCTGTTGGCCAGCTCACTCTTCGTTGGCCAAGAAACCTTATGAACGAGCTCGTTATAAGATTCCTCGATATCCGTAAGTACTTTTAATTTTTTCATTTCTCTTTAAAATCTTGGCACGGGAAGTAAGACTCGAACTCACGACCTATGGTTTTGGAGACCATCGCTCTACCAACTGAGCTATTCCCGTAAAAAAGCCGGCTGTGGCTGATGCACAGCCGGCCAATGTTTTGCAAAGGGATTAGTCCTCGATATCCTCCAGGATAGCGGTGATTTGTCCCGAACCCACGGTGCGGCCACCCTCACGGATAGCGAAACGCAGACCTTCGCTGCAAGCAACCGGAGTAATCAGAGAAACCTCGATCTCGACGTTGTCGCCGGGCATCACCATCTCCACACCCTCGGGCAGTTTAATCTCACCAGTCACGTCGAGCGTGCGGATGTAGAACTGCGGACGATACTTGTTGTGGAACGGAGTGTGACGGCCACCTTCCTCTTTCTTCAGCACATAGATGGAAGCTTTGAAGTGGTTGTGAGGCTTCACAAGTCCCGGGTGGCAAATCACCATACCGCGCTTGATAGCCTTGTAGTCGATACCACGCAGCAGCAGACCCACGTTGTCGCCAGCCTCGCCCTGATCGAGCAGCTTGCGGAACATCTCAACGCCAGTAACCACCGACTTCATCTCGGCACCAAGACCCATGATTTGGACCTCGTCGCCAACCTTGACGATACCAGTCTCAATACGGCCGGTAGCCACGGTTCCACGACCGGTAATCGAGAACACGTCCTCGATAGGCATCAGGAACGGTTTGTCGATGTCGCGCGGAGGCAGGGGAATCCACTCGTCAACAGCAGCCATCAGCTCGATAACGGTCTGCTCCCACTTGGGGTCGCCTTGCAGAGCGCCCAGAGCCGAGCCCTTGATGATGGGGGTGTTGTCACCGTCGAAATCATACTTCGAAAGCAGGTCACGCACGTCCATCTCAACGAGCTCAATCATCTCCTCGTCCACATCGGGCGAGTCGCACTTGTTCAGGAAAATCACCAGACGGGGGACGTTCACCTGACGGGCGAGCAGGATGTGCTCAGCAGTCTGGGGCATCACACCGTCGGTAGCGGCAACCACCACGATAGCGCCGTCCATCTGGGCAGCACCGGTAACCATGTTCTT
>JAFUWD010000091.1 GCA_017483645.1 Muribaculaceae bacterium | reverse complement strand
GGTCGGGAAAACCAACCAATAATGGTCGGTTGTGAATTGCTTTCAAATTTGTATCTTTGCATTGGCAACAACAACCACGGCCTGCTCTACGCGCGTAATGACTTCGTTGTGAATTGCTTTCAAATTTGTATCTTTGCATTGGCAACAACAACAAATATTCCTATAACGACAATGGACGAACTGTTGTGAATTGCTTTCAAAGTTGTATCTTTGCATTGGCAACAACAACCGTGAGC
Source organism: Muribaculaceae bacterium (assembly GCA_017483645.1). Classification (GTDB taxonomy): domain Bacteria; phylum Bacteroidota; class Bacteroidia; order Bacteroidales; family Muribaculaceae; genus Sodaliphilus. The sequence continues at coordinate 18,365 of JAFUWD010000091.1, read as the reverse complement.
TGCGGGCCATCTAGGGTGAGGGGGTTGTGAATTGCTTTCAAATTTGTATCTTTGCATTGGCAACAACAACGTAGTTGCTCAATGGTTATACTGCGCTTTCGTTGTGAATTGCTTTCAAATTTGTATCTTTGCATTGTCAACAACAACGAGCATCGAATTTCCTGCTCACGCAAATGAGTTGTGAATTGCTTTCAAATTTGTATCTTTGCATTGGCAACAACAACTCGCTGTTTGCAATTTGATGACTTTCAGCTCGTTGCAATGCAATATTGAAAATAAAAAAGCGTTGCCAATTGAATGAAAAACCGACCCGTTAAGGCCGGTTTTTCATTTTAGAACAACTCCAACTGGCGCCCCTCGTGTAAAGGCTCTTTCGGTCGAGCCCCTTGAAAAAGTTCAATGTTGCCAAACTGTTTGTCAGTAATGCACATAATGCACACATTTCCGTACTCGGGCAGAAACGACTTTACACGTCTCACATGTGCCGCAGCATTCTCGGCGCTGGCGCAGTGCCGCACATAAATGGAAAATTGAAACATATTAAAACCGTCACCCATCAATTGTTTGCGAAACTGTGCATAGGCTTTACGGTCTTTTTTTGTTTCGGTAGGCAAATCGAAAAACACCATTACCCACATGATGCGATATTCACTGATACGTTCCCTCAAATTGTATTTTTACAAAAATGGATAGATGATGCGTTTCTTTTCACCCGTGAAACAGCGCAGTAGCGATGTCGTGGTGGTGTCGACCGCCACCATAAGCGGACTGCGATGGCCATCGATGCGCACATCGAGCGTGGGGATTGATAGCAATTCACGTTTGATGGAGGTTGTGAGTTCGTCAATATGTGGCTGTGTGACGATGATGCGCTTCACCAACAAGTCCACAAAAGGGCGATATGGTTCCATGATGTCGTCGGCCAGGCAGTAGGCGTTGTATTTGTTATGGTGGTGGATTCCCAATGTGGGCAGCAAACCGGTACCCACCAGGCTTCTGGCCACTACTGCGCGCAGAATGGCATATCCATAGTTGAGCAGATTATTGGGTGATTCGCCTTCCCTGTCGCGCACAAATTGTGGGTTGTCAGGAAACACATTCCGCCAATAGTAGGCTGCTGCACGTGCTTCGAGATTGGCGGTGTCGTCGCTGCGCACATCGCAAGCCCATGCCCGCATGTTGCCCGTTTCGGCGTGAGTGGTCTGTTCGAGCACTGCTGCCTGGTTGGCGATTTTTGCGGCCACAGTTTGTTGCCACAATTGTTTTTGAAGCGGACGCGAACAGCCAATTTGTGCCTTGAAACGCTCGGTCTGCACCGAATGTCCGTCGAGTGGCAGAATCAGTCCGCAGGGCATGCGTGTGCTGTCGCAGGTCACTACAGCGCAATTTTTGGCTACTAATGCGGCGACTAGGGCTTGGGTGATGGTGATGCGGCGGTCGTCGAGAATCACCACACCCAAGTCTTCGATGGGAAACGTGCGTTCGGCATCACGCTTGAAGCCCTCGCTCAGCGTCCCGTTGCTCTCCACCTCGGGCAGTCGCAGCACCAACTGCCCGTTTCGCAAGCTCAGATAGGCCGGATTGCCAAAATATAGAGTTCGCTTAATCATCTGTATTCACCCACTTTAACGATTTGTCCCAAATGGTTGATGCATACTTTTATTATTCCTCTTAACTTATTGATGCTTGTGATTCTTATCCAATTGATATTCTGTAGCTCTTTTTTGTCGTCCACCGTTGTTTCCAAATGGTGCCGAAAAACATAGTAGCAAGTAGACAACTTTTGCACTCTGAACAAGTGTGGGCTGATAAGACTGTAGTTTTGTGGGTCTGTCAAATCGATTTCAAGAGGATTAAAACCAGTGGCTTCGTCAGGAAATATAAAGTATTCATTTTGTTTCATTGTGAACAAGAATCTCCAACCCACAGTTCGGTTGTAGTCTTTGTCAACAATCGGAAGTAGCAGATTTTTTCTTGCCACGGCCTCAAGAAAAGAAACGACGTGTTCCTGAAGGTTGCCATCTGAGTCCTCGAAGATGGCAATGTGGTGGTTATTTGAGGTACTCACATAATCATTGGGGACAGGATTGCCGGTATCATCTACAATGATGTTACCATCTTTGTCTTTTTTCATTCGAAGAGGAGTGGCGACATTCACCCCTTTGATACTAACGTTTTTGATGGCAATGCCCTTTTCCTGATTCAGCCAAATGGGATTGTCGTCTAGATTAGAAAAAGCTTTTGCTTGGTCTCCGCCAAATTCAGAAATTCGTTTTTTAAGAATTTGCTTGATACCTTCGTCGACAACCTTATCCACTTTGAGGTCTTTATTGATAGGTTTTCTGATGGTGAATATAGTTTCAATGACAACCGTTTTCACCTTCGAGGGCACAATCTCTCCTGAATTCCCACTCAGAAATAATGGGCTTTTTGAAAGTGAATTCTTTCCAGTGAAAGCTTTCCGTGGATCTCCTCCAAAAGCTATGAGCCTTTTTAGTAATGCGTTGCGATATACCTTGCTGCAAACGGTGGCAATTTTTTGTTCATCAAACCGGGAGCCAACAGATTCCAATTTGGTCGTATACCGGTTTCGCTTACCATATACCGTCTCGTTATGCAATTGCCCACGCGGAGTGATGGTGGATTGAGGCATGGAACCTTTTATTTTGTTGATATTCAGTGTTCCTACTTTGCTTTTGGCTTTAATTGAGACCAGAATACTCTCAAGATGTCGTTTTGCTTCATTTCGCAACTCATTAAGCGGCATCGGTGGGATGAAATGGCGGCCATCAAGCATTACTTTTCTCTCAATGCCATAAATGCAGGAATCTTTCTTTTCATCATTATCCTTGGCGTTCAGGTTGTTTAAATACTGAATGTGAGAACGTTGTGTAAAAGCAATTGTTAGTGCATCCATAGCGTGATGACGATGATCGTTGCGCTTGGTCCAATCTACAATGTGCCGCACTTCATGGCCATCGCGGTTACGCTCGGTTGTGGTTAAGCCAAGTTTTTCATACTTGTCCCAATTCAGCTCTTTCATCACATCGACTAACTGCCAGTCTTTGCGCATTCGTGCCGTAATGGCGCCGGTAGTGGGAACCACAGTGCGTGTCACTTGAAGAAGCAGTTCGGTTGCTTTTTTGGCTATATACTGTGTGTCGGTCAGTTCACGGTTCAGAAAATCGGATGTGATTTGGCTTTCCGTAGTAATGAGATGGTTATATTTCTTGGGGTTCGCTTCCTTGATGAAATTGATGCGCCGCATGAAATTTTTTATTCCCTCTTCTCCATACTTCCAGCCCACGTAATCAATGGCAGTCATGTTTGACTTCTCGATGTTGACATCTCGTGCTTCGATAGTTTTGTTTGAATACGAGTCATCGAACAACCGTGATTGAGGAATAATGTGCTCAATGTCAAAGTCGCGGCTAAATAACCGTTCACGACTTATGTATGTATCAGAGTAAAGTGTTTTAAAGCCATTGGGTGCAAGTTCTTCATAGAGTCTATATCTTAATACATCGTTACGACTGGGTTTGGAGATGTTGAAAGGGGCGTCTCGTAGTATGTTTTCAATCCTTTCAGCTTCTTTGGTGCGTTCTCCAATTATTTTTGTCGTGTTTTGTCGTTGCTTCTGGTTCTGTTTTAGACTGCGGGCCATTTCCACATGAATTTCATCGATTTCACCAAATTCCTCGATACATCCATTCACTATATGAATCATCTGATTGATGATTTTTTCCACCACAGGATTGCGTAGACTGTTTCGAGGCAAGATGTCAAGATGTTTTTGTAATTCCCGTTTTTCATTCTCTTCCACTGTCAATGAGTGCTTTGAATGCTTGTATCCTGCCATCTCGCATGCTTCTGAATATCCTTTGCCTGCACGCATAAAGTGAAGAATGTTGCGAATAGCTTTCGAACTAAGAGAGCCATAGTCATAGACAAAGGTCACCCGTGCTATCTCATTGGCAAATTCTCGCGGTAGGTTTGTCAATTCCATTATATGGTTTATGAGGCTCTCGTTGCCGGTATCGCTATTGTCATCTTCGTATGAGTAGAGCAGATGCCATAATTTGAACATGGCATTTTGTTGCATTTTGTCGTTGTCTTGACCAGCATCAAAAAATAGAAAATCTGTTTTTGCACCAAGCAGAGAAAAGATTTGTTCGATTATTGCAATTTTATCATTCGAGTTCATCTTGTCGAACTTTTCAATGTCATGACCAGACATATCGATGATTTTTTTATAGGCATCAAAAAGAATTGTCTGGGTTGTGTTTCCTTGCATTCTCTTGAAGTTAAGTGAGTATTCCTTCTCATTTAGCCCGATAGTGCGTAAAACTTCTTTGGCCGACATTTCCTTGCAACAGGAAAGTTCTTTGAATAAAGTCTCTTTTTGTTCAAGAGAAAGAGGAGAGTACTTTTCTGTTTCTGGTTCCAGCTCAAAAAGCGATTGAGCAGTTAAACGCTTCCGACTCCGTTTACTGTTAACTTTTATAGATTTGTTTTCTATGATGAGGTTATTCAAATCTTGCCAAATCTTGAATTCTTGGTATAGAGGAGAGCTCTTTGGGCAAGCACGCGGGCCAGTCAGGATTGTCCTTTTGTTTGGCAGCACGATTTCTTTAGCCTCAAGTTCACAGAATGAAATAAGTCCCTTTTGTGATTTCAGGCGCCGTTGATAAAAAACGATTTCGTTCCTAATAATATCTTTAAGCTCTTTAGTTAATTCGGGGTGGAAGCGCGACTGTGTGTCCCATATGGTTTGGAACTCATTTAGATAGTCATTGCGGTAAAAGACAATGTTTTTCAAACTTTGCATGGGATTGCTTTGCACAAGTGACCATAAATATTCTCCAACAGTCATTTTTTTTATCCCCAATTCTTTGCTATGATCTCCAATTGCACTTAGGTAACCACTTGAAGATGAAATGTCGGCATTGATTTCACAAAACACTGTAACGAGTTGAGATAATTCAATCCGTGATTTTGCTGCTGTGGCGCGCCAATTGTAATAAGTAGATTGGCGAACTTTACGATCTTTTTCTTCTGCAGCTTCTATGGAGTGGGCAGCAAAAAACAATTTGGAGGTATCCTTACGGTTCTTGCAGATAACTTTTCGGTAGGTATTGTTATCCAGTACTGATGGATAAAACTGTGATTGTAGGTTCCAAATGGTATCAAACTCATTCTGTAAATCTGATTTGTAGAACTGAGGGATAAAGCGTTTGCCATGCTCTATTAATTCATGTACATACTCACCTGGTGTTATGTTGCGAGAATTCAACTCCTGAGCGATTTGAATGCTGTCGATTAACTCACCATCATCCTCATTGTTAGCTTTTCTATTACTTTTATAGCCTCTTTTTTTATTTAATGATAATAAGATTCGAGCGAATTGTTCAAGTGTGATAGACTCATGAACAGCCTTAGCACGTAATTGCAATGTTTCGTAAGTGCTGTCAGTGCCATCTTCGGACACTTTGAAGTTTTCATTGATGATGTGATGTGAATATAGAATCTGCAACAATTTATTGCGTCGCAGCTTAAAGCGTTGAAGATTACGACGTATACCTCTCTTCAATGTTCGTTCTGCTGTTGTCGTAATACTTTTACCCTTTTCAAAATCACTCTTTTCATCTACAGAAAGTGGGTTAATGCGAACGCCCATCTTTAAGATGGCACTTTTTTCGAGTTCATTTTCAGCCTGATTAACCATTGCCCAACCAATGCTGCTCGTTCCTAAGTCTAAGCCTAAAATCTTTTTCATATTACAACAGAATTGTTATAAGGTCTATTCCATAAATTGAATACAAATATACAAAAAAGTACGGAGATTTATAAAATTGTTATAATAAAATTTGTTTATTAAAATGAAAACTTATATTTTTGCACTTACAAATTTGAAGCAATTCACAATAAGGATTATTCCGTTGTGAAAACATCAAGAGCGGGACTTTCGAGCCTCGTTCTTTTTTTGAGTTGCATTTTTCGCATGGCAGTCGACTTGGTTTTGCTCTCGTTTGCTCAATATTTCGTGCGTCGGTTGCTTTCACTCTCGGTTCTTGCACTAATGTTGCCGCTAATGCGGCGAAATTAGGCGGCGTTTCGGAAAATTGCAAATAAAATTGGATAATGCTGGCTTCGGCTCAGCAATGGTGAACGAGTTCCCCCATTGCGTTCGCCTTGCGCAGCATTTGCATTTTCGCTCAACTTGCACTATTTTAGGCGGCGTTTCGGAAAATTGCAAATAAATTTGCATTTTCGCTCAACTTGCACTAATTTTGCCAATCAATAGCGACTGGAAATTTGATTATTCACATTAAATGATAATATAGAATTATGGGATTTCTCTCATTTACACAAGAAATAGCCGTCGACTTGGGTACGGCCAACACGATTATTATTCATAACAACAAGATTGTGATCGACGAGCCGTCGGTGGTGGCGCTCGACAACAAGACGGGCAAGCTGTTTGCCGTGGGCGAGAAGGCCCGCGAGATGTATGGCAAGGAGCACGAGGGCATCCGCACGGTGCGCCCGCTGAGCGACGGCGTGATTGGCGACTTCAACGCTGCCGAGTTGATGCTGCGCGGCATGATCAAGAAGGTGAGTGCCAAGAATCACTGGTTCTCGCCGTCGCTGCGCATGGTGGTGTGCATCCCCTCGGGCTCGACCGAGGTGGAGATTCGTGCCGTGCGCGACTCGAGCGAGCATGCCGGCGGACGCGACGTCTACATGATTTATGAGCCTATGGCGGCCGCGCTGGGCATCGGTCTGGACGTGCTGGCGCCGGAGGGCAACATGATTGTGGACATAGGCGGTGGAACGACCGAAATTGCCGTGATTTCACTGGGCGGCATCGTGAGCAACAAGAGCATCCGCGTGGCGGGCGACGACCTCACGGCCGACATCCAGGAGCACATGGGGCGCGCCCACAATGTGCGAGTGGGAGAGCGCACCGCTGAGCTGATTAAGATTAACGTGGGCAGCGCGCTCACCGAGCTTGACGACGCTCCCGAGGACTATGTGGTGCATGGCCCGAACAAGATGACGGCTCTGCCCATGGAGGTGCCTGTGAGCTACCAGGAGGTGTGCCATTGCATCGAGAAGTCGATCAGCAAAATCGAGGCCGCCGTGCTCAACGCGCTGGAGAATACGCCGCCCGAATTGTATGCCGACATCGTGAAGAATGGTGTGTACCTCACCGGTGGCGGCGCGCTGTTGCGCGGCCTGGACAAGCGCTTGACCGACAAGATTGGCATCCAGTTCCATGTGGCCGAGGATCCGCTGCACGCGGTGGCCAAGGGAACGGGTGTGGCCCTGAAGAACATCAAGCACTTCCCCTTCCTCAAGCGTTGAACTTAACGGAAAGCGGAGGCCGAACAGATGAACAATCTGCTCAATTTCTTCGTCAAGCATAGCTCGTGGTTCGTTTTCATCATCTATGTGATAGCGAGCTGCGTGCTGCTGTTTCGTGACAATCCTTACCAGCAGAGCGTTTATCTCACGTCGGCCAACGCGCTGAGCGCCACCGTGTACGAGGGCATGAGCACCGTGACCGACTATTTCCACCTGAAGGGCATCAACGACGACTTGCAGCAGCGCAACGCCCTGCTGGAGCAGGAGCTGGTGGTGATGCGCGACGAGGTGAACAACCTGCGCCTGATGCTGCCCGACACGGCACACATGCAGCCGCGCCTGCGCCAGTTCGACTATGTGCTGGCCCATGTGATCAGCAACAGCATAGCGCAGACTAACAACTATATCACCATCAACCGTGGCAGCGACGACGGCGTGAAGCCCGAAATGGGCGTGGTGGACCAGAACGGCGTGGTGGGCATCGTGAATGTGGTGGGCCGCCACTCGGCGCGCGTGATTTCGCTGCTCAATCCGCACATGCGCCTGTCGTGCAAGCTGCGTGGCAGCGAATACTTCGGCAGCATGGTGTGGGACGGCAAGAGTCCGCAGTTTGCCGTGCTGGAGGAGTTGCCCAAGCATTTGCAGTATTCCGTGGGCGACACCATTGTCACCAGTGGTTACAGCGCGGTGTTTCCCGAGGGAATCATCGTGGGCACCGTCGACGGTCGCGCGCATGACGACAGTGAGAGCTTTGTCTCGCTCAAAGTGCGCCTCACCACCAATTTCAGCCAGCTGAGCACCGTCAGGGTGATGACCAACAACCTGGCCGATGAGCTGCGTGAGCTCAGCGCTTCGGAAAATACCGAGCAGTCGGCCATATCGACACCTAAACCGCGGGAGGACAAGCCATGACCAAGACCGCGATTCAATTTGTTGTCCTGGCCATCGTGCTGGTACTGGTGCAGATTATCTTCAACAAGATAGTGCTCTTCGGCGTGGCCGTGCCCATCGTGTTCATTTATCTGCTGCTGCGCCTGCCGGTGAATCTGGCCACCAACTGGGTGCTCACCATCGCCTTCTTGATGGGGCTCACGGTGGACGTGTTTGGCAACACGCCGGGCATGAACGCGCTGGCCTGCACCGTGCTGGCGGTGCTGCGTGCCCCGGTGTTCAACGTGTATATGCCACGCGAGAACGACATGAACACGCCCATCCCCTCGGTCGACTCGATGGGCATTGCGGCCTATTTCAAGTATATGGCCACGCTGGTGCTGTTCTACTGCGTGCTCATCTTCATGATTCAGGCATTCACCACCCGCAACCTGGTGATGACGCTGGCGCGCATTGGTGCCAGCACATTGCTTTCGGTGGTGCTGATTTTCGGGTTGGACAGTTTAGTGAGCACGCGCCGTGAGAAAAGACTATAACCTTGAGAAACGCAAGTGGGTCATCGGGGGCTTCATCGTGGTGGTGGTGCTCATCTATGTGGCGCGCCTGTTCCAGCTGCAGGTGATGGACAGCACTTATAAGGCCAACGCCGATTCGAACGCTTTTCTGCAAAAGGTGATTTATCCGTCGCGCGGGCTGATTTTTGACCGCAACGACTCGCTTATTGTCTACAACCAGCCGGCCTACGACTTGATGCTCATTCCCAAGGATGTGCACCCCTTCGACACCATCGACTTTTGCACCACGCTGCAAATCACACGCGAGGAGTTCGACCGCCGCTGGGCCGACATGAAAAAAGGCCGTAACTACTCGGCCTATTCTCAACAGATTTTCATCCCGCACCTCTCGGCGCAGGACTATGGCCGTCTGCAAGAAAAACTTTACCGCTATCCGGGCTTTTTCATCGTGCAGCGCATTCTGCGTCAGTACAACTGCCATGTGGCGGCCAATGTGCTGGGCGACATACGGGAAGTGAACAACAAGGACATCGAGCGTGACGATTATTACCGTCCCGGCGACTATATCGGCGACCTGGGCGTGGAAAAGAGCTACGAGCGTTTTCTGCGCGGCCGCAAGGGTATGGAAATCCTAATCCGCGACGCAGTGGGGAAAATCAAGGGACGCTATAACGACGGGCGCGACGACGTGTCGCCCATCGCGGGCAACGACTTGAAGTTGAGCATCGACATCGAACTGCAGCAACTGGGTGAGCAGATGATGAACGGCAAGTGCGGTGCCATCGTGTGCATCGAGCCGAAGACGGGCGAGATTTTGGCGTTGGTGTCGAGCCCCACCTACGACCCGGCGCTGCTCATCGGCAATGAGCGCGGCAAGAACTACCGCGAGCTGATGAACAACCGCTTCAAGCCGCTCTACGACCGCTCCATCATGGCTGCCTATCCCCCGGGCTCTACTTTCAAGCCTTCGCAGGGTCTTATTTTTCTGGAAGAGGGCATCGTGAACCTGAGCACAGCCTATCCCTGTCACCGTGGCTACATCAACGCCGGTCTGCGCGTGGGCTGCCACGGCCATTTCTCGCCCATTCCGCTGAAACCGGCCATCCAGACGTCGTGCAACGCCTATTTCTGCTGGGGACTCAAGTATATGCTCGACAAGCGCTCCAAGTATGGCAGCGTGGGCAACGCCTTCGAGGTGTGGAAGCAGTACATGGTGTCGATGGGCTACGGCTACAAGCTCGACGTCGACATGCCGGGCGAGAGCCGCGGATTTATCCCCAATACCGCCTTCTACGACAAGATTTATGGCAAAGACAAGTGGGTGGGGCAGACGATAATCAGCGACGCCATAGGCCAGGGCGAGATTTTGGCAACCCCGCTGCAGATTGCCAATTTGGGAGCCACCATCGCCAACCGCGGCTATTACATCACTCCGCATGTGGTGAAGCAAATCAAGGGCGTGGGCGTGCTCAAGAAAAACCTGGAGCGTCACAACAGCAAAGTGAGCCCCGCCAACTACGCACCCATCGTCGAGGGTATGCGCATGGCAGTGCTGGGCGGCACTTGCCGCGCCGCCAACTTGCCGGGCATCGAGGTGTGCGGCAAGACGGGAACCGCCCAAAACCCGCACGGTCGCGACCACTCGGTGTTCATGGGCTTCGCGCCGATGAACGACCCCAAAATCGCCGTTTGCGTCTATGTGGAGAATGGCGGCTGGGGAGCCACCTACGGTGTGCCCATCGGCAGCCTGATGATAGAGAAATACTTGCGCGGAACACTCTCGCCGGGCCGTCAGGCCGTGGCGGCGCACATGGCAGCCAGCCACACCGTGAGCTTCGCCAACTCCAAAGCCTACGGGCCGGCCAAAAAGCCCGAAACCAAGAAACAAACCGCCACTGCCGGCGACGACAAGACGTCGGCCACCCGGCCAGTAACCCAATCTGAAACCAACACTGCCGATGGAAATAAGGAATGACAACGACAACAGCGGCAACCTGCTGCGCTCCATCGATTGGTTCACGCTGGTGCTTTACCTCATCCTCATCGTGTGGGGTGCTGTCAGCATCTATGCCGCAACCTACGACTTCGACAAAGCCTCGATGTTCTCGCTCGACGAGTTCTCGGGCAAGCAGTTCATGTGGGCCGGGCTGTCGTTCGTGCTGGGATTGGTGCTGCTGCTCATCGACCGCCGCATCTACGAGGCCTATGCCTATCCCATCTATGGGTTCATGATATTGCTGCTCATCGTCACCATTTTTATCGCTCCCGACATCAAGGGGTCGCGGTCGTGGCTCGTTTTCGGCCCGGTGAGCCTGCAGCCCGCCGAGTTCACCAAGTTTGCCACCGCTCTGGCACTGGCCAAACTTTTCAGCACCTACGGCTACTCGCTCAAGGGCTGGCGCAATATCGCCATTGCGGCAGGCATCATCGTGCTGCCCATTCTGTGCATCATCATGGAGCGCGAAACGGGTTCGGCGCTGGTCTACACCTCGCTCGTTTTTGTGCTTTACCGTGAGGGGTTGAGCGGCTTTGTGCTCTTCGCAGCCCTGTGCGCCGTGGTCTACTTTGTGGTGGTGCTCAAGTTTGCCGCCGTCATGGTGATGGGCATCCCGCTCGGCCTGTTCATCGCATTCATCATGGTGATGGTGGTGATAGTGGGCATGCTGCTGCTCTACTGCCGATCGCTCATTTTGGGCGGCCGCGTGCTGTTAGGCTATGTGGCCTCGGCATTGCTGGTGTGGGGCCTGTGGGCGCTGGGCGTGCACATCAACGGCTATGTTTATTTCTTCACCGTGATAGGGCTGTCGCTGGTCTATCTGCTCTACGGCATGCTGCACGACGACATGCGCAAGGTGGCCATCACCATCGGTTGGGCGGTGGCGTCGCTGGTGTTTATGTTCCTGGTGAATTTTGCCTTCAACAACATCCTGGAGCCGCATCAGCAGATGCGCATCAAGGTGACGTTAGGCATCGAGGACGACCTGCGCGGTGCCGGCTATAATGTGAACCAGAGCAAGATTGCCATCGGTTCGGGCGGCGTGCTGGGCAAGGGTTTCCTCAATGGCACGCAGACCAAGCTCAAATATGTGCCCGAGCAGCACACCGACTTCATCTACTGCACCATCGGCGAGGAGGAAGGCTTCGTGGGCAGCACGGCAGTGCTGGTGGTGTTCTTGATGCTCATCCTGCGCATCATTAGCATCGGCGAGCGGCAGCACACTGCCTTCGGTCGCGTGTACGCCTATTGCGTGGCGTCCTATCTCATCTTCCACCTGGCCATCAACATCGGCATGGTCATCGGACTGTGCCCGGTCATCGGCATTCCGCTGCCGTTCTTCAGCTACGGCGGGTCGTCGCTGTGGGGATTCACCTTCCTGCTGTTTATTTTGCTGCGCATCGACGCCGACCGCAAAGCCTACGGCTCCTGGTAAATTTTTCTAATTTTTGCTGTTTGTGTTGCTTGCTCAGTCGCTGGGGGGGAGGGCGAGCACGGCATGGGTGAAGGCGTCGGGCGCCATGTCCCAGGGTAGCCAGTGGATGTGGAAGCCGCGACGCTCCATGCCACGGAACCAGGTCATCTGCCGCTTGGCAAACTGGTGGATGGCGATTTCGAGTTGGCTGAACATCTGGTCGAATGTGAGCTGCCCGAGCACATGCTGTGTGATGAATTTGTACTCCAGCCCGTAATAAATGAGGTCGTCGGGGTCGACGCCCTGGTCAATGAGGCGACGCACCTCGTCGACCATGCCGGTGTCGAGGCGCGCGTGGAGCCGCCGGGTGATGCGTTGGCGGCGTGTGTCGCGGTCGATGTCCACGCCCACCAGCACATAGCCGTGCAGCGGATGCGGCTCGGTGAGCGCGCGCAGGTGCGGCCGCTCGTGGTAATACAAGGCGATTTCCAATGCTCGGAGCGCACGCTGCGGGGTGTCGATATCGCTGTTGTTGCGCAGGGTCTTGTAGTGGCTGAGCAGTTCGGCCAGTTCGTGCAGCGGCTTGTCGGCCAGCCGGTGGCGCAGCTCGTCGTTGTGGGGCACGGGTGGCAGCTGGATGCCCTTGAGCACACTTTCCACATAGAGTCCCGTGCCGCCACACAGAATCACAGGCTTGCCCCGTCTTGTGATGTCGTCGGCCGCCTCTTGGTAGTCGCGCAAGTATTCAAACAAGTTGTACTTGTAGCCGGCAGGGCAGATGTCAATCATGTGGTAAGGCACGCCGGCATATTCGTCGAGGTCTTTGCCTGTGCCCAAATCCATGCCGCGGTAGAGTTGTCGAGAGTCGGCGCTGATGATTTCGCCGCCGATGGCTTGCGCCAGATGCACGGCTCTGGCCGTTTTACCCGATGCTGTGGGACCTGTGATGACGTAGAGCATGTTTTTTCAGTCCTTGAGGTGACGGTTGAAGAAGTCGAGCACGCGGCGGTAAAGCGGATAGCGGATATCGCAGCCGTTGATGGAGTGGTTCATGTTGGGGTACACCATCAGTTCGGGCATATGTCCGGCGCCATGCAGGCGTGCCAAATACTGCATCTCGTTGATGATGTGCACATTGTCGTCGGCACTGCCGAACATCATCAGCAACTGGCCCTTGAGGTCGTCTACATGGCTCAGTGGGGCGCTGCGCTCGTATCCGTCGGCATTCTCCTGCGGCGTGCGCATGAAGCGCTCGGCGTAGATGGTGTCGTAGAAGCGCCACGAAGTGACCGGCGCAATCGACACGCCGGCGGCATACGTGGCCGCTGGGTGTGACATGGCCATGAGCACCTCGTAGCCACCATAGCTCCAGCCCCAGATGCCGATGCGCTTGCTGTCGACCCACGGCTGCTTGGCCATCTCGCGGGCAGCGGCCAGCTGGTCGATTGTTTCATAGTGGCCCAGATTGCGGTAGACGATGGTTTTGAACTCACGCTCGCGGCCACCGGTGCCGCGTCCGTCCACGCACACCACCACAAATCCTTGTGTGGCGAAGTATTCCTCCCAGTCGAGTTTCCATTTGTTGAGCACGCTCTGCGAGCCGGGGCCACTGTATTGCGACATGATGACGGGATATTTTTTGCCGGGGTCGAAATCCAGGGGCTTAATCATGTAGCCATTGAGGGTCACTCCCTGGCTTTGAACGCCGAAAAACTCGCGACGTGGCACCTCGGCCGAGGTGTAGGTTTTGGCATAGTCCTTGTTCAGTTCCAGGTCGCGCACCGTTTTGCCGCCGGTGGTCATCAGGCGGTATTGGGTTGGGGTGGTGGCGTCGCTGAAGGTCTGCACATAATGGGTGAAATCGGCGTTGAACTGCGCCGAGTAGGTGCCCCGGGTGGGCGTGAGCGCGGTGACGCGGCCGCCCAGGTCAACGCACTTCACAGCGCGGTTGAGCGGCCCAGCGGTGCACTGATAGTAATAGCGGTGGTTGGTGTCGCGCCCGTAGAAGGAAGTGACGTTCTCAGCTTCGGCGGTGAGTTGTTTGCAGTTGGCCTTGTCATCCACAAGATAAAGCTGCATGTGGCCCGACTGCTCGCTCTTCACCACCATGCAGTCATCGTAGAACCGTGTGCCGGTGGCCGATGATTCTTCAATCCAGGTGTCGCTTTCTTCGTGATAAAGCACCGCGCCATCGCGCGCGCGAATGATGTCCATCCGGTTCTGTGCGCGGTTGAGGGTGGTGACCATCAGGTCGTGGCCCATGTAGGCCAGTTGTGCGATGTAGTCGGCCTCGACGCCCGCTGTGGTCAGTGTTCCATCGGCCAGATGGTAGGTCTTGGCCGTGACCACCGAGTTTTTCTCGCCGGCAACGGGATATTTGTAGTCGAATGAGCCAGGATAAAGGGCATACTCCGAGTTGGGGTGGCAGTCGCCCTCGTAGAGGGTCATGGAGTACATGGGCACTAAGCTCTCGTCCCAGCGCAGGAAGGAAAACTCGCTTTCGTCGTCGCTCCAGCAGATGCTGTTAAGCATCCCAAACTCTTCTTGGTACACCCAGTCGGGCACACCATTGATGACGTGGTTTTTCAAGCCGTCGGTGGTCACCTGAACGTCTTGCCCGCCATCCAGACTGTGCAGGAAGATGTTGCCGTCGCTCACATAGGCCACGCGCCTGCCGCTGCCCGACAGGGTGGCAATCTCAATCAACCGCCCGGGGCACACCGCCGTGAGCCGGCCCTGGCGGCGGTCGTAGGTGAAATACTCGGCCCGGAACGAGTGCCGGTAGATGGGCTCGGAGCGTGCCCAGAGCAAAATCACATTCTCGTCGCGGCTCATTTCATAGCCGTCCCAGCCCGCGATGGTGTCGGGCATCATGTCCTCGCTCAGGACAACCTTTGCGCGGCCCGATTTGTACTCCACCCGATTGATGGCCGGACCGTCGAGTTGATAATAGTAGCGGCCGTCGGTGGCAGGGCGCACCTCGCCGATGGTGGCCGGCCGGCTTTGGCTCAGCACAAAGTCTTGCAGCGACAGGGCGTGCGAGGTGACAACAGCGATGGCCATCATCATCAGCGATGCGAATCGTTTCATAGGCCCAGGTTCAGGATTTGGTTGGCACTGTCCTTGGTGTTCACTTTCTCGATGATGTGAACGACCACGCCATTCTCGTCGATGATGAACGTGGTGCGCACGGTCCCCATATAGGTGCGTCCCGCCATTTTTTTCTCACGCCACACCCCGAACGCCTGGTTCAGACTCGTGTCCTCGTCGGCAATGAGCGGAAACGGCAAAGCGTACTTTTCGGCAAACCGCTGGTGCGACGCGGCGCTGTCGCGGCTCACGCCCAGCAGGGCATAACCGGCCTTTTTCAATGCCACGTAGCCGGTGGCCAGCGAGCAAGCCTCGGCGGTGCAGCCCGGAGTGTTGTCCTTGGGGTAAAAATAGATGATGAGTTTTTTGCCGGCAAAGTCGGCGGCAGTCCACTGGCGCCCTATGGCATCGGTGCCCAGTTGCATGGGTATTTTGTCTCCTATTTTCATGACAGTGTTATTTGGAATTTGAATTATTTTGCGAAGTTACGGCAAAGCCACCGCAAATGCAAATATTTTTTGCCAAGCCCACTCGCGCGACAAGGCAGGTGTCGTTCAAAAGCAAAGGAAAACACCGAAAAAATCACCCCCGCCTGCCTGGGCCGAAGTGATGGCCGTAGATGCGGGGGTGTTGCTTGTTGCGGGCTGCCCTTTTGGTCAGGGCAGGGCGTTGATTTGCTTGAAACCCTTCCAGTTTTTAGTGGTTTTATAGGCTGCCACCGAGCCGCCCGGCACGAAGAGCGGAATTTTCTCATTGCTCGATTTTTCGAGCGTGGGCGGATTGACGGCATGACATTCAATGCGCGTCAGGTTCTTGCATTTCTCCACGATTTTCTTGCCGATGGTGGTCACGCTGGGTGGCAAAGTGAGGGTGGTGATGGGCATGTCGCGGAACGCGTTGTCGCCGATGGTGGTCACGCCCGAGCCTAATTCCAGATATTGCACATTCTTGCAGCCACGGAAGGCCTCGGTAAGAATGAATCGAGTGGCATCGGGTATGGTGACGCTGGTTAGATTATTGCAGTCGCGGAATGCTTCCTTGGAAATTTTTTCGAGAGAGGATGGCAGTTTAAGCTGGTTGAGTCCGGATTTCTTGAAGGCACTTTCGCCAATCACTGTGATACTTTCGGAGAACTCAACTTGTTGCAGTGATTTGCAGTCCTCGAACGTTTGGGCCCCGACGAGGGATATGCCCGTGGGCAGCACGATGGATGTGAGACTGCGACAATCCTTGAATGCGCCGTTGCCGATGTTCTGGATGAATTCAGGCAGGTTGATGGAACGAAGAGCACTACATTCCTTGAATGCGTTTTGACCGATGCCCGACAGCGATTCGGGCAAGCTCACGATTGATAAGCTGGAGCATCCGTAGAATGCCTCGTCGGCAATGATGGTGACACCATCGGGTACATCGATGGTTCCCGACAAGGCCGGCGGGCAACTGATCAGGGTGGTCATGTCGGTGTTGTAGAGCAGGCCGGCGTAGGAGCGCAGGGTGGGGTGCCCTTCCTCGATAACGTACTCGGTAAGTTGTGGCATATAACCCAAATCATTGCCCTCGATTTGCGTGTCGGCAGGGATGGCCACCGTGCGCAGTTTGGTGCGGTCGAAGGCTTTTTTGCCGATGTTTCGCAGAGAGCGTGGTATCTCAATGCGTGTGATGGGTACGTCGGCCAAAGCTTCGGCACCCAGTTCGGCGAGCCCATTGTTAAGATAGATTGTACGCATCTGCCTGCAGCCCTTGAATGCTTTGTTGCCGATGCTTTCAATAGAGCGAGGAAGGTCGATTTGCGCCAGATTTCCACAACCTTCAAACGCACTCTCTTCGATGGCGGTGACACTTGGTGGCATGATAACATCCTCTAAGTCGTAGCAATCATGAAAGGCTCGGCGGCCAATGGTGTTAATGCGGTCGGGCAGCACGATGGAGCGTAAGCGCGAGCAGTAGCTGAAGGCATCGCTTTCAATCTCGTAGGAGCGGCTTCGCCCGAAAAGCGATTTGATTTCGAGCCGCACCATTTCCAAATCCAGGTCGATATAGTTGTCCACCTTGCGGCCTTCGCTGTCGACTACCTTGCTCCGTTTGCACAATTTATTCAAAAAACGGATGTCATCGCGGTTCAGCGTTCCGCTCACCCGCAGCAGGCGCACGGTCTCAAATTGTTTGCCCAGTTCATCCTCCAGTCTGCCCGGTTCAGGAACTCTGATGTCGGCCACATCGTATTGGGTGGTTCGCCGTGAGAAGCGGCTTGGCACCTGTGAACGCGACACATATTGTGCCGTAACAGGAAGTGTGGCGAGGACCACCAGCATGGCGATAGCCAGAGCGCGCATGAAAGTGTTGTATGGTTTCATGTGTATAGATGGGTAAATGATGATTTAATTCTACTATTGATGTAGATGAAAATCAGTCGGCAAAATAAGCCGCCCAGTCCACCAAATCTTCTCTGACGAAGCCCACTTTGCCCTTGATACGGATTTTAAACCACTTGCCTTTCTTGCCTATGCATTCGAAGGCGTTGTCGGGATAGTCCTTGTTGCTGTCGGCCTCGGTGATGCGTGCCACAATGGCGGCCCGTGTGGAAGGCTCTTTGCGAACGTTGATGTTACCGGTCACACCATCATGGCGTACGACAAATCCATTGCCGTTTTCGGGCGACCACACCTCCACGCGGGAGCTCTCTTTTGACACTTCCACTTCCCAGTCAAGAGGATTGGCAATATAAGTCGAGTCGGTCTGGCGCACATAGCGTCCCACCAGTCCTCCATCGTTGCTCACCACTACTTTGAGCCAGTTGTGGCCATAGTTTTGTGCCTCGGCTGTGAGCAGTCCGGTCAAGGCTGTGAGTACTAAAAGAAAATGTTTCATGATGCAATTTTGGTTTAAATTTCACATTGATACATACAAAGGTAATTATTTTTACAGAATAATGGTGAAGAAATGGCGACTTTTCAATAAGTGTAAGCTTAAGGCTGCTGCATAAACGCAATTTAACCATTGTAGTTTTGTGGAGTGGCGTGTTTTGTTTAACTTTGCGTGATTTTAACGAAAACAAACAAACAATACAATAAAACATTAACCGACAGATTAT
>JAFUWD010000090.1 GCA_017483645.1 Muribaculaceae bacterium | reverse complement strand
TCGTCAAGCCACGATTTCGCTATTGCTTCTTCTCTCCCAAGCGTCACCGCTTGAAACTTGCAAGTCGCTATAGGGTTCGTCGGTGACTACGCCCCGGGTGGACTTTCACCACAGATGTATAACATGCCCGTCATACAAACGTTGAGGGGACGGAAAGTGGCAACACTTTCTGCCCCATTGACAAAAAAATCAGCTCGGATTACAAAAATTCGGGCGATTTGTGCTACTTTTGTAATGACAAACCTAAACAAGTACAAATCCTAAATTATCAACAATATGAAAAAGGTATTATCCATCATGTTTGTGGCAGCGTTGCTGCTCACCAGTTGCGGCTCGGTGCCCATCACCGGGCGCAAGCAGTTGAACCTTGTTAGCGACAGCGAGGTGCTGCAATCGAGTCTGGCATCTTACACCAGTTTCATGCAGACGGCCCAGCTCAGCACACAGAAGGTGCAAAGCGATCAGGTGACCCGTGTGGGCAAGCGCATTGCCGCCGCCACCGAGGCCTATCTTAAAGCCAACGGACTGGAAAGCGAAGTGAAGAACTTTTCCTGGGAGTTCAACTTGGTGAAGAGCAACGAAGTGAACGCCTGGTGCATGCCCGGCGGCAAAATCGTGGTTTATGAAGGCATCATGAAGCTCGTGAGAAGCGACGATGAGCTGGCCGTGGTGGTGGGTCATGAGGTGGCACACGCCGTGGCCAAACACAGCAACGAGCGTCTGAGCCAGCAGATGCTGGCACAGTATGGCGCCGTGGCCGTGAGCGCCGCCACACAGGGCAAGAGCTATCAAACGCAGCAGATAGCCCAGCAAATCTACGGCCTGGGCGCCCAGTACGGCGTGATGCAGCCCTTCTCGCGCCAGCACGAGAGCGAGGCCGACTACATGGGGCTCATCTTGATGACCATCGCAGGCTACAACCCCGATGTTGCCGTAACCTTCTGGCAAAAGATGCAAGCCCAGTCGAGCAGCAACGTGCCCGAGTTCATGAGCTCGCACCCCAGCCACGAGACACGCATCAGCGACATCCAGAAGCGTCTGCCCGAGGTGAAGAAGAAATACGGAACTGCCACCACCGCTAAAAAGTAATCACATTGGCCGCTACTTTTCAAGAATTAGGTGTCCGCGACGATTTGTTGCGGGCAGTGGCCGACTTGGGGTTTATTGCCCCCATGCCGGTGCAGGAAAAGGTGATTCCGCATCTGCTCAACGAGCCATCCGACGTGGTGGCTCTGGCCCAAACGGGAACGGGCAAGACGGCGGCCTTCGGCCTGCCGGTGCTGCAACGCATCGACACGTCGTCGACGGCCACGCAAGCACTCATCCTGGACCCCACACGCGAGCTGTGCCTGCAGACGGCCAGCGACCTGGCCGACTATGCCAAATACACCGACGGGGTGAACATCTTGCCCGTGTACGGCGGTTCGAGCATCGAGAGCCAAATCCGCGCCCTCGACAAGGGTGTGCAGATTGTGGTGGCCACACCAGGCCGCCTGCTCGACCTGATTGAGCGTGGTAAAGTGAAATTGGAGCAGGTGCGCACCGTCATCCTCGACGAGGCCGATGAAATGCTCAACATGGGGTTTGTGGATGACATCAACGCCATCCTTGCCCATGTGCCCGAGCAGCGAAAGATGCTGCTGTTCTCGGCCACCATGCCGAACGAGATTGCCAAGATAGCGCGCAACTATATGCACGAGCCGCAGGAATTTGTCATCGGCTCGCGCAACGAGAGCAGCAACAATGTGCGCCACATCTACTACATGGTGCGCGCCAACGACAAGTACCTGGCGCTGAAACGCATTGTCGACTGCCGGCCGCGCATCTACGGCATCATCTTTTGCCGCACACGGGCTCTCTGCCAGGAAATTGCCGACCATCTCATCGAGGACGGCTACAACGCCGACGCCCTGCATGGCGACTTGTCGCAAGCGCAGCGCGACGCTGTGATGAAAAAGTTCCGCGACCGCAACCTGCAACTGCTCGTGGCCACCGACGTGGCGGCGCGCGGCCTCGATGTGGACGACCTGACGCACATCATCAGTTTCAACCTGCCCGACGACGACGATGTGTACAACCACCGCAGCGGACGCACCGGCCGAGCCGGCAAGACGGGCACAAGTATCGCCATTATCCACTCGCGCGAGCGCAACAAACTCAAGCAAATCGAAAAGCACATCGGTAAGCAGTTTGAACGCCGCGAAGTGCCCAAACCCGAGGAAATCATAGAGAAGCAGCTCTACTCGCTGGCCGACAGGCTCGAAAAGGTGGATGTGCAGGAAGAAGACATCGCCACCTACCTGCCGGGCATCGCCAAGAAACTATCGTGGCTCAGCGGTGAAGACTTGCTCAAGCGCTTGCTCTCGCTGGAATTCAACCGCCTGCTCGACTATTACAAGAACGCTCCCGTCATCGACATCGTGCCCGAAGGCAAGGAGAAGAAAAAACGCGACGCAGCCGAGAAAAAGCCGACGCGAACCAAGGCCGAGAAAGACTCGCGTGTGGCCGAGAAAGGCTATGAGCGGGTGTTCATCAACGTGGGCAAGGCCGACGGCTTTTTCGCACCCAATCTCATCAGGCTCATCAACCAACACACACCCGGGCAGCACATCGGGCTGGGCCGTATCGACCTGCTGAGCGACTACTCGCTCTTCGATGTGCAGCAAGGCGAGGCACGCCAAGTGATTACGGCGCTGAAAAACGAGGAATTTTTCGGGAAACGCCTTTATCTGGAAATCGCCGTCGAGGGCAAGGAGTACTCGCGCAAAAAAGGCAAAGGCTCTGAGCACCAGCCCGAGGGCGAGGTGAAAATGAACCGCCGCGAGCGCCGCAAGCAGATGTTTGCCGCCACCCAGGGCGTTTCAAAACGAGGACGACGTGGCAGCGCGCGCCATGAGCAGGCCGAAGAAGACCATTTTGCCAAATTTAAAAAGAAAAAGAACAAACGATGACAATCCACCGCCAACACACCCTGCTCGCAGTGGCCCTCATTGTGGCATTGCTGGCACAGACAGCACAGGCACGCACCATCCGCGACTTCTTTGCCAGCGAGCCGGGCAACATCTTTGCCCTGCTGCCGTCGAGCACGCGTCTGGACTTGCTCGACTACTACGACAGCGGGCAAATAGTCGAGGCACAGAACAATCTGGGCAACGGCACCAGCCTCATCAGCGTGGGCGACACCTTGCTCGCCATGAACACCAGTGAGAGCAAAACGCTGCAAATGCGCCTGCTCACACGTCCAGGCAAGCGCGACACGGTAATTGCCGTCATCGAAACAGTGAAAGCGCCCGTGGCCGACAGCCGCATCACCTTCTACGACACCCAGTGGCGCCCCCTGCCCGACACACGCTATTTCAAGGCTCCAGGCATCGACGACTTTTTTCTGCGCTCCACACCGCGCCACAAGCGCCAAGAGCTTACGCAGACACTGCCGTTTGCCCTCATCGAGCTGCAATTTGACGGCAAAGACCGCCTCACGGCCCGCCACGGTCTGAAAGAATTTCTCACCAAGGAGGAATTCAGCAAATTCCGGCCCTATATGGTCGACAGCTTGGTCTATGAGGTGGACGGCAACAAAATCAAACCCGTCAAGCAATAACAACAACACCGCCATGCCACAATCGTCACTCTTCGCCCCGCAGGACACCGCCCTCACGCTCTCGGAATACGGCCAGCGCATCAAGCAAACGGTGAACACGTCACCGTCTCTTCAGGCGCAATGGGTAAAGGCCGAAACCAGCGACGTGCAGGTGCGCCGGGGGCACTGCTATCTGGAACTCATCGAAAAATCGGCCGATGGTGGCACCACCGTGGCACGTGCATCGGCTGCCATCTGGGCCAACGTGTTCAGCACATTGGCCGCACGCTTTCAGGCGGTGACGGGCACCCCCTTCGGTACGGGAATGAAAGTGATGGTCAAGGTCAGCGCCAACTACCACGAGCAGTATGGTTTGAAACTGGTGATTACCGATATCAATCCTGAGTTCACACTGGGCGATATTGAGCGCCTGCGCCGCGAGATTCTGGAAAGGCTCACCCGCGAGGGCATCATTGAGCTCAATCGCCAGCTACCCTGGCCCGCCGCACCGCAGCGCATCGCCGTGGTGAGCGCGGCGGGAGCGGCCGGTTATGGTGACTTCATGAACCAACTCGACAACAACCCCTACGGGCTGAAATTCTACACCCGCCTGTTTCAGGCCATGATGCAGGGAGTGAACACCGTTCCCTCGGTGCTGGCGGCATTGGGCAAGATTGCCGAGCACCGGCAGGCATTCGACTGCGTGGTCATCATCCGCGGCGGTGGCTCGACGAGCGACCTGAACGCTTTCGACAACTACGATCTGGCTGCCGCCATAGCACGCTTCCCGCTACCCGTCATCACAGGCATCGGACACGAGCGCGATGTCACCGTGCTCGACCATGTGGCGGCACTGCGCGTGAAGACACCCACCGCAGCGGCCGAATTCTTGATTCAGCGTGGCACCAACGCATTAGCACACCTCACCGAGGTGGGGAACGCCATCGCTACCCTGGTGCGCGACACCGTGGCCCACGCCCGCGAGCAACTTGCCTTTTACACCAGTGTCATGCCCTTAGCCGCCGGCAATCGCCTGACTACCGAGCGCACCAATCTGACGCATAACATCCAACTGTTGCAGACCGGCATCACCACCTTAATGATGCGTGAGCAGATGCGGCTGGAGGCGCTGGCCGACAAGGTGACACTTCTCTCCCCGCGCAACATCCTGAACCGAGGCTACTCGCTCACCATGCACAACGGCCAGTTTGTCACCGATGCCACTACACTCAAGCCCGGTGATGTGGTCACCACCCATTTCAAGAACGGTCTGGCTCGCGCCACCGTCAACCTTGTGAAACAACAATAATTCGACACCTCAATATGGCAGAAGAAAACACCACCATCACCTACGACCAGGCCGTTACCGAACTCGATGAGCTGGTCAAGAAAATGCAAGACCCGCAGTGCAGCATCGACAAATTGAGCGAATACACGCGCCGCGCCAAGGAATTGCTTGAAATTTGCAAGCGCAAACTCACAGCGACCGACGAGGAATTGAAACAAATCCTCGCCGGCATAGAATAATCACACTTTTCTCACATCATTGCTGCATGAGCAGCTGCACCAGAGCGGTGACATCGGCAACACTCGTCTCGCCGTCGCCGTTCACATCGCTGCGCTCGGTCGACTCGTGAGCAACAATCAGGGCTACAAGCGCCGTCACATCGGCAACGCTCACCTCGCCGTCGGCGTTCACATCACCGGTCAAAACTGTTTCCTGAACCGGATAGTGCGCATAGATGCGGTGGATGGTGAGCGTGTTTTCCTTCACACTGCTCTTCTTCAGGTCAAACTCTATCTCACCAAGAGTGATGGGATAGGTCGGGACATTTGACGCACCGCCAAGCTGATCCAGGTCGACGCAGGCGCTGTGAACTGCACCGACGTCGCTGCCGTTAGGCACCTCCACCGTCTGGTAGTTGAATGTGCTGTGGGCCGCGTTGCGTACGTCGAAAACAACCGTCGGAACCTCCAGCGTGCATGAGAAGTCCACACCGATGCGGTCGG
>JAFUWD010000089.1 GCA_017483645.1 Muribaculaceae bacterium | reverse complement strand
CGTGGCTCTGACACTAGTACGAGAGGACCGTGTTGGACCGACCTCCGGTGTGCCGGTTGTCCCGCCCGGGGCACTGCCGGGTAGCCGCGTCGGGTACGGATAAGCGCTGAAAGCATCTAAGCGCGAAGCCAGCCACAAGATAAGATCTCCATGAGGGTCGTTGCAGACGACGACGTAGATAGGCGGCAGGTGCACGCGTGGCGACACGTTGAGCCGAGCCGTACTAATGACCCGAACGCTTTCTTGTCGCGCGCCTCGCCTGCGGGGGAACCCGTTGGCGCTGGCGAGCAAACAACCAAACGCAAAACAGCGCTGGCGAGACACTGCGCGTGTCCGCTCGTGCGAGTCAATCGTAAGAAGTCGCCTGAATCTTGCTGCAGCCGCCCCGGTGGCGGCGCAGTCGGTCTGTGTGCGTGTTCCCGTCGATGGATTCACCCCATCACAGCGCCATTAAGTTGGCGTCTGAAAAGAGACAAAGGTGGTGATAGCGTGAGGGTTCCACCTCTTCCCATTCCGAACAGAGAAGTTAAGCCTCACCACGCCGATGGTACTGCGAAAGTGGGAGAGTAGGTAACCGCCCCCTAAGGAGCCGCGACCCAGCAACGGGCCGCGGCTCCGTTTTTTTTATCCTATAGATTATCTAGAACCTCTAGATAATCTATAGAAAATTTTAGTAAATTTGTAGTCAAAAATCATGATGATGAACAGGTCTTATATGTTGTTGCATTGCCGGTGCTGGCTTGTGTTGCTGTCTTTGATGCTGCTCAGGCCCTGTGCCACTGCGGCTGTGGTTGACGAGAAGATACATCATTTTGACAGTGCTCCATGGAAAGAGCAAATTTCGATAGCTAATGAGATGCTGCTTGAATTTCATCGTGAAGGATTGACCGATGAACTGATTCAATTCTCAAATAAATCGCACCCCGACAGTGTGCGCATGTGCGTGATGTACTGGGCTGCCGAGCACTATTATGCAGCTCAGGACTACGATGAGGCGGTAACGCTTGCGGAAAAGGCGTTGCCCCTGAGCCGGGGTGCTGACAAGGCCAACTGTATGAGTCTGCTTTCGCTTGCCTATTTCAGGCAGGGGAGCTACGAGCAAGCTGCTTCCTACGCGCTGAAATGTTATCAGCTCGACAAGGCCACCGGCGACCCAGACTTGATGAGCTCTTCTCTCAACACGCTGGCCGGCATCTATATCGGTGCCAATCGGCCACAGGATGCCGAGCAATATATTCTGAAGGGAATAGAAATGGCCCGGCAAGCCAACAATCCTGCCCGAACAGCAGTGCTGCTGGGCATGGCGTCGGAAACGTATCATGCCCTGCAACAAGATGAGAAGTCGCTGCGTTATGCGCAGGATGCCTATGATATAGAGGAAAAACTGGGCCATACCGACCGCGCCGCTGTGCGGCTCACGCAACAGGCCTCGGCGCTGATTGGGCTGGAACGCTATGCGCAGGCCGAAGAAAACTTGCGGCGTGCAATGCCCGTCTTGCGCGCGTCGACCGATCGCCATTCGCTTGCCCTGGCTCTTAACAAGCTGGGCAAAGCCCTGCTGGCGCAAAAGCGTGCCAAGGAAGCTATTCCCTTTTATCATGAGGCGGCCGCCATCTTGCGCTCGATGGGCGACCTGGGCAATGAGATGCATGCGTGCCGTGGCCTGTACGAAGCGTATTGGGACATCAATCGCGACAGCGCCAAGGTGGCGCTCGACCGTTTTGATTACCTGAAAGATTCTCTCTACAGCCATGCCTCGGCCGAGAGCCTGGCGCGCTTCAATGCCGAGTTTGGCAACGACTTGCTTCAGGAGCAGAATGAACTGCAACGTGAGCGCACCCGCCGCATCGTGGTTATCTCCTTGCTCGGGGTTGTTGCCGTGGCAGCTGTGCTGTGGTGGCTCCTGCGTCGCCGTTACAAAATGCGCGAAGCGGCTCTTCAAGCCATCATTGACGGATTGAAAAAGTCGAAAGACCAGTCCTCGGGTATTGAAGGTGCCGAGAAGGAGATGGCCGACGCGTCCGAAACCCCGGTGCAAGACGATTTCCTTGTGCGGCTGGTCGATGCTGTGGCCCGGCGCAAAGAAATCAGTGTGGAGGAATTGGCGTCCGAGATGTGTATCACCCGCGGTCAGCTGAACCGGCGCGTGAAGGCCCTCACCGGTGTCACCACGCAGCAATATGTGGCACGCATTCGACTGGAGCACGGGCGGAGTTTGCTTCACGACACACCGCTGGCTGTGGCCGAAGTGGCCTATCGGTGCGGCTTTGACGATGCGGCCACTTTCTCTCGCGCTTTCCGTCGAGCCTTCGGCCAGTCGCCCACGTCCTATCGTGCCACGGTGCAGAAAAAGGCCGAATCGGTGCTGTAATGCCCCATTTTGCATGGTCGATGCTTCATTTTGCATGTTGTGGTAATGCATGGAGCGATTATCTTTGCAAAAACAAATTTATTTCGACATATGAAGAACAAACGAGCACCTATTGTTTTAGTGGGTGTGCTGGTCTCGATATTGGCGCAGGCGGCCACCTATTACGGTTTTAAAATCGGTGGGGTGAGCGTCAATAGTGATAACTATCAGAATGTGACCGGCGGCGGCATCGACAGTGGCACGGTGACTTATAATCCTGATACCAAAGTCGTGACATTGACCAATGTGAGCATCAAGCGAACCGGCAGCAACAACCGGGCTATCTATAATGAGAGCTGTCCCAACCTGCGAGTGCGGCTGGTGGGTAACTGCAACCTTGTGGCGCTTGATGCCGCCCCGGTGAGGGCGGAGCAAAGTACCGCTCTTGATGCCATCGGCGATGCCAGGGTGTCAATAGCCGGTAAAAATGAGGATGCTATCTATATAGCTGGTAATTGCTATGTGATGCTGTCGGGCGACCGAGGCTCATCGTTTGAAATAGTGGCCACCAACAGCCGTGCCATCGCTTGCGAGAGTGAAAAGGCGGGTGTGGTGTATTTTGAACCAGGTATAACCGCTACCATCAATGGCTCAAAAGGCTGTATTGTGGGCGTTCCCAAAGTGCTTTTCAGCTCTTATCTCGAGAACCCGCTTGAGATGAAACTGGTGGGAAACAGCGGCGGTTACAAGGTGGTGTCGGGTGTTACCACGTGGTCGAAGGGGCAGAACGAGACGGTGTCGCCATCCAATGTGAGTTTTGACGCATCGGCCGGCACATTGGTGCAAAATGGCAGCCCGGTGACATCGGAAACCGTGCGCATCACCTATGCCATACCCATTCAGGCTGACTACTTTCCCGACACAAACCTTCGCAAATACCTTCTTGCCCAGAACTATGGAAAGGATGGATTTATCGAATCTTCGGAGATTGTCAATCTCAAGAATCTGATGGTTTATGGACGCAACATTGCATCGCTCACCGGTGTGAAGTATCTCAAGAACTTGGAATCCATCTATGCCTATAGTAATAATATCACTTCTCTTACGATTGGGCTTGACAGCTTGAAAACGCTGAGCGTTGCCAACAACGGAATGACAATGCTCGATGTGGGCGGCTGCAGCAAACTGGAGTCGTTATATGCGCGCAATAACCAGTTGGCGACGCTTCATTTAAGTTCTGTGCCGACCTTGAAATCAGTGGATTTGAGTGAGAATCCCTCCCTGAAGTCAGTCACCTTGTTGAAATGCAATAATTTGGAAATGTTGCAAGTTTATCTCACCGGACTTACCTCGACAACCAGTTTGCTGGACCGTTTTATAAATGGCTTGCCCACCGTGAGCACCGGTGCCCGGCTCTATGTCGCCGACTTTGACGACAGCAATGAAACCAGCATCCTGACCAGTGATGACCACGAAAGATTGGCTGCAATCAGGGCTCGCGGCTGGACGCCGTATTACAAAAAAAATCAGGTGTGGACGGAATATGAAGGCGAGGAACCGTTTATCCGTGGTGATGTGAACATGGATGGTGAAGTCGGTATTGCCGATGTCACAGCACTGGTCAACATCGTGCTGGTGAATGATTCGCCCATTGATGCCGCCCGTTTCCCGTCGGCCGATGTGAACGAAGACGGTGAGGTGGGCATTGCCGACGTGACCACGCTTGTGAACATGCTGCTGGCCGAGTAATCGGTCAAAAATCAATTAAACCACTATAAACGGCTGGCTCACTGAGTCGGCCGTTTTTCCTGGGTGGGCGTTGATAAGAAAAACCGCTGTGGAGAAATTCCCCACAGCGGTCCGTTTAAACCTGAAAAAAACTGTTGCCTCTATTGCATCACTTCACCAGCACTTTTTTGCCGTTGAAGATGTAGATGCCGCTATCCAGACCGCTCAGGTCGGTGGCACCGGTCTTGACAATGCGTCCGTCAATCGAGTAGACGATGCCATTGTTGCGCACGTTGCTCACTTTCACATCGGTCACTGCCGTGACGCGCTCTTTCCAGAAATAGATGTTGTCGACCAGAATGTTCAGTCCGTGGCCATTGTCGAGTTTGAGCTGGTGTACCAGATTGGAGTCGCCGCGGGTGACGTCCTCAAAATCGCTCATCGGGATGTCGATGCTCGACCATTCGCAAGCAGCGAAATTCACAGTGCTGCGGATTTCGGGGAAGTTGGCGTTGGCCTCGGCATTCCACCAGATGGGAACGATGCCCAGTGTTCCGACTTCTTCGCAGTAGATGTCGATGTGCAGGAAGTCCATCTCGGTGACATCGAGTTGGGTGTTGAATCCCAGGCCGTAGTAGTCCATGTTCTCGAATTGCAGCGTGGGATTACCATCGATGGTGATGCCGGTGAATCGTGTGGGCGAGCCCCAGTCGTAGTAGCCCAGGTTGGGTGTTGCGGTGGTGTAGGTGTCGCTGTAGATGCTTATCACATCTTCGGCGTCCTGCGTGGGTGCGGGAGCTGCGGTGAGAGCGGTGGTGGTGGCTTGGACGGTGAGCGGTTCCGAAGTGTTGGCGTTCTCATCTTCGGCCACGATGGTGAAGGTGTAGGCGGTACCGGCCTTCAAGCCCGAGATGGAGTGCTCGATTTCTTCTCCGTTGGCGCCCTTGCCATTATAGGTGTTGCCATCTTGGTCGGTGATGAGGTAGTTGATGACCTCGGCCTTGTCGTCGGAGGCTTTGAGTGCCACGACCACGCTCAGGGCGTTGGCTTTGACCAGTTCGGCCTTGTCGAGTGTAGGAGCTACATTATCATCGACAGCGGGTTTTGCCAGGTAGAAGTGGTCGAGATAGAACTCATACTCGTTCTCCAGCTCGATGCACATGTAGTTCTGTGTGAAAGCGGCACCCTCGATGGTGACGTAGTTCCATTGTCCGGGAACCAGGCCGTCGAACTCGATGGCATTGCCATAGTCGTTGTCGCCGAAGATTTTGCACTTGGTGGCACTGAACGGGTACAGGGCCACATGGGCTGTGTTGTAGTCGGCAGTGGGTGCCACGGCGTTCTTGGTGCGGCTGTTCATGCCGGTGCCTTTCACATGCACGGTCTTGTGGGCATCGCCCTCTACCAGTTGTACTTCCTCAATGCTGCTATACAGCGGGTTGGGAGCGCCGTTGCCAACACCCCAGCCGGGATTGTTGTCCTGCAGGCCCTTGCCGTAGGTGGCGCTGTAGATGGCAATTACATTCAGCTCCAGGTCGGTGGGCTCGGTGGCGTTGGTGGTGGGTGCGGGAACTGCCTCGGCAGCCACGTTCATGGTCACTTCGTTCGAGGTGACATCGCCTGCTGTGGCCGAGATGACGGTGGTGCCGGCGGCCAGTGCGTTGAATACACCGTCGGTCACAGTGCCCACGGCGGGATTGGTGCTGTTCCAGGTGAGCGTGCCGGGGTCAATGTTGCCACCCATTTGGTCCTTGGCTGTGACGGTGAAGTTCACATTGTCGCCCACAACGGCGTTGGTGCGCTCGGCGGTGATGGACAGGGTGGTCACCTTGAGTTCCTCGGTCAGGTTATAGACCTCAAATTCCCAGAAACTGTAGCCATAACCCGTGCCGCGGGCGATGCCGTGGAATTGCACATAGCGATGTGTAACAGCGTCGAAGCTGAGCACCTGCTTGTAGGGGAATCCTGCAAGCACTTGGTCGGTGACTTCGGCCACGACTTCGCCGTCGGTGAGCCATCCGTCGGCGTCCACATTGTCACCGGCAAGGATTTGGAACGTCTTGCCGTAGGCGCCTTCCCACAGGATGACTACGCTGTTGAAGGTCTGTGCCTCGCCCAGGTCCACTTGCCAGTTCTGCGGGTCCACTCCGTGGCCCGATTCCCAACGACTATCGTTGTTGCCGTCATTGCCCACTTGCGGTGCGCCGGTGGTGGCAATGCTGGGCTGATTCAGGGCCAGATTGGTCTGTCCCCAAACGCTTAATGCTGCCAATGCAGCAAGTGCCATAGTAAAAATCTTTTTCATGATGGTTGGTAATTTGGTTAATTAAAAAATGTTCTGTTGCAAATTTAACCAATCGTTGTGTGTGGTGGTGAAAAATGTACTACGCAAAACCTCACTTTTACAGAAATCCCCGCATTTTTTGGTAGAAAATGCGGGGAGCTTTGGTGATGCGTTTATTTAAAAAGTGGTTGTCAATCAGTGAGTTTGCGGTAACGAATGCGCGTCGGCTCTGTCTTTCCAAGGCGTTTGAGCTTGTGCTCTTCGTAGTCGGAGTACGACCCCTCGTAGAAATAGACGTTGGAGTTTCCTTCAAAGGCAAGGATGTTGGTGCAAACACGGTCCAGGAACCAGCGGTCGTGGCTGATGATTACCGCGCAGCCTGCAAAGTCCTCCAGTGCTTCCTCGAGTGCCCGCAGGGTGTTCACGTCGATGTCGTTGGTGGGCTCGTCGAGCAGCAGCACGTTGCCCTCTTGCTTCAATGCCAGGGCCAACTGCAGACGGTTGCGCTCGCCGCCACTCAGCACGCCACACAATTTTTGCTGGTCCACTCCCGAGAAGTTGAAGCGCGACAGGTAGGCACGGGCATTCACGTCGCGTCCGCCCAGTCGGAGCAATTCCACACCGCCCGAAATCACGTCGTAGACGCTCTTGTTGGGGTCGATGCTGGTGTGCTGCTGGTCGACGTAGACGGCTTTCACTGTTTCGCCAACCTCAAAGTTGCCGCTGTCGGGCGTTTCCAGGCCCATGATGAGGCGGAACAGCGTGGTCTTGCCTGCTCCGTTGGGGCCGATGACCCCCACGATGCCGTTGGGCGGAAGCATGAAGTTGAGGTCGTCGAAAAGTAGTTTGTCGCCAAATGCCTTCGCCACATGATGCGCTTCAATCACTTTGTTGCCCAGTCGGGGGCCGTTGGGAATGAAAATCTCGAGTTTTTCCTCTTTTTCTTTCACACCCTCGTTGAGCAGCTTGTCGTAGCTGTTGAGACGCGCCTTTCCCTTGGCTTGCCGTGCTTTGGGCGCCATCCGCACCCATTCCAGCTCACGTTGCAGCGTCTTCTGTCGCTTGCTCTCGGTTTTTTCCTCCATGGCCAGCCGTTGGGTCTTTTGCTCCAGCCAGCTGCTGTAGTTTCCTTGCCAGGGGATGCCTTCTCCGCGGTCCAGTTCCAGAATCCAGCCGGCCACATGGTCCAGAAAATAGCGGTCGTGGGTGACGGCGATGACCGTGCCCTCGTATTGCTGTAGATGCTGCTCCAGCCAGTCGATTGACTCGGCGTCGAGGTGGTTGGTGGGTTCGTCGAGCAGCAGCACATCGGGTTTTTGCAGCAGCATGCGGCATAGTGCCACACGTCTGCGCTCGCCGCCGCTCAGATGCGCGGTGGGCTGGTCGGCCGGCGGGCAGTTCAGGGCGTCCATAGCCCGCTCCAGGCGGCTGTCGAGGTTCCAGGCATCGGTGGTGTCGATGATGTCCTGCAGCTGGGCCTGGCGCGCGAAAAGCGCATCCATCTTGTCCTGGTCCTCATAGTATTCCGGCAGTCCGAACTTTTGGTTGATTCCCTCGTATTCGGCCAGCGTGTCGACCACATGTTGCACACCTTCCTGCACCACCTCGCGCACCGTCTTGGTGGGGTCGAGTTGCGGGTCTTGAGGCAGGTAGCCAACGCTGTAGCCCGGGGCAAAAACCACCTTTCCTTGATATTTTGTTTCCAGTCCGGCGATGATTTTCATCAGCGTGGATTTTCCGGCACCATTCAATCCGATGATGCCAATCTTGGCGCCATAAAAGAAAGAGAGGTAGATGTTTTTCAGAATTTGCTTTTGGTTTTGCTCGATGGTTTTACTCACACCCACCATCGAGAAGATGATTTTTTTGTCGTCGACAGTTGCCATGGTAGAAAGAATATTGGTTTAGTTTACAAAGTTACGAATAAGTGAGCGAAAACCCAAACTTGTTTGAGGTTTTCCGAGCGAGAGTAACTTGGTGGCGCAGCCAACGTTCGAATAAGCGAGAGCAGAACAAAATGAGAAACGAAATTTTTCATTTTTTATGCCGAGCGAGAGTGACTTGGGCGCAGCCAGGCAGAGTTGCTCCCCTAAGTTAGGGGAGCTGGCGCGAAGCGACTGAGGAGTGTGTAATCCCTGAGTGGGTGCCATCGTCGCTGGTTGACACACTCCCTCGGCCCTACGGGCCACTCCCCCTAACTTAACGTGAGTTCGACGAAAATAATCAAGCGATAGTCAATTGTTTATCAATTTCTCGCTCGAATTGCAGCATTGGTTTCTTCGGGAAAAAACTGTAAGCGGCGATGCCAGCCATGAGG
>JAFUWD010000088.1 GCA_017483645.1 Muribaculaceae bacterium | reverse complement strand
CGGCAGCAGAAGTTAAAGGAAGATGGGGGCTGAAATGCCCTGAAAGCAAGCCAAACCGCCGTATGCCGAACGGCACGTACGGTGGTGTGGGAGGAAAGGGAGCGAAAACCAAAACTCTCGCTCCCCGACCTACCCGATTGTGTCCATTGTTGCTACCAAAGCAAGATGACACGATTGTGAATTTGTTTTACTAAGAAAAAGTCAGTTATGTATATGCGTTTGAAGCAATTCTTGTTGTTTTGCATCATTTTGACTGCTCAGGGAGCCGATAGTTTAATTGATGTCGGCAATTTAACGCAGATTAACATATTCCCGATTTTTATCTTAGCCAAATAAATGTGCCAATGCTTCATCGACTTTCCCCACCTCGATGATTTGGATGGCAAGGCCCGACGTGTTGATGCCCTTGAGGTTGCGCTTGGGAACCACAATGCGCTTGAAGCCTAATTTTTCGGCCTCACCAATGCGCTGCTCAATGCGAGTGACAGGCCTGAGCTCGCCACTGAGGCCCACTTCGCCTGTGAAACACACCTCACGGTCGATGGGCATGTCGACATTCGACGACAGGATGGCGCATGTCACTGCCAGATCGAGCGCCGGGTCGCTCACTTTGATGCCGCCCGCAATGTTGAGGAACACATCTTTCTGAGCCAGCTTGAAGCCAACGCGCTTTTCGAGGACTGCCAGCAGCATGTTCATGCGTCGCGGGTCAAATCCTGTGACCGATCGCTGCGCCGTGCCGTAGGCTGCGGTGCTCACCAGAGCCTGCACCTCGATGAGGAAAGGACGGGCGCCGTCCAGGGTCACTCCCACGGCGGTGCCGCTCAGGGGCTCGTCGGCGTTGCTGAGCAACATCTCGCTGGGATTGGTCACCTCGCGCAGTCCGTCTTCTTTCATCTCGTAGATGCCGATTTCGCTGGTGCTTCCAAATCGGTTTTTGGCCGACCTCAGGATGCGGTACATGTAGTGGCGGTCGCCCTCGAACTGAATCACCGCGTCCACAATGTGCTCCAGCACCTTGGGACCCGCTATGGAGCCTTCTTTGTTGATGTGGCCGATGAGAATGACCGGGGTGCCCGTTTCCTTGGCGTAGCGCAGGAAGGCGGCGGCGCACTCGCGCACTTGGGTCACACTGCCGGCCGCACTCTCCAGCTGGTCGCTGGCGATGGTTTGGATAGAGTCCACGATGATGAGGCCCGGCTTGTCGGCCTTGATGGCGGTGAAGATGGCGTCGAGCGAGGTCTCGCACAGCAAGTAGCATTCGCAGTCCATCCTGCCTCGCGACAGCCTGTCGGCGCGCATGCGCAATTGTTGCGGGCTTTCCTCGCCACTCACATAGAGCACACGCCGTGAGCGGATGCGCAGCACGTTTTGCAGCACCAGCGTGCTTTTTCCGATACCCGGCTCTCCGCCAATGAGGATGATGCTGCCGGGCACCAGTCCGCCGCCGAGCACGCGGTTCATTTCGGCGCTGGGAAGTTTGATGCGCGGCAGGTCTTCGGCCTTGATGTCGGAGATTTTGATGGGTGTGGCGGCGTGCCGGTGCGTGTCGCTGTCGGCTCCGTAGGCGCTCCGTGTACCCTTAGGAGTCACCACTTCCTCCACAAAGGTGTTCCACTCGCCGCACGAGGGGCAGCGGCCCACCCATTTGGGTGACTCGGCACCGCAATTCTTGCAGAAGTATGTGGTTTTTGCTTGTTTGGCCATGGTGTGTGGTTTGTCAGATGAATAATTTGCGCTTGAACTCGCTGATGGTGATGGCGGCGGCCAGCCCCACGTTGAGCGAGTCGCTGCCGGCATCGCTGGCTTTGGGAATGAGCAGGCGCTGTGTGGCCCGTGCGCCCACTTTGGCCCCAATTCCCTGGCCCTCGTTGCCGAAGACCACGAAACCGCGCTCGGGCAGCGTGGCCGAGTAGATGTTGTCGCCATCGAGAAAGGTGCCGCAAACCGGCAGGTCGGGGAAATCATCGAAAAGTTCCTCCAAGTCCACATAGTGCACCTGCACCCGTGCTATGGCTCCCATGGTGGCCTGAACCACCTTGTGGTTGAACACGTCGACGGTGGTGGGGCTGGCAAAAATGTCGCGGATGCCGTACCAGTCGGCAAGGCGGACGATGGTGCCCAGATTGCCGGGGTCTTGGATGTTGTCGAGCACGATGCTCAGGCTGCTTTCCACACGGGAGCGGTCGATGCCGATAGCGGGCTTCTCATAGACGGCGATGACATCGCTCGGCGTGGTGAATTGCGACATGCGCGCCATTTGGCTCTTGCCGGCTATCACCAGATGGTCGTAGTGCTCGGCTGTGCCGAACTGGTCGTGCCAGGCCCGTGTGGCAATTATCCAGCGGCAGGGGAAACGTCCCCAGGTGTCGCGCACGCATTTGGTGCCTTCGGCCACCCATAGTCGCTCGTCGTCGCGGTTCTTTTTCACGGCCAGCGCCCGCACAGTCTTGATAATGCCGTTATTGATGTCAATCATGATTTCAACGTGTTTGTTTTCCACAAAGGTACGCTTTTTTCTTGAACATCCCCTGCATCGGCAGCATTTTTATTGGAATGAGCACGCTGCATGAAATGTGCAGGCGCGATGCTGTGTGTGTTGATTTTTTTAGTATCTTTGTGTCACAAACACCAAAAAATAGTAAAGCAATGATGAAAAACCGTTTTTTCCGACTGACGATTGTGTTGGCGATTGTGGTGCTGGCCGCCTCGACGGCCGTCGCTCAGAAATTTGCCATTCTGAGCGACATTCACGTCACACCAGGCAACGTCAACGATGGCAAACTGCGCGAGGCGGTGGCCGAAATCAATGCCAGTGATGCCGATGTGGTGATGCTCACCGGTGACCTCACCAACGAAGGCAGCGATGTGCAGCTCAATTATGTCAAGACCATTATGGACGGAGTCACCAAGCCCCTCTATGTCATTCCCGGAAACCACGAGAACAACTGGAGCCAGAGCGCTTGCAAAACGTTCAACGACCTGTGGGGCAACGACCGCTTCGTTTTTGAGGTGGGCGACCTGGTGGTGGTGGGAATGAACTGCGGCCCCTTCATGAAGATGGGCGACGGCCACATCAAGCAGGAGGACCTCATTTGGCTCGACCAGACGCTGGCAAGCCGTGTCACACCGGGCAAGAAAGTGCTCAGCGTGAATCACTATCCCATCCTCGACGACCTGGACAATTATCGCGACTATGTGAACATTCTCAAGAAATATCCCGTCATCACCCACCAGTGCGGGCACTACCACTCGTGGCGACAGTACGAGACCGCAGGCATCAGCGGCCTGATGGTGCGTGCTCTCGACATGGGCGGCGGCAACCACGGCTACACGTTGCTCAACGTGGACCTGCGCCGCAACTGGATTCACGTCTACGACAAGCAGCTGGGACAAGAACCTGTGCTGAAATACGCCTATCACATCAACCTCGATTTCGACGACCTGCAGCCCGAAGTGGTGAACACGAGCGTGCCTGCCGGCTTTGCCATCGAGAAAGTGTTTGCCGACGACGCGTCGATTTTCACTCGCGTGGGCGTGGACAAGGATTGCATCTACTTCGGCAACTCGCTGGGATGGTGCAAGGCGCTCGACAAGCGAACCCACCAGGTGCGCTGGCAATACAAGACCGACGCCATGCTCTTCTCTCGCCCTGCCGTGGCCGACAAATATGTGGTGCTGCCCACCGCCGACAAGCGGCTGGTGTGGCTCAACAAGAAAAATGGCAAGCAGGTCTACCAGTACCAGGCCGCCGGTCCTTATGTGGCCGACGGAGTGGCGACCGGCGACTACTTGTATCAAGGTGGTTACAAAACATTCCAGGCTTGGGATGTGAAACGTCACAAGTTGTTGTGGCACTACGACAGCATCAACAATTACTGTCAGGCCGAGCCGGTGGTCGATGGCGGCGATGTGATTTTCGGGGCTTGGGACACCTATCTGCGGGTGCTCAACCGCCACAATGGCTCGCTGCGCTGGAAGTGGAACAATGGCAAGAACGTCAACCTTTACAGCCCGGGCAATGTGGTGCCCGTGGTGACCGACGACAAAGTGATTGTCGTGGCGCCCGACCGCGTGGCCACGGCTCTTGACCGCCGCGACGGCCATCAAATTTGGCGCGAGAAAAACCAGAACAAGGTGCGCGAGAGCCTGGGGCACAGTGTGGACCGAAACACAGCCTATGCCAAGACCATGGACGGTTTTCTGGTGGCCATGAGCACGCAGGGCGACAGTTTCAAGGAGTTGTGGCAGGCCGACGGCAACTTCGGCTATGAGCATGCGCCATGCATCGTGGTGGAGAGCGGCGGATATGTGCTGATGGGGTCGCGACGTGGCATGCTGGCAGTGTTTGACGCAGGCACTCACCTGCTGAAGTTCAACTACAAACTGGGTAGCAGCGAGGTTAATGGCTTCGACATCGACCGCACCACAGGCGACATCTACTGCTCACTCATCGAGGGCTCCATCTATCGCATCCACATTGATTGAAACCAACTGCTCATGTGGGCCGACAAACAAAGGGCACGAGGTCTTCAGCCTCATGCCCTTTGTTATGCTTGGCGCCTGACAATCATTTGCCAGGAATTTCCAGTTGTGCTTCGTCGTCGGCAGTCCAGAGGGGATTGTCGTCTTCGTCCCAGTCGAAGGCGTCGTCAAAGCCGAAGAATGCCTCGTCGGTGAATTCCTTCATTTCGCGGCCATCTTTCTTGGTGGGACGGCCCAATCCCTTCTGGCGATTGACAAAACCGTCAATCTTCACCATTTCGAGCAGTTCCAGCTGGTCGCGGGTGGTGATGTTGCGCAGGTAGTTGGGCACCAGTTTGGCCCCCACGCGGTTTTGCAGCACGGCCAGCACCTCAAAGGTGTAGGTGATGGGTGGCTTCTTCACGGCGATGACATCACCGGGCTTGATGAGCCTTGACGGCTTCACATTCATGCCGCCCATGGTCACGCGCCCCATTTTGCAGGCGTCGGT
This sequence comes from Muribaculaceae bacterium, assembly GCA_017483645.1. Classification (GTDB taxonomy): domain Bacteria; phylum Bacteroidota; class Bacteroidia; order Bacteroidales; family Muribaculaceae; genus Sodaliphilus. The sequence continues at coordinate 3,594 of JAFUWD010000088.1, read as the reverse complement.
GGCGATGGTGCGAGTCTTGAAGATGCGTGTGGCCCACAGCCACTTGTCGATGCGTACCTCGGTCATGGTTCAAGATAATTGGGATGATGTCACTTGTTGTTGTAATGTGTCATGGCAAAATCGATGCCGCTCAGGCAGAAGGCGCGGATGGCGTCGCATGCCACCTTGGCGCGCTCGGGCAGCACCGCCAGCTCGTCGGCACCGGGATGGCTCAACACGTAATCCACCTGTGCGCCCCGCGGGAAATCATTGCCCACGCCAAAGCGCAGCCGCGCATATTGCTGGCTGCCGAGCATTTGGTCGATGCTCTTGAGTCCGTTGTGCCCGCCGTCGGCACCCTTGCCCCGCATGCGGATGGCACCGAAGGGTAATGCGATGTCGTCCACCACCACCAGAATGTGGTCCAGGCCGATTTTCTCTTTTTGCGCCCAGTAGCGCACCGCCTCACCGCTCAAGTTCATGTAGGTGGACGGCTTGAGCAGCAGCAGTTGCTGGTTCTTGACACGCATCTGCGCCACTGCGCCATAGCGTGCCGTGGCCCACGTGGCGCCAGCCTGCTCAGCCAGTGCCTCGACCACAGTGAAGCCAATGTTGTGGCGGGTGCCCTGGTATTCGGCTCCGATGTTGCCCAGTCCTACGACAAGAAATTTCATCTGCTCAGGTTCGTTGTTTTGCTGCTGCGCGGCAGGCTGCTGCTTGCCTCCCAGCAGTTTTCTCAGGAATTGAAACATGTGGGGTTGTCAGAAAAAACCGCGAATCTCCGCGGATGAGAGTAGCGGAAAATTCGCGGTTGATGATAGATTCGTGGTCGATTACTCGGCGGCAGCCTCTTCCTCCTCGGTCGTGGCGGCAGCGGCAGCGGCACGCGTGGTCTTGACACCGGTAATCACCAGATCCTTGGCGCTCACCAGCTCGTAGTTGTCGAAATGCAGGTCGCGCACCTTGAGTGCCTGGCCAATCTGCAGGTTGTCCACGTTCACAATCACGGTTTCGGGAATCTCGGTGTAGATGGCTTTCACCTTCACCTTCTTCATGCTCAGGTAGAGCTTACCACCAGCCTTCACACCGGCAGCGTGACCCTGCACGTGCACAGGAACGTCGACCACAACGGGCTTGTCGGTGGTGACCTCCAGCAGGTCGATGTGCAGAATGCTGTCGTTCACGGGGTGGAACTGGATGTCCTTGAGCACAGCCATCTTCGTCTGGCCGTCGTAGGTCAGCTCAATGGCAAAAATCTCAGGGCTGTACACCAGCTTGCGGATGTCGGCGAAGTTCACCACCAGGTCGGTGGTGATGATAGCCTTGCCGTCGCGGCCCACGGGCACCACTTTCTCGCCCTTGAGCAGCTTGCCGTTGTAGTTACCGTCCTTGTCCAGCTCAACGAGCTTGCCGCCGTTAAGCACCACGGGAATCTTGTTCTCTTTGCGAATAGCCTTTGCGGCTTTCTTGCCGAGGTCGGTACGAGGCTCGGCATTGAGTTTGAATGTTTTCATTCGGTTAATTGTTTGTGTTACTCAAAATTAAGTTCGTTATTGCTTCCTTAATTTCCCATCACACGATGTTCTTTTCAAAAAAGCGGTGCAAAGTTACAAATAAGCAAGCGAAAAACAAAATCAGAAACGATTTTTTTCATTTTTTCGCCTGGGTGGAACCATTCATTTTACCGATTGCCGGAGATTTTGAGCCTTTACGAGTGCGTCATTGCCTACTCAGCAGCAAGTCGGTCAAGGCGGTGATGTCGGCAACTGACGTTTCGCCGTCACCATTCACATCGCTGGCGGTGGTGCTTTTCTGCCGCAGCACCACATCGACGAGCGACGTGACATCGGCAATGCTGATTTCCCCGTCGGCATTTAAATCGCCAATGATCGGCTCAATCTCTGTAAGGTCGGCCACGATAATGTAGAAATCCTTCCACTGGGCAGTCGTCTGGTATGCACTCAGATACTTGGGCAATACGTGCAGGGTGCAGTATTTGACATTGTAGAAAACATACCCCCCAATGCCGACTTTCTCAGGGTTGGGATAGGCATCAATCCTCGTCAGTCCGCTGCATTTATTGTATTTTATTACTGTCCGCTAAATATTAAAGTATCCATCCCAACTCTTTATAACACAGGAGTTGGGATTCATTTATGTTTGTGACAAGCCCCCTTTTATGTTTTCCACATCAATTGGAGGTGATTCAGCAACAGTTTCCAGCATCAGTTTCATGTCAGCATCGGGCATATTGAAGAAAGTATTCAAGTTGAGGTACTCCATCATGACAATCCGCACCATCGTAGCCAGCCCGGAGAAGCTCCAGCGTCTTTCCAGCGAGCTTTGCAGGATTGACAGCAGCAGATTGGCAATAAGAGTGACCCATATCTGTATCTTTATGGCATTGGCGCTCTCTCCATAGAAGTATCTGAGTGGGAAGTTCTGCTTTATCTGCTTGAAGAGCGACTCTATTTGCCACCGTCGGCGGTATATGGCCACAATGGTTTCCATAGGCATGTCAAAGTCGTTGGTAAGCAGTGAGACCAACTTCGGCGCCTTTCCTTTCTTGATGTCCACGTATGTGATGATGCGAGCGATATGGTTGATGCCGTCCTTTCGGAAAACAACCACCTGCTCCCTGTATTCCATCTGGCCGTCAGGATTCATGTCCATGCAGTCCACCAGTACATCGTACTTCAGGCTTTTCTTCATCTTCGTCACGTATGTGACGTTTCGCTCGGTGAGTTTCTCGAACTTCTCGTAGTTGATGTATGCTCGGTCGAGGGCGACGATCTCGTCATGGCTGAAGTGGCTCGGAGCGAGCATGAAGGAGTCATTCGTGGCAGCAGATGTAAACCTGACGTCACAGTGTACGCCCTCATTGGCATGGATGACGGAGTGGACCTTGATGCCACCCTTCTTCTTCCCTGTCTTCGGGTGGCGTCCGACACCCTTGAAGATGGCGTTGGAGAACAGTGTGATGGTAGTGGAATCAATGATTCTCAGGCGTTTTATCCACTCCTCTGTGCCGTTGCGCCGGCTGTCCGACGAAAGTTTGTCCTTATTTGACTCGTAAAGGTCATGATATACCTCCTCAAAGAATGTCTCAGGCCGTCTGGCATTCGCATCTGACAGGGTGCTGCGCTTGGGAACCTTCTCAATGCCTATGTGGTGGAGCTTGCGAACCTCTGCCGTCATGGCCGCCTCTATTTCACGCAGTGAGTCGAAGCGCATGACCACGGCATACAGCATCGTGAGCAGATGGGTGTACCCGTCAAAGCTCTTCACGTACTTCTCACCGCCGTTTTTGCGGCTCATTTCAACAATTTTATCACGGTCGAGCGATTTTATCAGCTGACCATATACCGGCTGTCCGAAAAAATGTGTACTTTTGCCCATGGTTACGTTTGATTTTTTTCGCGACTACAAAGGTAACCAAAAGGGCTGACACCGAACAATGGTATCAGCCCTAATTTTAACGTGAGTTCGATGAAATTTAATTGATTGAAAATTAGGAACATAGCGGAATTTTTAGTAATTTTGTAGTGCTAAAAAAACCAATAAAAACAACCGCTATGTTTCCTGATGACAAAATTATAGAAATATTCTCAATGT
>JAFUWD010000056.1 GCA_017483645.1 Muribaculaceae bacterium | reverse complement strand
GTCAGGCCAGTGCTTTGCCGCCGGCTTCCTTCAGATTCCACCTCGCGATGGACACCCTTGCCTTTGGCTGTGCGCTTGCCGCTATTAGGCCGCGCTCGGGACTTGCACCCATTAGATTATGCCCATGTCGGGCGAACCAAAAAATCCCTTGGGCCGAATGGCCCAAGGGATTTTGTTTGTCGGTTGCGATGCCGTCAGCGCACCACAAACTTCGTTCCGGCCGCTACATAGGGTCCGGCTGGCAGGGCTATGAACTGTGAGCCGTTGACACGGGCTGCACGCACCACTTGGCCCTTGAGGTTGTAAATGGTAACGGGCTGCACGCCGTCGGCCTCGACCATCACGCCACCCACCAGCGGAACCATGCGCAACGAGCTGGCCGTCTTCACGGTCTTCACGCTGGTGATGAGGCCATCGGGCTGGAAGTAATGCGACACCTTGTACACATAGTCGCCCGAGGCCACCATGTTCTCCACCGATTGGAGGTTGTTCTTGTTCACCACAAACACGTCGAGCACCAGGCCGGGAGCATTGTTGTCGTCATAGCCGTTGGCTGCGGCACGCTCCTCGTCGATGAGGTTGTTGAACATCATGTCCTCCACCAGCACGGGGTTCTGGTCGTTGTCGAACCAGTTGGTCTGCGCAATGGCATTCTGCTTGATGGTGCCGTCTTCGGCAAACTGATAGTTGCGGCCGTTGAGCAGATAGTAGGCCAGGCCGCTTTCGTTACTTGACACCTCGGGGGCATCATCCCACGACTGCACACGGCGCGGTGCTCCGGAGGCACCGGCCACCGTGATGGGCTTGTTGAACTCGCCACGCGTGAGATAGGTGTAGTCGCCACTGGTGCCCACGCGCTTGCGCAGCATGACAATAGCGTTGTTATTGTTGGCAGCATTGTGGTCGGGCATGACGCAGGCATTCAGGTGCAGGCCGCAAGCAGCCAGCACATCACTCTTGCCGGGCTGGGTGCCCAGCGGATAGCGGTTGCCATAGTCCACCTGCTTGCCGCCGGCCTCACCCTCGTTGTCGGGAACCGACACGGAACCGAAGTCCAGGGTACCCAAATCGGTGGTCGGGAAGTCACTGTGCATGTATTTCTCATCGGGTGCCCACTCGCAGTAGAATTCTTTCCAATTGCGCACGTCGGCACTTCCCGAGCCGGTGTTGGCGTTGCTGTCGAAGCGCGAGATGTACACACGCGTCTTCACACCGCAGTTGTCGGCTTGATACCAGGCGTAGATGGCCACCGCGTCGAGCGTGCCGTCGCCATCGCTGTCGTAGTTGTTCTCGACAGCACCCGCCTCAATGGTACTGGAAGCGGTGAACTGAACTTGGTAGCCCAAGTCATTCATCTTCACAGCCCCTAAGCGAGTGTAGTCAGGATCGTTGGCCACATAATTCTCACCGCCGTAGAGGTCAAAGCCCTCGAAGACATAGCCATCCTTGGCAGGGGCGTTGACTGTCACCAAAGTGCCCACGCTCACCTCCAGCACCTCGCCCTGCGGCTTCACACCGGGACCCACAGCCGAAATCTCGGGAGTGCCCCAGCCGGTGGTGGGACGTTCTAGCACCACATAGCGGCGCAACTCGGCGTTCTTAAAGGTATAATTCTGGCTGGTGGCGGTTGATTGCTTGGCATCGGTGTTGCGGCAATAGGCACTCACCTGAATCATTGTGCCGTCGGCGATATCGCTGTCCAGAATGCCCATGGCACGCAGGGCGTCGGCGTCATAGCTGGCACTCGCACCCGTGAAAGTGGTGTTCAACGTCTTCAATGTCACGCCGGCAGCGTTCATCACACGGAAAGTCACATAGGTGGTTACCTCCACCTCGTTTTCCTGCGTCACCACGATGGGTTCGGGCATATACTTATTCATGCGATAGTCATAGACCTTGCTTTCAGGCGCAATCACTGGTGGCACCAGCTGCTCATTGCTCGCCGTCATGCCTGGCATCACATCGCCGATGCGGAAGTTCATATACACCGAGTGCATCAAGTACTCACCACGGCTGTCCTCGCCTGGCATATAAACGATAAGCGGGTATTCCTCAAAGAGCAGACCCAGTGTGCCGTCGGCCTGAACGGTGAACGAGCTGTACTGCGCCGTCTCGTCGCGGTCTTCGGGGGTGACGGTGGTGCCTGTGTTAATGCCGCCAAAGGGGTCGCTCACGTTGAGGCGTGGCGTCCACGTGAATTGGTTGCCTTGCAGAGCCACCTCACGGTCCACGCTGTAAACACCCAGTCCACTGCGGTGCGTACCGCCACCGTGGTGATAAGCCAAAGAAGAAGGCACAGCATGGAGAATCACATCCTCGGGCTCATCACCCAGGTAACCGTTAAAGGTAATCATCTCGCCATTTGCCGCCGTACCCAGGTTCATGCCACAGTTCACCAGATGCTTCACCTCCAAGCGTCCGGTTGTGGCATTGTAAGTAGCAAAGGCAAACTTGCGATAATTGGTGCTCTGATAGCGGAAACTGAGCAAAAAGTGCGTCCCGTCGATTTGCGTGATGTGCGTCTCATCGCATGAGCCGTAGATGGTTCCATACAGGGCGATGCGGTTGGTCACATTCTGATTGTTGGTAACATAGTCCACATTGATGCGACTCCAGTTGTCGGTATCGGGGTCGTACATGAGAATGTAGTTCTGCTCCTCACCGGTTCCGATGGTACCCTGCGTGCTCTGTGAGGTGTGCGACATGTCGTAACGCACCGCGCGATAAATACCCAGCACTTTACCCTCGAGCGGACCGCTCTTGACAGGACACAGGTTGCCCGGGGCGATACAGCCGCGCGTGTAGTTGGTGAGCGCTTTGGGAATTTCGCCTTGGCGAGCCCAAGTGCGGCCGTTGTCATGGCTGATATAATAATAGTTGTATGTAGGCTTTGAATTGGTTCCGCCTGCGATGCGGTAGCCGTTCACCATGGTGGCGAGCAGGTCGCCGTTGGGCAGAGCCACCAGCGCGGCGTCGCCATAGCCAGTGGTATTAGCGCACTGGGTGGAGGTCATTGTTTCGCTGCCACCCTCGCCCTTGGCAATGGTCACAGGGTTGCCCCACGTCTTGCCGTTGTCGGTCGAGATGCGGGCCAGCATGTCAATATCGTTCTCAATGTCGTGCGGATGATACTTGCGGGCATCGCTGATACACACCAGGTCGCCATTGGCGGCGGTGGCAATCGACGGGATGCGGTAGTACTTCGAATAGAAATCACCCGGCATGTAGATGACCTTGCGCAGCGGCACCAGCACACGCGAACCAAAAGGCCGCTTGGTGCGCAGTTGTTTGATCGGGTCGGCAGTGCCCATCCGGGTGATGTTGGCGCCAATCATGGTGTAGTGCTTGTTCTCCGCATCAATCAACGGGAGCAGGTCAACGTTCTGCTTGATATCGGCCGTGACGTATATCACATAGTCGCCGCCCTCAAGAGCTACGTCGCTGGTGAGAGCCTGTTCAGCCTGAGCGAGGTCGGTGGTGGATGCCAGCAAGATGGCACCGCTGTTGGCCACGGGGTCGCGGTAGTCAAAAATTTGCGCAAAGGTGTTCGACACGCTCTGGTTGTTGCTGCGGAACACCGCATCATCATATTTGCGCGCATAGACGCACACACGACTGATGAAGTCGCGATAGGTCTGCCCCGGCGCTCCGGCCCAGTCCTGGCCACCAAGCAGCGTGAAACCAATGGTGGGTTTCTCACCCGCCGTGGCGGTATATTCGCCCACGGCCAGCACCTCGTTCTGGTTGCCCAGTCCGGCATAACCCACTTCCTGCCATGTATAACCCGAAGCAAAGTAGCCCGACTGCCCGATACGGCTGCTGCTGATGCTGGGCAGCCCGTAATGAACAATGATTTGGTGCACATAAATCGTGTAATTGCTGTAGGAGTGCTCCAGGCGGACTACGACATTACCGTCCACCGGGTTGCTGTTTCCGGTAATCGTGTAAACCGTGGAACTCGTGCTGGTCAGGTACTGGGTAGAGCCAAAGGCACTGCCGTTGACCGTGGCTCTCAGAGAGGTGCGAGTATCTGTAATCCATCCGTTTCTTCCCGTATTCGACACCGCACATTTCACCTCGATGCTCGTTATTTTCTTCCCGCTTAATCCGCTGGTGGAAAATTGGACATAGGTGAAATAACCTCCATTGCCGATATTGATACCGGGACCACCGCTCTGATCGGCTCTTCGGTAATTTCCCTGTGTTCCGTCGGTGGCAATGGTCCACACCACACCGTCATCGGCTGTGGCCTGGTTATTGGTATAACGTTCTGTGAACGTTAGGGTCGACGCATTGTCTTGCGCACTTGCGGCAAGGCCACAAAGCATGCACATCATCCACACAAAAAATGTTGCGGCTTTGTCGCAACAGAGGTTTCGCTTCGTTATCATTACGCTAAAAATTGAATAAATTGTGTTTTTTTATTATATACCTTAAGTCCGCAACACTATTACAAATATAACTTTTTAAGTACCTGAGCAACAAAAAGTTGCTCAGGATATTGCCATGTAAGATTTTTCACCTATCTTAGTGTTGCAAATAAAAATATGTATCAAACCCGACAGACATGGCAAAGGTAGCAATAAAATCTGAGAAACTCTCTCCTTTTGGAGGAATATTTTAAATTATGGAGCAATTTGACTCCAGACTCTCATCTGTAATCGACTCAACCCTCGGTATGAGATGCAGACTGTATGGTTATCAATACAGCGAAATCATCCGTTCGCTTATGAGCG